>NZ_JBFTLC010000008.1:0-149030 GCF_056396245.1 Arthrobacter sp. 05T423
GTCGTGAGCTACAACAACGCGACCCGGACAGTGACGCTGAACCCGTCGGTAACCCTGGCGGCGAACCGGACCTACACCATGGCCATATCGTCCGTCCGTGACCTGGCGAACAACCCGTTCCTCTCGCGGAACTGGACCTTCACCACCGGGACGCGGTGATACCTATTAGCCGCTGATCCGAAGTAACCAAGGATGCGGGGACCGCCTGTTGCAGGCGGTCCCCGTTCCGTTGTGCGGTTTGGGGGCCATAATGGCGGTGTGGCTCCCTATCGGCAGAGTCTGAAACTCGCGGCCGCTGCGTCAGTCAGCGCACTGGTGGTTATTGCGTCTGTGGGTTGTGCGCCCTCCCCGGCGGGGGAGCCGCCCTGCTTCCCGCCGGCATACTCGCTGAATCCGTTAGCGGCTAAGCCGGGGGAGAGCGTGACTGTCACAGCGCCGGACGCCGGCTGCAATCCCCGCTACGGCCCTAACGCCCGGATCCAAATCAGCGTGACAGATTCCTCGGGGGCGAAGGTCGTCAACGCCACGTCGGCAATGAACGACGGCGGCGGCTTTTCCTACACGTTCGTCGTCCCCGCCCGGACGGTCGCGGGCGAGGCAGCCGTGACGGCAGTGCCGTACAACATCGACTGGTGCGACGATACCGGCAGGAACAACCGGGCGGCGGGGGCCGCCGTCGATCTCCTGCTGCGGGTCTCGTGTGTATTGCCGGCGAAGGCCTTGACCATAAGCCGCTAGGTCTGCCTCAACTCAACCGGCGGATGGATTCACGCGTGTTTGCGGGCGGATGCTCCTGCCGCTTTGCACTTCGCCCTGATGAAGGACTGGTCCGCCTGTGAAAGCTGGAGTTCGCCGTGCTGGTCCTGGGCGACGTGGCCGCCCGAGACCTGGTGAACCACGTTTG
Source organism: Arthrobacter sp. 05T423 (assembly GCF_056396245.1). Lineage (NCBI taxonomy): Bacteria > Bacillati > Actinomycetota > Actinomycetes > Micrococcales > Micrococcaceae > Arthrobacter > Arthrobacter sp. 05T423. Next base: position 905 of record NZ_JBFTLC010000008.1, read on the forward strand.
CCACGGTCCGTGGAAGGACAACGCAGCCGGGATTTTCGACGAGCCACTTCCTTGTGGGCTCATCAAGCTCATTCCACCACTGAACAATCGGCCGTTGGGCCATGAGGTGCTCCTCAGATTTGAGACCTTGCATAAATGGACAGCGGCCGCCGGGTTTCGCGCCGTACGGCGCCGCAGGACGTGCAGACATCGGCAAAAAGCATCGCTTACGTACTCATGCCCACCTGCCCTCCATCGCGGCACTGGCCCGTCAACATGTCACTGTCCCGTTCCGGCCACCGCGCTGTGTGGAGGAGGCGTCGACAGGAATTCACGAATTTCTAAAATGGTTAATCAGTAACGAGTGTGGTCCCGATGCCGGGAGGGGTCAAGAGGCATGCGTAACGTCGCGCATCCGCGGCGGCGAAGGCCACTTTCGACGCTCAATCTCTATGCGGGGAACGGCGCGGTGCAGTATCTTTTACAGGCCCGGACGGCCGTGCGGGCGTGCGTTAGCAACGACGCTGCCCCCGCCACAAGGAGTCCCGGATGACACGAAAGGCAATCCGCCCCCTCGTTGATTTCGGTGCCGTAGACCTTGCGACCGCCGGCGGGAAGGGCGCAGCACTGGGTGAACTGCTGCAGCACGGGTTCCCGGTGCCTCCGGGATTCGTCATCACCACGGATGCCTACCGATCGCTGCTCGTCGAGACGGGACTCGGTTCGGCCCTGCACGGCATGGATCACAACATGGCCGACGGCGGCGCCCTCCGCGCGCTGTTCGCCCGCTTTGGCATGCCCGCGGCTTTACGGGCGGAGATTGACGCGGCATACACGGCCCTGGGCAGCGGAGCCGTGGCTGTCCGTTCCAGCGCCACCGCGGAGGATCTGCCCGGGGCAGCGTTCGCCGGCCAGCAGGACACGTTCCTGAACGTCGTCGGCGAGGAGGCCGTGGCCAAGGCGGTCGCGGACTGCTGGGCGTCCCTGTGGACCGACAGGGCCATCGCCTACCGAGGGCGGCAGGGGGACCCGCGGGACCTGGCGATCGCCGTCGTCGTCCAAAAGATGGTGCCGGCCGACGTCGCAGGCGTCATGTTCACGGCGAACCCGGTCACGGGTGAGCGCAGTGAGATCGTTGTGGACGCCAGTTCGGGTCTGGGGGAGGCGGTGGTTTCAGGGAGGGTGACGCCGGAACACTATGTGCTGGCCCGCACGGGCAAGATCCTTAGCTTTGTTCCCGGCGGCGGCGAGGTGGTGATCAGCCCCGACGCAGCCGGCGGCACGCGGGAGCAGCCCGGCAGCCGGAGCGAGGTCCCTTCCCTGACCGCGGACCAACTGAGGGAACTGGCTGGCCTTGCCTGCAGGGCGCAAAAGCATTTTGGCCGGCCGCAGGACATCGAGTGGGCGCTGGCCGGCGGCCGGATCCATGTCCTGCAGTCGAGGCCCATGACGGCGCTGCCGCCGCAGCCGCTGCGGCTCAACGCGGTGCAGCGCCGGGTGGGGCCGTTCTTCGTCGAAATGTTCCAGGAACGGCCCTACCCGTTGGATGTCTCCGGCTGGATGGAGCAGGGGATCCTGGCCATGCTGCACCGGATGGCCGGGAGCGTCGGAGTGCGATTCCCCAGGGTCGAGGAGCTGCTGCCCGAGGAAGACGGCGTGGTGGTCCGGCTGGTGCCGCCCGTTCCCCGCCTCACGGTGCGGACCCTGGCCGCGCCGCTGACCCTGGTCCGCCGTGCGCAGCAGTTCAAGATGGCCGGCTGGAAAAGCGATTCCCGGTTCATCACTTTTCTGGAGCAGGTGGACCGGCTGAACGGACGGGACCCGGAACCCCTGCGCTGGTCAGAGGTTGTGGGCCTTGCGCGGCAATCCTTCACCACGATGCGGGGCATCACCGACCTGCGCAGCGCCTACCTGCCGGGCATCTTCCTGCCGATGCTTCGGCTGCGCCTGATGCTCGTACTGCTGGGCAGGCTGAAGCTGGCCTCCGCCCTGATCGCGGGTGCGGAAACCATGACGAGCCAGGCAAACCGGTCCCTTGAGCAGCTGGCCGCGATGGTTCGTGCGGACCCCGGGCTGGCCAGCGCTTTTGCATCATCCGATGAACCGGCCTTGCTGCAGCTGGTGGAGGCGGATCCGGCACACGCCACGTTCCGTGAGGCGTTCGCTGCGTTCCTGCGCGAATACGGGAACCGTGAAACCGTCAGCGTGGTTCTGAGCAGTTCACCCACCTGGTCCGACGCTCCGGAGGTGGTGCTGGGGCTCGTCAAAGCGCTTCTGGGCCAGCGGCCCCCCACGGCAGACCAGACCGGGGCGGCACTTGCGGAGCTGAAGCGTCATCCGTTCCTTCGCTTCGGGCCCGTCCGGCGGCAGGTGCTGGCCGCCGTCGGCGATGCCCGGGCTGGCATGGCATTCCGCGAGGACAGTCACTTCTACGCCACCAAGGTCATCCCGCCCATGCGCCGCGCGTACCGGGAACTTGGCCGGCGCCTCGTTGCCGCCGGCGTGATTGATGATGCCAGGGACGTCTACCACCTGCGGTTCGAGGAACTGGAGGCAATAACGGACGGCGGTGCGCTGCCGGCTTCCGTCCGGCAGCGTTACCGGCCGCTCGTGCTGGCCAGGGCGGCGAAGCGTAACGAACTCGAGGGCGTTCCGCTGCTGGACACCGCGCTGCTGTTCAGGGACCGCCGTCGCGCAGCCGGCGTCCTGGTCTCCGGCACGCCGGCCAGCCGCGGCCGCGCCGAGGGGCCGGTAAGGATCATCAGGGGACCGGACGAGTTTGGCCGGCTGCGCAGCGGCGACGTCCTCGTTTGTCCGTACACGAACCCGTCCTGGACGCCCCTGTTCCAGCGCGCCGCCGCCGTCGTGGTCGATTTGGGAGGGCTCGGCTCCCATGCGGCAATTGTGGCGAGGGAGTACGGAATCCCAGCGGTGATGGGGACCGGCACGGGGACGGGCATCCTGGCCGAAGGGCAGCGCGTAATCGTGGACGGCAGTGCGGGGACGGTCGTGTCGCCCGGCGCGGACGATTAGGGCCAAAGCTCTGACGAGCCCGCGCGGCGACTACGGCTTGCGTCTGACCAGGTTCGCGGTGCCGTAGGCACGCTGGACCTGGGCCCTGTACTGATAGACCGTGACGCTCTGGACCTCCGGCAGGCCTGGCCACATCGGGGTCAAATCGTACGACTGGGCACCGGTCCGTGCCTTCAGCGGCGCGACCACATACATCTGGGAGGAACTCAGCACCATTTCTCCGGCAGCGTTGGGACCCAACTTGCCGGGGTTGAGGTGCACGTAAAGGTCACCGCCGTCGCCGGTGGAGAAGTCCTCCAGTTCCAACTCCACTTTGGTGGGGGTGACATTCAGGCGAACTGTGCCCTGAGTCGTGGCCGCCTGCGACACGAACTTGCCCGTGAAGATCTGCGACTGCTGGGCGGGCGCTGATGCGGCAGGGGAGGAGGTGGCCGCGGCGGCAGTGGTGCTGGCCCGGCCCTCCGGCTGGTCGGTGTACGTGCACGCTGACAGTGCGACAACCACCAGTAACGAGGACATGGACGATCGAAGCGACTTCATGTTCCCCCAAGAACCGTGTGGCGCCTTCCAAGCCGAACCGGGCCGGGCGCAGTCCTCTGAGTTAACCACACCAACGAAAGCCACTAGCTCGGTGGCGATGCTTGCTAGGGATGTTTAGGGCAGACTGGTGGCGTGAGCGGAATCCCGTGGGTGCTGCACGTCGATCTCGACCAGTTCATCGCGGCGGTCGAAGTGCTCCGGCGGCCGGAGCTTGCGGGCAAGCCGATCATTGTGGGCGGTCGGCGCGACCCCACGGAACGAGCTGTGGTGTCGACCGCATCCTACGAAGCCCGGGCGTTCGGCGTGGGTTCCGGAATGCCCTTGCGCATTGCGGCCCGGAAAGTGCCAGACGCTGTGATTCTCCCCGTCGATCAGGAGGCTTACCTCGCGGCGTCTGAAACGGTGATGGCTACCCTGCGCGCGCAGCCCGGCGCTACGGTGCAGGTGCTGGGTTGGGACGAAGCCTTTGTAGGCACTCAGACAGAGAATCCGGAAGCCTACGCCCGGCAGGTCCAGGCCGCTGTACTGGAGCGAACGGACCTGCATTGCAGCGTCGGCATCGGTGACACCCTGGTCCGGGCCAAGGTCGCCACCGGTTTCGGCAAGCCGGCTGGCGTCTTCCGTCTCACTTCCGGGAACTGGCTCGAGGTCATGGGCAGCCATCCCACCAAGGACCTGTGGGGCGTCGGAGCAAAAGTGTCGGGCCGGCTGGCCAAACTCGGCATCCACACAGTCGCCGAGCTCGCCGCGTCCGACCCCCAGGACCTGGTCCCGGAGTTCGGGCCCAAGATGGGACCTTGGTACGCGGAGCTCGGACGGGGGGATGGAGCCAGCGTTGTGGACGACACCCCGTGGGTTGCCCGCGGGCATAGCAGGGAGACCACCTTCCAGCGGGACCTAACCGAGCCTGCTCAGGTGGACGACGCCGTGAGGGAGCTGACAGCGCGTGTCCTTGAGGATGTTGTGGCCGAGGGACGGCCCGTGGTTGGGCTGACCCTCAAGGTTCGGTACGCGCCGTTCTTCACCAAGACCCACGCGAGGAAGATGCCCGAGACATTCGACCGGAACGTAATCCTCGCGCGGGTCTTAGACCTCGCAACCGGAATCGAAGCGGACCGGCCGATTCGACTCCTAGGCCTGCGGGCCGAAATGGCAATGCCCGACGATGCCCGAAAGGGACACACCCCAACGCGCGGCGGTTGGTGACGGCGTCGCTACGCCTACCGGGTCGGTTGGTTTCGGAGGCGTCAGCGCCAGAGTTCGGTGAGCTGCCCGGCAAGGGCTCTGCCTTGGCTGTAACCAGCTCGGGCGGCGGTCGGACGCAGCGACAGATCCATCGCGTTGGCGCCGAACATGTGCTCGGAATTGCTATCCGGTGAGATCGTTTCGACCCTGCTGCCGCCTGCGCACAGTTCGTCGACCTGCGCTGCAAGCTGCATGCCCCATTCCAGCGGATGCCGTGATCTGCCGCCGAATGGAGACAGCACCAGCACCCGCTCGTAGCCGGCTGCGAGATCCGCATTCTCGTTGCGTCGGTAGCCGCCGTCGATGTATCGACGGCCGCCAATATTGTAGGCGGAGCCACTGGCACAGCTGGCGGCCACGGCGTCCGCCAGGTCGACTCCGCTATGGCGGTCGAACACGACCGGTCCACCGGTAAGGGCATCGACCGCCGTGATAAGCACCGTTCGCTCCGGCCAGTGCTGGCTGGGCAGCCGGGCGGCGACGGTGGCGCGCCACTGCGTTCGCCCGGAGCCGTCCGACGCCGCCTCCATCTCGATTGCCGCCGCACCCATTCTGCGGCGCATGTCGGCCGCATCCTCGGCGGCGGCGATGATTCGGCTCGTTCTCTCCAGATGGTTCGTCGCGGACCTAATCGGAACGCGTCCACCGTCGGAGCCGGCCGGACCAGTTCGCTGCTGGGGCGCAGCGGCAAGGATGGCGGCAAGCAGTTCGGTGGGGGTGACGCTAGCGATCTGGGCCGCGGCAGTCGATCCGGCCGAGGTCCCGATGGTCAGGTCGGCGTCGGTCACGTCCAACCCGGCGTCGAACAGGCCGGCGATGACGCCGATCAGCCACGCGTTGCCTGTCGATCCGCCGCCACCGAGGACCAACGCTCGCCCGCCAGCGGCGCGGATCCGCTTTGTGGCCTCGACCTGCGGCTGATACTGGTCGGACCTCGGCTGGCCAGAGGCTGTCGCCGAGGTGTAGTGCAGAGTTGAAAAAGGTGTTGTGTTCATGGGAGTCGCCTTTCGCGAATTGCCTGTTGGGCGCTCCCGGTGGCGACTAGCTCAGTCGCGCGATCGTGGACTGCAAGGGAGCACCCAGTGCGGATACTACGTTCATGGGTCTCACCTCCTGCCTATGTGTCACGATCGGCAAGACGTTAGCACGCCGGCGGCCAAGTACGCAATCGGTCGGCATCAGCCCACATGTCTCGGGGAGGATCCCCCTGACGGGCGGTCGCCCCGCTCTGTAGCTGAGGCCAACGGTTCGCCGCCGGCCCAAGATGCTTGGGCTTATCCTTCCGCGGCGTCTGCGGCGTTTGGGGAGAATGGAACCATGGAATTCAACCGGCTGATGCAGATCCGGCGCATTTATGCGCAGCGTGCTGCCCTGGAGCTTCCTAGGGGCAAGGAGATCGTCGAACGCTGGCCGGATGCCGACGTCGTGCTTGTCGAGAACCACTGGAACATCCCGGAGTTGCACGGTGATGAAACGAACGTGCCGCGCTGGTCCCGGATCAAGACTGAGGCGCTGGTCCTCGGCGTAAAGAAAGCGCTGACCGTCAAGCCGACCCCAGATCCGCGGACTTCATTGCGCCATCAACCGCCAACGGCTGCGCCATGGCATGCGCCTACTGCTACGTGCCCCGGAACAAGGGGTACAGCAACCCGGTAACCGTGTTCGCGAACATCGAACAGATTACTGGGGCGCTCGAGCGGCACGCCACCCGCCAGGGCCTGAAGCTGGAGCCCAACCAGTGCGACCCTGAACTCTGGGTCTACGACATCGGTGAGAATAGCGACTGCTCCGTCGACGCGCTGATCAGCGACAACGTGGAGGATCTCGTCACGCTCTTCCGCGACTTGCCCACCGCCAAGCTGACAGACGCCGCGAAGGCCCAGCTCGCGGCGGAAGTCATCTTCCTGACCCACAACGAGCGGCTCCACGAGGTAAACCTGGGGTGGCATCCGCAGGCGGAGAAAGTGCTGTGGCGTCCGGACCTCCAGGAATCGAAGGTCTCCTCCAATGGCTTCACTAACGTCCGCTACCCCTCAAGAACCAAGGCGGGCTATGTGCGGCAGCTGACCGCGCTTATTGAGAAGATCGCGCCTTACTGCCGCATCCGCTACGCGTTCTGAGGCGAAGCGTGTCCCCAGCGGGTTACCGTCGACGACAAAGTGCCGGTTGAAAAGCCATGACGCCACGGTAACGCGAGGCCACGAAGAGGAATGAGTGGGGGCGGCGGTGCGTCCCGTCTAGACTTCTGGGCCGCTTCAACAGAAGTGCTCCGCAGGCTAAGGTGACGGAGTGTTAGCTCCCCGAAAAGGACAGGCCTCAGCCGCCAGTCCATTGGCGGCAAAACAGTCCATTTCTCGGATGTTTAGTATCAACGGTAGATGTTCGCTGTTATCATGCCCCACGAGCCGCCCGCGCCCGAAGACCAAAGCGACGCGAACGGCCACCGCGACGTTTGTTGCCGTGGCGGCCCTTTTGGGCCTTATGTCATGCAGTGCAGGAGAGCCCCCCGCAAGCCAACCCGCATCGGTTACTCCACCGGCAGGGCCACCGGCAAAGACAAGCCCGGCCATCCAAGCCAGTACTCCTCTTTCGAACCGGCTTCCGACGGACAGCCCACCGATTACGGGGGAGACAGTTCCATGGACTCTGGTGAGAATCGACAACGAAGCAAACCGCATCTACCTGTCAGTCGGACAGGTTAGCTGTGCTGTTCCGTCTGTGGTCCACCTCCAGGAAACGGCCACGGAGATCATCATCGCGGTCACCGGTGCGCAGTCTTCGGCACCGTTCGGTAGCCCGTGCACCGCGCAGAAAGTGAGCCTCGTCGGATACGTTCAGCTCAACGGGCCGGTCGGCGGACGCCGAATTGTGGGAAACACCGCATAGGAGGCTGTGGCCCTTTCGGCGTCACCGGGATCGATTTAGGTCACCAGTCGCCACGGGAGGACCCGTGGGAAGCTCCGGCCACGTAGGCAAGAGGCCGCGAGCTTCCTGTTTGCCAAGGCGCGGTTTCGGGGTCCGGCTGACGTTGCTTGCAGGGCTGGCAGGCGCGGGCATGGTGGCCGGAGCCTTCGTAGCTGATCGGGGTTGGTCCTCACGTGTCGAGCGTCAGCCTTTCGAGGACGCGGGCGTAGTTTTGTTCCAGCGTTGGATTTGCTACCGCGAGACGTCGGATAGCGACTCGAACTACGTCAACGGCGGACCTGGAGATGCGAACCCGCGGGTGTGCCTCCTCGATCACCTCCCAGTGGGCGCCTGCAATGGTGTGTGTTAGGACATCTCCGTAGAACATGCCGATTGGCCGAACCAATCCAGCCAGTGCATGCTCGCCGCCGTCGTCGTCAATGAGAGCGTCAATGGCTGCGAGACCACGCTCTGTGCGCGGCAGTGCCTGGCCTCCTTCTTGGAAAAGGAAGAGAAGTTCATCGTATCCGCCGACGTTGGTTACCGGGAGAGCAGAGACTTCCGGAGGCTCCGGCATGTACCCGGCGTATCTTCTCGGCATCCCGGTTGGCAGTTTTTGCAGCGGTTCGCTGGGTTCATCAGGGGAACTCATGCGCCTAGCCTAAATCGCCGATCTGTGCTGGCGAATAGCTTCTAGACTCCGGCCCCGGAGGAAGGCTGAGCGGACAGCTTGTACCCAGAGGGGCGTGCGAGCGTAGACAGCACTTACTCCACCGGATAGCTTCAGGTCATGGGCATGCTTCCGCGGCCGGTGCTGACGTCGGCAGTTCGGCGCCCGTTGGCGGTAACGGCGTTGAGTGCTGTGCTGACCCTGGCCGTCGCCGGCTGCGCTTCGGAGCCGGCGGCGCCGTCCACATCGGAAAGTGCGTCACTGCCGGGAAATATCCCGGCCGAGCTCTGGAACCARGGAACTCCGGACCCYCTTCRGCCAGTGGGACTGGCTGGGATMAMGCCAACGGARCCGCTGGTCGCCACRTCCTATGAYGAGGGSACCGACATACCCGTGAGCACCTGCCTGGATGAGCCGCTGGGCGATCGCGAGCTGCTGCACCTCGCCGATCACGGAACAATGCAGATCCTCACGCACGCACAGCGGTCTTCGGGTTCACCCCTGACTCTGGGCAAGGTGGGTGCCCCCCTTGGAAACGGGACCGGGTCCACGACGACGACCTCGCCAATGTCTACCGCCTGTGGCTGACCGAGCAATCAGCCAAAATGAGGCTGATGGCCTAACCAGCAGCAGGTTGTTTAATTCCAAGGCTGTATCAAGTGGGCGCCACCCTCCTATCGGGCGTTTTCCTACCTTTCGAGCCTGATTTCCTCGGGGTGGCGTGCCGCGAGACTTCCGAGCAGGCGGAGAGCGTGGTCAGTGGAGGATCCCGGTTCGGCTGTGAAGCCAACGAATTGGAGCCCCGGATCGGTCATGAGCTGCATGGCTTCGTAACTGAGATCGAGGTCGCCCACCTCCGGGTGGTGGAAGAGTTTCTTGCCGGCAAGGTGTATCCGCACGTCGTGGGCTTCCCAGAGGGCCACGAATTCGCTGCTGCCGTTTGAGAGCTCGTCGATGAGGCTGCGGAGGGCTCGATCGGAGGGCACGCGCCCTGATTCGGCGCGGAGCAGAGCGACAATTTGCTCGGCCGAGTCGTTCCATTCGCGGTAGGCAACCCTGCCCCGGGGATCGAGGAAGAGGAAACGGGCGAAGTTCACGGGCTCATGAGGCTCCACAAACATCTCAGAGAAGAGCGCACGCCCGAGCGTGTTGGTGGCAACGACGTCCGTCCTCCCGTTCTGTACGATCGCGGGAAACGTCATGGCGTCCAGGATCTGCCGGGTGCCGGGACGGATCTGATGGGTGCGGGAGGCGGGCTTTCGTTGCGGTGTCCTCGTGCCCCGGTTCGCGGCGCGGACCAGGTCGTACAGGTGGGCGTGCTCGGCGTCGTCGAGCTTGAGCGCGCGGCTGATGCCGTCAAGGATGGCGTCCGAGATGCCGGATGCGTTGCCCCGTTCAAGGCGCACGTAGTACTCAACGCTCATTCCCGCGAGCAGGGCCACCTCTTCGCGGCGGAGCCCTGGCACACGGCGGCGGCCTCCGAAGTCGGGCAGTCCAGCGTCGGCAGGGGTCAGCCGCGACCGGCGCGTAACAAGGAACTCGCGGATGTTGGCGGCGGTGGTCATGCTTCAAATCTACGTCAGCCCTCCCCTCCGAGGGGGGCCCGCTTATTAACCCTATAGAGCGGGTCTGCCTCCGGCCTGTGGGTTCTCCTTTACTGGATCTATCACCTCATCGGATGGGCGACTTACCACAGCGGGCACTGGCGGACCAGGCCTACGAGACCCCCGCCCGCCGTTCCCGGCTTCGTTCTTCCGCGGCCAGGGACGAAGCCCGGCCTTCGTCGACTATCTCGAAGAATCCCTGGGCTTCGTCGAAGCCCACTAGACAACACCAGAACACCTCTCATCGAAAGGGAACACACAATGAAGACCGCACGCCTTGGAAACCTTGAAGTCTCCGCCATCGGACTCGGTGCCATGACTATGGCCGGCACCTACACCAGCGAGGGCACTCTGGATAACGCGGAGTCAATCCGTACGATCCACCGCGCCCTCGATCTCGGAGTCACCCACATCGACACGGCCGAGATCTATGGACCGTTCCTGAGCGAAGAGATCGTGGGCCAGGCGATCAAGGGACGCCGGGACCAGGTCAAAATCGCCACGAAGTTCGGCCTGGTCTCCCACTTCGACGGCGGCCCCGGCGTGATCGATAGCAGCGCCGCGAACGTCAAAGCCGCCGTCGAGGGCTCCCTGAAGCGCCTGGGCACCGACCACATCGACCTCTACTACCAGCACCGGGTCGACAAGAACACGCCCATCGAGGAAACCGCAGGCGCCGTTGCGGACCTGATCGCTGAGGGCAAGGTGCTGCACTTCGGCCTGTCCGAGGCCTCCCCGGACACCATCCGCCGGGCACACGCCGTCCAGCCGGTCACGGCATTGCAGACGGAGTACTCCCTGTGGACCCGCGACGTGGAGGAAATGATCCTGCCGCTGCTGCGCGAACTCGGCATCGGCTTCGTCCCATATTCACCGCTCGGTCACGGCCTGTTGACCGGTCAAATCCGCTCCGTGGATGACTTCCCCGACGACGACTGGCGCAAGACCAACCCACGCTTCACCGGCGAGAACTTCCACCGGAACCTCGCGATAGTCGACGAGGTGAAGGCCATCGGCGCCGAGGTCGGAGCAACCCCCGCACAGACTGCCCTCGCCTGGCTGCTGACCCGAGGCAACGACATCGCCCCGATCCCCGGCACGCGCCGGGTCACCCGGGTCGAGGAGAACACCGCGGCCGACAGCATCGAACTCACCGCCGACCAGCTGAACCGGCTGAACATGCTCCGGCCGGCCGCCGGAGAACGCCACGACGAGACCAACATGGCCTCGATCGACCGCTGATCCGAAGAGACAGGACACGACCCCCACTGGATTTTTGGGGCTGAACGTCAGCCCCGGTGTGGGATGCCGTCTTTGGACCGCCCATCCAATGTATGCCGACCTGCCCAACGACCTCCAAACCCGAACTGGTCTCAGGGAACCGTGGAAGACCCAGTCGAAGTCCGGTTTGACGACTATAGGAGCATGGTCGGTGGGAGCCGGTGGCCCCCGCGACATCGGCCACTGGCCCCCACCGGCAATCAGCAAGCCTGTAGTAGCTCACGGTAGTTCTGCCATATGGCTGCCAGGTTCTTCTGTGCCAGCGCATGCACCTAGGGCGCTGGATGTGCCATATCCAGATTGTCACCCTCAATCAGGCAATGCCGGAGGTCCTTAGCCGCCAGCTGGGAGTGCAGCTCGTAGGCAACACTGGTCTTACACACCCCGGAGCGGCCTCCTAGGAACAGGACCTCGCTTGGTTCAGTCACCCCTTGAGTATTGACCACGAGAGGAATCAGAGCGAGGTGCGCTATTTGTCACCTCGCAGCCCGCAAGTGGATCGTTTACCGGACGGTCTCTCGACCCCCTTGCCTAACAGTTCAGGCCTATTGGGCCGATTCGGGCGTCAGTCTTTCTTCATTTCCTCGGCGAGCATCACGAGGATTCCGCTGGGACCGCGGAGGTACGTGAGTTTGTAGACGTCAGCGTAGGTCGCGACGCCGCGTAGCGGATAGCATCCGTGCTTTGCAGCTACCTCAAGGGCCTTATCGATGTCGTCTACCGAGAAGGCCACGCGGTGCATGCCAATGTCGTTGGGACGCGTCGGGTGCGACTCGATCGCCTCGGGATGGATGTATTCGAAGAGCTCAAGTCGACCATGACCGTCTGGGGTCTGGAGCATCGCAATTTTGGCGTGGTTTCCATCAAGTCCAACCGCAGTATCAGTCCACTCGCCGCTGACCGTGTCACGGCCGATGACCGTAAGACCGAGATCGGTGAAAAAAGCGATTGCTGCTTCGATGTCGCGAACAGCGATACCCACATTCTCTAATTTGATGGCCATGCGTTGAAAGCTACCAAGGCCGAGCGATTAGCTCCAGTGGCGAGGCGCCGCCGTCGGTTCGTTGGCCGATGGACTACCGGACGTCTGAACTTGTGTCCAGCGGAAGTCGTAGTCCTCGTCCAGGCCGCTTGAAAGCCATATATCCTCGGCGTCCGACTCGCTGAGATCTTTGCTCAGCGCGCTGTCGTCGCCGTTGATGTGGTCCTCACCGATGGTGCAACAGCAGTCCTCGCCGTGCACATCAGATTGCCGACGACCTCGGCGAACGTGAAGGCATGAAGGTCGCCAAGGCAAAGGGTCGGCCGGCTATGCGGGAAGCAGCCCAAACTCCCAATCACTCAGTAAGCACGCCTGGTCAAACTCCATGAAGCCGGCCTTGGCGCGGGCGTAGAGCCCGCTCCCGGCGCCGGAAAAGAATGTTCACCCCGCCGTCGTGCGCGCCCTAATCAGCCCGAGACAGGCCACCGCCGCCGCGACTGACACCACCGTGACGATGCCGAACGGGAGGGCGTTGTCCGCTCCGCCGATACCCACCAGCGGTGCGGCGACGCCGCCGAAGGCGAACCTGGCCAGGCCAAGCAGCGACGACGCGGTGCCGGCAATGTCCGGGTACCCCTTCAGCGCAAGCGAGGTCGCCGGCGGGCTGGCCGCCGCGACACCACCAACCATCGTGAACAGGGACAGGATCACCGCAATCAGGGGCAGGTGCAGGAGCGCAGTGACAAGCAGCCCAAGGGAACCGGCAGTTGCCATTGCCAGTCCGATCACCAGCGTCGCCTTCTCGGACCACCGTTCCGCAAGCCGGCCGCCGAGGAAGCCAAAGATCATGAACCCCAGCGAATTCAGGCCAAACGCAAACGAGTAGCCCTGCGGCGAAAGCCCGTACATGCCCTGCAGGACGAACGTGGCGCCGCTGAGGTAGGCGAAGATCGCCGAGTACGTAAAGCCAGTGATCAGCACAGCGCCGACGAACACTCGGTCCGCAAGCAGGCGCCGGAAATCCTGCAGGGTGTGGGCAAACCCGCCTGCCGCCCTCCGCCGGGCCGGCAGTGTCTCCTTGAAGATCACGAGGCAGGCCACCAGAATGGCCACGCCGACGCCTGCGAGGAACAGGAAGACGCCACGCCAGTCGGTAACGGCGGCCAGCTGGCCGCCGATGACCGGACCAACGATCGCTGCCAGCCCGCCGAGCACAGTCAGGCGGCCGTAGTACCGGAGGAGCTTTGCGCCCTCGTACACGTCCCGGCCTGCTGCCTGCGCAATTACGATGCCCACGGCGCCGGCCAGGCCCTGCACGAACCTGGCTGCGATCAAGGTTTCAACCGTGGGGCTGACTGCACAGAGAACGGAGGTGACCGTGTACGCGGCAACACCGATCAGCAGGGGGATCCGGCGGCCAAATCGGTCCGACAGAGGACCCGCAATCACCTGGCCGATGGCCAGGCCGAGCAGGCAGGCCGTTATGGTCAGCTGCGCCGTGGACGTGGAACTCCGCAGTTCCGCCGTCAGCGCCGGCAGGACCGGCAAATACAGGTCCATGGAAATCGGACCAAAGATAGTCAGCAGGCCAAGGACAATTGCCAATGGCCGTCCGACTGCCTGTTCGCGCGTGGTCACCGGAGCGTCGGTCACAGTCACGCTGCCTCCGTTCAGGGGGTAAGGGGCTGCCGCCAGTTCGACGGCGGGTGATGGGGGTGCGGTTCCACCTAACCAGCGTTTACAAGGCTGTGGGAGTCCCTGCTGGTACCCCCTCCACGAGGGACTCCCACCGCACGGCCTACCCCTGCATCGTGGAAACGGTGTGCTCCCTATAAACAACCTGCTGCAGAGCCTCAAACGGCGAGGCCCAGGCCGCCAGGATCTCCTTTGCGGCAGGGACCGCCCCGAGGGCGAGAGCCTGCCGGTGGGCCTCGTCCAGCACCTCCCGGAGGAGCACCCGCTGCCCGGTCTGCGAAGACTTCACCGCGGCCTCGACCATGGCCAGGCTGAGCACGTTCGCGTGGATTTCACCCGAGGGAACCTCACCGGTCCGCAGGCTCCGGACGAACTCGGCCAGCGCCCCGGCGATCTCCTCCGGGGCCTCAGAATCCGGCAGCCCGCCGTCGTCCTCCACCGCCCCGGCAACATGCTCCGCGACCGGCGCGCCGGCGCCGTCCCACGCCGCGGTTCCATTGGCACCGTTGATCCGCCAGCTGCCGTTCCACGAGGTCTCCAGCCCGTCGGCGCACCAGCTTCCGGTGTAGATGAAGCGCGCACCGCCGTCCATCTCGAAGACGGCCGTGGCAGCCGCGGCCCCGGCATACCAGCTCCAGCCGGGGTTGAACTCCTCGCAGTAAACAGAAACCGGGTTTTCGCCGAGGAGGTACCGGGCGGCGTCGAAAGCGTGGATTGCCATGTCCACCAGCAGCACGTGTTCCATCTCCTCCCGGAAGCCACCGAAATGCGGCGCCTTGAAGAAGTTGCAGGTGAGCAGCCCAATCTCGCCGAGCCGGTCAGCCTGCCGCTTGAAGCCGGCGAGCGTCCGGAAGTAGCGGCGGGACTGGCTGATCATCAGCAGCTGGCCGGTTGCCTCCGCCACCGCGGCGAGGGATAGGGCCTCCGCGACCGTCGGCGCCGCGGGCTTCTCGCACAGCACGGGCAGCCCCAGGAAGTTCGCCTCGACGTTCACCGGATGGTGTGCGGCGGGGACCGTCACGTTGACCACCGCCTGTGCTCCGACGTCGGCCGCCAGCTCGGGCAGGCTCGTCGCCACCGGTACGGAACCGAGGCCCAGGTCGGCCAGCGCGTCCCGTGCCGCCTGCGGGTTGAGGTCCACCACGCCCGCCAGTTCGACGTCGGCCGACTCACCCAGCAGCCGCAGCCAGGCCCGGCCCATCCCGCCGGCCCCCACCTGCACCACTCGGACGGGCGCTGAAGGATCAGGCAAAGTAGCGAAGCGGCTCAATTGGCCATCGCCCCCTCGTAGCTGTGGCCGGTGTAGAACGCCTCGGTTTCGTACCGCAGCAGGACCGGGTCCGTCCGCTCGGGCCGCACCGTCCGGGCCCATTCCACGCCGTTGGCGATGACCCTCCGCACGTCCTTGTGGTGGTAGACCGGGTAGTCCTGGTCGCCGGGGGAGAAGAAGAAGATCTTGCCGTAGCCCCGCTTGAACGTGCACCCGCTGCGGAACACCTCGCCGCCGGAGAAGGTGCTCAGGAAGATCAGCTCATCGGGGGCGGGGATGTCGAAGTGCTCGCCGTACATCTCCTGCTCCGGAATGATGAACGGATGCGGCACGCCCTGTGCGATCGGATGCGTCGGGTCAACGGTCCAGACGATCTCGCGGTCCCGCTCCGAGCGCCAGCGCAGCGTGCAGGTGGTGCCCATGAGCTTTCCGAAAATCTTCGACCAGTGCCCGGAGTGGAGCACCACAAGGCCCATGCCGGCCAACACGTGCCGGTGGACGCGCTCCACCACCTCGTCCGCCACCTCGCCGTGGGCGGCGTGGCCCCACCAGACCAGGACGTCCGTGTTCCGCAGCCGCTCCTCGGTGAGGCCGTGCTCGAAATCATCGAGGGTCACCGTTGCCACCTGGGCCCGCGCGCCGAGGTTCTCCTCGATGCCTTCGCGGATGGTGTTGTGCATGCCGTCCGGGTAGATCTGTGCCACGTGCGGCTGATGCTGTTCGTGGCGGTTTTCGCCCCAGACGGTGACGCGCAGGGGAGTGTGGTTCTCAGTCATGAATGGTTCCTTAGGTTTGAAAGCAGAATGGGTTACTTGACGGCGCCGCCGGTGGCCCCGGCCGCGATGTATTTTTGTGCCAGGACCAGCAGCACGATGGCCGGCAGTGAGGACAGCACCGCCGTCGCCATCACGGCACTCCAGTTGGAAACCTGGGTTCCCAGGTATTGGTAGATGCCCAGCGTCACGGGCCGCACGTCCTCGGTGGTGGTCAGCGTGAGGGCGAACAGGAAGTCGCTCCAGGAGAAAAGGAAGGCGAAGAGGCCCGCGGTGATCAGCGAGTTGCGGCTGATGGGCAGCACGATCGAAACGAACGCCCGGACCAGGCCGGCGCCGTCCACCCTCGCCGCCTCCACGATGCTGGGCGGGATCCGCATCATGAAGGCCCGCATGATCAGGATTACGAAGGGGATGGCGTGGGTCGAGTCGGCCAGGATCAGCCCGGGGATGGAGTTGAGCAGGCCGAGGTCGTTGTAGGCCGCGTAGAGGGCGTTGGCGATCACGATGCCGGGGATCATCTGCGAGATGAGGATCGCCAGCAGCGCGGCGTTGATCCAGCGGAACCGGAACTGCGCCAGCATGTATGCGGCAGGGGCTGCGACGGCCAGGCTGAACACCACCGTTCCGAGCGAGATGGCGAGGCTGGTGAGCAGGTTGGGGCCCTGCTGCGCGATCGCCTTCTCATAGCCCTCAAAACTGGGGTTCAGCGGCAGGAAATCCGCGGTGAGCGTGTTGCCGGACGGCTGCAGCGATGCGTTGACCATCCAGTACACCGGGAAAAGCATCACCGCGAGGAGCAGAAGTCCGACGGCGGTGTGCCCCAGCTTGGGCCGGCTGGCCTTCCGCGGCCGCAGTCCGGCCGCCGCGGAGCGCGCCGTCGTTGTATTCAGGGTTGTCATGGGTCCTCTTACTCGTCGACCGCACGGCGGTTCATGCGGAGGTAGACCACCGCAAACACCAGTGAGATCAGGATCAGGATGTTGCTGAAGGCAGCACCGACGCCGAACTGGAAGTTGACGAACGACTCCTGGTAGGAGCGCACGGCGAGGGTCTGGGTGGCGTTCGCGGGCCCGCCGTTGGTCAGGCCGAGGATGATGTCCAGCACCTTGAGCGTGTAGACAACACCCAGGACCAGGACCACGCTGACCACCGGCCGCAGGTTGGGCCAGGTGATGTGCCAAAACGCCTTCCAGCCCGTCGCGCCGTCAACCGCGCCCGCCTCATACAGCTCCTCCGGAATCTCCTGAAGGCCGCCGTAGAGCAGCGTGACGTTGAAGGGAATCCCCACCCAGACGTTGACCAGAACCACGGCCAGCAGCGCCACCGAGGGGCTGGTCAGCCAGGGGACCGGTTCCTGGATGACGCCGAGGTTCCGCAGGAAGGCGTTGAGGATGCCGCTGTCCTGGTCGAGGATCGAGCGCCAGGTGGCACTGGAGACGATCAGGGGTAGGAGCCACGGCAGCAGCAGCATCGAACGCAGGAACCCGCTCAGCGGGAACCGCCGCTTGAAGAAGCTGGCCAGGGCCAGGCCGATCACAAACTGGCCGGCGATCGAACCCAGCGTGAACAGTGCCGTGTTCAGCATCGCCGGGGCGAAAAGGGTGCTTCCGACGGCGGTCGCATAGTTCGCCAGGCCCACCCAGGGTGCTTCTCCGGTGAAGAAAGTACGGGTGGTGTACTCCTGCAGGCTCATCACGACGTTCTTCACCACGGGGTAGCCGAAGAACAGCAGGAGGAAAAGCCCAGCAGGGGCCAAAAAGAGGGCCTGGACCAGGCGCTCCCGGCGGAAGCCCCGCCGTCGTCCATCCCGTTCCGGTGTGCCCGCGGGGGCGGGGGAGAGCCCTCCCGGCGCCGGGCTGGTTGTCAGGGTCGGCACGTCTCTGCCCCCTCGCCGGACTGCGCGGTGGGTGCTTGACTCATCCCGGGCCTACTTTCCTTCGGCCTTGGTGAAGGCCTCCTGCGGGGACGCCTGGCCGGTAAGCGCCAGCTGGATCGCCGTGTACATGACCGTCGCCGTCTTGGGCCATTCCTTGCCGAGCTTGCCCGTCCGGGACCGGGCGTTTCCCACCTGCTCGGTGAACGCGGCCATCTCCGGAACGGCCTTCACGTACTCACCGGCAAGCGCAGTCTTGGTGGGCACCGTGAAGCGCTCCTTGGCCAGGGCAAGCTGGTTTTCGTCGCTGCTGATGCACTGCACCAGTTCCGCGGACTTGGCCTGCTTGGCCTTATTGCCGGTCTGCGGCACGGTCCAGACCTCGCCGCCCAGCGGGGCAACGGGGGTCTGCCCCTGTTCGTTGACCGGGACCTGGACAGCCTGCCACTTGATGTTCGGCGTCTTCGCCAGCGACGGGATCTGCCACGGGCCGTTGATCATCATGGCGGCCTTGCCTGCGGCGAACTGGTCCCGCACATCGGCTTGGCTCCAGTTCACAACGCTCTTGGATGCTGAGCCCGAGGACACCAGGCCGTTCAGGAAGCTCAGCGCCTCCGCCACCTTGGGGCCCTTCAGGTCGGTTTCCTCCCCGCCGTTGGTCCACATGAAGGGAAGGAACTGCCAGCTGCCTTCATAGGTGGCGATTGCGGAGAACGCCAGTCCGAAGCGGTCGCCGGTGGTCAGCTTTTCTGCCGCCGCCTTCAGCTCATCCCAGGTCTTGGGCGGCTGGATGCCGGCAGCGGCGAGCATGTCCTTGTTGTAGAACAGGCCCAGCGTGTTGGCGGTGGGGGCCAGGCCGTACACCTTGCCCTCGTAGGTGGCGGCATCCAGCATGCCCTGCGCAAAGCCGGAGGTGTCCACGCCGAAGTCGTTCAGCGGGGCCAGTCCGCCGGTCGCGGCGATCTCCTGCACGTCCGGGTTGTCCAGCATCAGCACGTCCGGCAGGGTCCGGGAGCTCGACCGCTGGAGGACCTTCTGGATGAGGTCCTTGCCGGGGACGGTCTCGCGCTTGAGCGTCACGCCCAGCTGCGCGGCGCACTTGTCCAGCGCGCCCTGGATGTGGGTCTTGTCCGGTTCGTTGTTGTAATAGTCCAGGACGGTGAGCGAGTCGACCTTCTGGTTTGCGGCGGCCTGGCTGCTGCCCCCGCCACAGGCGGTGAGGGCAAGGGGTGCGATGGCGGCCATGGCCATCAGGCAGGTAAGTGATGCTTTCTTCATGGGGGCTCCTTTGCCGTGCTGTATTTTCCGGTGTTTGGTTATGGGTATCCCGTGTTGGGCTGGTGCCGGGCGCAAGGGATCGTCCGGGCGGCCCGCGGCCACTAGGTTGGCGGGTCTTCGTGGTTGGTTCTGGTGTCAGGAACGACGGCCGGCTATGCGCCGGCCGGCACGCTCTGCCACTGGGCCCAGATGGCGGCGGAGGACTCCATGGCGAAGACGTAGCCGATAACGGCCTATCCGCAGCTGGGTTCTGCAGTGTGGGACGTCATCGTCCTCCTGTCGAAGGTGAGCCCGGTGGGGAACCGGGCAGTTAAGCGGTTAACTCTTTAGCCAAAGCCCGAAACAGGATCAATGTGCCGGGGGAGGTCGGAACAACTTTGCACGGCACGGCGAGGGGTTGTCAAGGAAAAAGTTAACCGCTTTACTGGAGACCTGTCCGGTTCCCCGAGTCTGAGCTGAAAGAGGCGTGCTGTGCCCACCATGAGAGACGTTGCGAGGCTGGCGGACGTCTCGATCGCCACGGTGTCGTTTGTCATTAACGACTCCAAGCCGGTTGCCCCGGCCACCAGGGCAAGGGTCGAGGAGGCCATGCTGCAGCTCGGCTACCGCCGGAATGCCCTCGGGCGCGCGCTGGCCAGCAAGCGCACCCGGATCATTGCCCTGCTGTACCCGGCGCTTCAGCGGCGGCTCAGCGAGACCGCCGTGAAGTTCTTCACCAGCGCGACTCAGACGGCGAAGGACCTGGGCTATAACCTCGTGCTGTGGCCCATCAGCAATGACGCAGAACAGGTTGACGAGCTTATCTCCAGCGGATTCATCGACGGTGTCCTGCTCATGGAGGTGCAGCTGGACGATGCCCGGGTGGAGCGGCTGCGGCGTTCCACCCTGCCGTTCGCCCTGATTGGGCGCACGCGGCATCCTGAGGAACTGCCATACGTGGACGTTGACTTTGAGAATTCCATGATCGAAGCCGTTACCTACCTGGCGGGGCTGGGCCACCGCCGGTTCTGCTTCGTTGACAGCGGCGGGGCCGAGCATGCCTTGAGTGGCTACGGCCCCGTGGTGCGGACCCGGGCGACGTTTGCCGAGGAAGTGCAGCGCCGGGCGCTGGAATCCATCCACATCTCGTGCGAGGAATCGCCGATATCAGGTCAGGGCGCCGCCGAACGGCTCCTCGAAACAGCCCCCGAAACCACGGCAGTGATCCTCATGAACGACAACGCCTCGTTCGGCTTCATCAATGGCCTGAACAAGCACGGCGTCGACGTGCCCGGCGACATGTCAGTCCTCCTGATCGGCTCAACCCCGGATGTGGCCGCCACGACTGATCCGCGGCTGACCGTGCTCACACTGCCCAGCACGGAGCTGGGGCGCATGGGCGTGGAAACGCTCGTCGACCAGCTCGAGGAACGGGGCGGCCCGATGCGCCAGGCTGTGGTGATCTGCCGCTTCGAAGAAGGTCAGTCGACGGGGCCGGCACAGCGAAAGCCGTCGACGGCGGCGGAAGGGTGAGCCGGGTTCCGCACCGTCACGCAGCTCAGTCCTCCGGCTCGCCCAGCCCGCGGGCGGCCAGTGCCTCGCCTGTATGGCGGGCGTACGCAACGGTGGTGATGAACACCGGCAGGACGAGTGCGCGCGGGTTGCGTTCAAGTCCGCGGGCACGCGCCGAATCCCGGACGTCAGCGAACGCCCCGGCGATAAAGGGAATGCTCCGCAGCATGATGGCGATGGTCAGGGCAAAGCGCTCGGGATCCGCGCCGAAGCGTCGGAACGGGCGGGCCAGCGAAACCACGCCGTCGAGTAGCCGGTGCAGCGGCGTGGTGGCGGTCAGCAGCGAGGCCGCCACGACGCACAGCAGGATGTTCAGGACGATCCGCGCCGCAACGGGCCCGCCCAGTTGCCACCACTGGAACGCGCCGATCACCAGCAAAATGGGAAGCAGCGGGCGGACCGCGCGGAAAAGGCGCACAGGCCCGGCGCCGCTGAGCAGGAACAGCACGCACAGAACGGCGAGGGCCGCGGCAGCCAGCCGCCAGTCGACGATCAGGAACGAGGCCATTCCGCAGGCCAGGACCAGCAGGAATTTCAACCACAGCGGCATGCGGTGGATCAGGGACGCGCCGGGCACGTAGTTAGCGAGCAGGAAGCCGTGGCCCCTCACCGGAAGTCCCCGTCCGGCAGGCTCCGGGCAGAGAGCGAGCGGTAATGCTCGACGGCGGCGGCAGCACCGCCGTCGTACGCTATCCGTCCGGATTCGACCACCAGGACCCGGTCCATGCCCAGCGCGAGTTCCAGGTCATGGGTGGACATGACGATCTGCTGGCTGAGGCCGGCCAGGGTGCGGCGGAGCAGCTCGCGGTTACGGAGGTCCAGGAGCGTGGAGGGCTCGTCCAGCACGAGCACCCCGGGTTCCACGGCCAGCACGGATGCCAGGGCGAGGAGCTGCCGCTCACCGCCGGAGAGTTCATAGATGCTCTGGTCAGCCAGCGGCAGGAGTCCGAAACGGGCCAGCGCGGCGGTGGCCTGCTCGCGGCGTTCCTTGCCGTGCCGCACCGAACGCCGGAGAGACAGCTCCACGTCCTCGCGCCCGGTGGGCATGACCAGCT
Source organism: Arthrobacter sp. 05T423 (assembly GCF_056396245.1). Taxonomy (NCBI): domain Bacteria; kingdom Bacillati; phylum Actinomycetota; class Actinomycetes; order Micrococcales; family Micrococcaceae; genus Arthrobacter; species Arthrobacter sp. 05T423. The sequence goes on from NZ_JBFTLC010000008.1 coordinate 22,641, forward strand.
GGGAGAGCGGATCGGTGAAGACAAACCCCACCTGCTGGCGCACCGCGCGCACGTTCCGCACCGTGTCGGCGCCATTCACGGTCACGGTCCCTTCGGTGGGAGCCACGAGGCCGTTCAGCAGGCGGAGCAGGGTCGACTTGCCGGAACCGTTGGCCCCGATCACGCCGATGCGTTCCTCGGTGAGCTCCAGCGAGATGTCCTGCAGCAGGACCTTGGGGTCAGGGCAGCCATCAACGGCCACGCTGACCCCTGCGTTCCTGAGGGAAATGGTGCTCACTGCTGGGTGGGGGCTTCCGGCGTGAAGGCTTCCGGTGTGGTGGCTTCCGGCGTGGCGGTTTTCCGGGGGAGCGGCCGGACGCGGCGGACGAGGAGGTCGGGGAAGGCCTTGTGCAGGGCGATGGCCACGGTGACGGCGAGGACGTTCTTGATGATGTCGCCCGGGTAGAACGGGAGGTCGGCGAGGAACGCCTTGGAGAAGTCGAGCTTGGCGTTGACCATCATGCCCGCGATGCCGAGCCCGTGGACCAGCACAATGCTGGTGGCCATGGCGGAGACAAACAACAGCGCGGCTCGGAACTTCACTGTGCGGCGGATAACGACGGCGGCCAGCCACCCCACCGCTGCGGCGGCGAGGGGGAAGGCGATGATGTAGCCGGCCGACGGGCCGGCCAAGATGCCCAGGCCGCTGCGGCCGCCGCTGAAGATGGGCAGCCCGGCGAGGCCGAGAAGGGTGTAGAGCCCGACGGCGGCGAAGGCCCGGCCCGGCCCGAGGGCAAGCCCGGTCAGCATCACGGCGAGAGTCTGGAGCGTGATGGGGACGCCGAGGCCGCCAACCGGGATGGCCGCCACCACGGCCGATCCGGCCACCAGCGCGGCGAAGACGGCAATGAGCCCTAGGTCGGTGGCGTTCCAGCGGCTGCGCTTTGCCGGCTGGAGGGTGCCGGCGGAATGGGTCTGGGTCATGGGAGGTCCTGTCGAGGCGGTACAAACAATTATCAGCTGGTCTCGACGTTACTGGCCCGGCTACGGGCGCATTTTGTTGCTGTCCTACAAGGGGAACGGTCCGCCGCCTAGCCCTGGGCACAAATACTCCGGTCCTGCAGGCGGTGAACCCGTGTTCCAGCCGGGTTGCACCGGCCGGTAGACTTGAAAGGGCCGTTCTCCGGCTCGCATCCCCGGTGTTCCGTTTTTTCGCCGGCCGGCATGCACCCCGCCGTGCTGCGGCATTCCCTGTTGTGAAAGGCCTTACCTGCTGTGATTACCGTTCAGGATCTTGAACTCCGCGCCGGCGCCCGCCTGCTCATGGACCAGGTGAGCTTCCGGATCGACAAAGGCGACAAGATCGGCCTGGTGGGCCGCAACGGTGCCGGCAAGACCACGCTGACCCGCGTGCTGGCGGGCGAGGGCCTTCCTGCCGCCGGCAAGGTGACCCGCAGCGGCGAAATCGGCTACCTGCCCCAGGATCCCCGGACGCCGGACATGGAGCAGCTGGCACGGGACAGGATCCTGTCCGCCCGGGGCCTGGACGTCGTCGTCGGAAAGCTGAAGCTGGCCCACGACGAGATGGCGAGCGACGACGCCGCCGTCCAGCGCAAGGCGATGAACCGCTACGACCGGCTCGAATCCGAGTTCCTGGCCGCCGGCGGCTATGCTGCCGAAGCCGAGGCGGCAGCCATCTGCTCGAACCTCGCCCTGCCGGACCGTCTGCTGAACCAGCCCCTCAAGACCTTGTCCGGCGGCCAGCGGCGCCGCGTGGAGCTCGCCCGCATCCTGTACTCGGACGCCGAGACCATGCTGCTCGATGAGCCCACCAACCACCTGGACGCCGATTCCATCGCCTGGCTGCGTGACTTCCTCAAGAACCACCAGGGCGGACTGATCGTGATCAGCCACGACACCGAACTGCTCGAAGCCACCGTTAACAAGGTGTTCCTACTGGACGCCAACCGGGCCCAGATCGACTTCTACAACATGGACTGGAAGCGCTATCTGACTCAGCGCGAAACAGACGAACGCGCCCGCAAGCGGGAACGCGCCAACGCCGAAAAGAAGGCCCAGGTCCTGTTCGACCAGGCCAACAAGATGCGTGCCAAGGCCACCAAAGCCGTTGCTGCGCAAAACATGGCCAAGCGCGCAGAGCGCCTCCTCAGCGGGCTGGAAGCAGTGCGCGAAAACGACCGCGTGGCCGCCCTCCGTTTCCCGGATCCGTCCCCTTGTGGAAAGACCCCGCTCACAGCAGAGGGCCTGAGCAAGTCCTACGGTTCGCTCGAAATCTTCACCGACGTGGACCTCGCCATCGACCGCGGCTCCAAGGTGGTCATCCTCGGCCTCAACGGTGCCGGCAAGACCACCCTGCTGCGGATGCTCGCCGGGGTTGACCGTCCGGACACCGGCGACATCGTTCCCGGGCACGGCCTCAAGGTCGGCTACTACGCCCAGGAACACGAGACTCTGGACGTCGACCGCACCGTCCTGGAAAACATGCGCTCCTCCGCGCCGGACATGAAGGACGCGGAGGTCCGCGGTATCCTGGGCTCGTTCCTGTTCTCCGGCGACGATGTCGACAAGCCCGCCGGCGTGCTCTCCGGAGGTGAGAAGACCCGTTTGGCGCTGGCCACCATCGTGGCCTCCAGCGCGAACGTTCTCCTGCTGGACGAGCCCACCAACAACCTCGACCCCGCCAGCCGCGCGGAAATCCTGGGCGCACTGCGCAACTACACCGGCGCCGTCGTCCTGGTCAGCCACGACGAAGGCGCCGTTGAGGCCCTCAACCCGGAGCGCGTGGTACTGCTGCCCGACGGCGTTGAGGACCTCTGGAACGAGGACTACCTGGACCTCATCACCCTGGCCTAGTAGCACCGTGGCGGCTGGTCGTCGGCGTTGAAGACCCTGGGCAAGCGACTGCCCGGACTTCAGCACGCTGGGTTAATTTCCACCGCGCGGGTGCCTACTTCGCAGGATCTCGGATGTTGCGAACCCGGCACCGAGGACGATGACACTGCCAAGCCATGCGAGGGCCAGATAGAGCATGATGATCCTGTCCGTCGCCTCGAAGGGGGCGAGAGACTGCCCTGCCACGACGACCCTTCCGGCCGATGACCGCGCAACAACCGCCATGCGCAGCCCTGGGTCCGGCTGCCACGTCACGACGTCGGTCCCGGATGCCCTGGCAGTATCCAGCACACCCGGCGGCACGGCCGGAAGCGCCCCGTGAAGGGTGACCGAACCTGCCTCCGGTTTGTCGTCGGAGCCGTACACGATGACGAACACCCCGCTGTCAGTGGTCAGCTCAACCCGCGGGACCGCCGGGGCAGGCACGGAGCCGAGCAACTGCAGCTGGGCAGCGGCAGCCGCCGCGGGAGCCACGTTGGCGGTCCTGCGGCCGGATTGCTGGAACACGACGTACATGCTGCCGAAAATCAGAGTGACGACAACAACTGCAGCGGCCCAGCCGATGATTCTCCTCATACCGGCAATCATGGGACACGCTCAGGGACGGCGGAAGGGATCGGACGGACCTCGCGCAGGCAGGGCGCTTCCGGCCGGGGGCGGCTGCCGGCCGGCGGCTATTCGTAGCGGAGTGAGTCGATCGGGTTCTGCCGGGCAGCCCGCCAGGCCGGCAGGGTTCCGGCGATGAAGGCGATGGCCATGACAAGGAGGATGACTCCGGCGACGGGCCCGGGGGCGAAGCTGAGGATCTGAAGTCCTGCCAGGTCGCTGAGCGGGCCGCGGGCGAGGACGCCGCTGACCGCGGTGCCCAGGCCAATGGCGGCGGCGGATCCGATCAGGCTGCCCAGCAGCCCGATGAATGCCGCCTCGGTGCTGAAGAGGGCGAAAACGGAACCGCTGCCCATGCCCATGGCTTTCATGAGACCGATTTCCCGGGTGCGTTCCTGGACGGACATCAGCAGGGTGTTCACGATGCCGAAGCCCGCGGCGACCAGTGCGATGACCGCGAACGCGTTCAGGACGCCGATGATCCCGCTGATGACTGTCTTGACGGTGCCGATCCGGTCCTCAAGCGTCTGGGCGGTGTAGCCGGCATCGGCCAGCCGGGACTTCATGTCGCTGACCCGGTCCGGTGCGGTCGTGTCGAAGGTTGCCGTAGCCGCCGTCCAAACGTCCTTTGCCGCGGCGGGCGCCCCGACTTCCTGGGCGTCGGCGAGAGCGGCGGAGAGCGCCTTGTTGGCAAACGCGCCGCCACCGCCGAGGAGGGCGCTTTGTTCCACCCCGCTGATGCGTGCGGTGACGGTGTGCATGGTGCCGGCCGCGTCCTGGATCCCGATGCTGATCTCCTGGGCGACGGCCTGGGCGTTGTCGCTGAACCCCAATGGGACGATGTAGCTGGCAGGGAGGATGATCTGGGCCTGCTTGGCGGCGTCGTCCAGGCCGGTACCGGCGTCGAGCTGAGGGTGCGCGCCGGCCAGCGGGCTGACGGAGAGCTGGTACTTCCCGTTGGTGTTCCATTGGATGTACGAGGGGCTGAGCCGGGTCACGGGGGAGACCCCGGTGATCCCGGGAACCGCGGCCACCTTGTCCAGGTCCGCCGGGTTCAGCGCCAGCTGGGTGGACCCGGGCCGGCCGCCGGCGGCCAGCACCTTGACCTCGGGGTCGTATTTCTGTGGGCCGGAACCGGGGCTGGCGTTGGTGCCGGTCTTGGTGATGGTGAAGGCGTTGCCGGGTCCGACGGCCGCGACCTGGGCGTCGATGTACTCGGAGATGCCGGTGCCAAGGCCATTGGTGATGGTCAGGGTGAAGGCCCCGACGAAGATTGCCAGGATGGTCAGCGTGGTGCGCAGCTTGCTGCGGAAGCTGTTGGTAATCGCTGTTTTCAGTGTCTCGAGCGGTTTCATGCCGCGTGCTCCTCGTCGGTGCTGATCAGTTGGCCGTCACGGATGAAGATGCGCCGGTTGAACCGGGCCGCCAGGTCATGGTCGTGAGTGACCGTGATCAGGGTGATGCCGTGGTTCTGGTTCAGGTCGAACAGGATGTCCTCAACGACCCGTCCGGTGGCGGTATCGAGGTTGCCCGTGGGTTCATCGGCGAAAAGGACCTCCGGGTTGTTCGCCAGTGCCCGGGCAATCACCACGCGCTGCTTCTGGCCGCCGGAGAGGTTCCCGGCCTTGTTGCGGGCCTTGTCGGCCAGCTCAAGCTGTTCCAGTACAACCATGCCACGTGCGCGGCGTTCCCGGGCGCCGACGCCGGCGATCTTCAGCGGCAGAACAACGTTCTCCAGAACGCTGGAGGAGTGGTTGAGGAAGAACTGCTGGAACACGAAACCGAACATCCCGTTCCGAAGGGTGTTGAGTTTGCGCCCGCCCAGGTTCCTTGCGTCCACGCCATCAACGCAGACGGCACCTTCCCCCGGGGTGTCCAGCAGCGCGAGCAGGTGCATCAGGGTAGATTTCCCGGACCCGCTTTTGCCCACTATGGCCACTGAATCCCCGCGCTCAATCTCCAGGGAAACGCCCTTGAGGGCATCGAAACGGTCAGGTCCCCGGCCGTAGGTTTTCCTCAGGTCGCGGGCGGACAAGATCGGCACAGTCATAAAGATTCCCATCACGGATCGAAAAAGGGGGGAACAGAACAAGGGACAGGCAGGGCAGGTAAGGCGGACTCTCAGAATCCGGGCGGCAGCAGGCCGGTGGAGATCCGTGCGGCCGCCGCCAGGATGTCCTTCTCGTCGGCGTCGAGGTCACGGGCAGCGATGCCGAGCATGTTGATGCTGAGCAGGGCGAACCGGACGCGCAGCTGGTCCTCCACGCTTGCTCCGGGGGGAGTGAGGATGGCGAACAGTTCGCCGACTGCGGCGGCCATTCCTTCATGCTGGCCCGGTTCTGATTTGATGTCCCTGATCAATCGGTGGTTGGAGCCGAGGAAGCGGAACATGCGCAGGCCCTGGTCCTGCATGATCGCGGTCCACCGGGTGATCACGGTCCGGCGTACCTCCGGACCCGGTTCCTGGGTCCGTGCCCAGGCCAGCAGATCCGTGACCTGCCCGCGCATGGCCTCCATCAGGGCCCGGACAATGTCTTCCTTGCTCTTGAAGTGGTAGTACAGCGCCGCCTTCGTGAAGCCCAGTTCCTCGGCGATCTGCCGCATCGACGTCGACTCATAGCCCTGGTCGGAAAACAGGCGCAGGGCGACCGCCTGGATGTTCTCCCGGGTGCCCCCCGCGGGCGGTACAGCACCACTGTCCGTGAGTGTCATCTGCGCGCGCTCCCTCTCAGCCCGGCCATCTGCGGCCCGGGCCACTTGCTAACTAACCGGCCGGTAAGTACCATGCTAACCGAGCGGTAAGTGACCCGCAAACCAACTTCCAAAGGACCCGCAATGAAAGCTGACCAGGAGCCTGCCCGGCTCTCACCGCGCCAGATCGTCACCGCGATGAGCGGGCTGATCATAGCCATGCTGCTCGCGCAACTGGACAACATGATCGTCGCCCCGGCGCTGCCCACGATCGTAGGTGAGCTGGGCGGCATGGACCACCTTGCCTGGGTCACCACCGGGTATGTCCTCGCCTCGACGGTAGCGACCCCGATTTGGGGAAAGCTCGGCGACATTTTCGGGCACCGCCGCACGTTCATGGCGTCGATCGTGGTGTTCCTTGCCGGGTCTGCCCTGTGCGGGATGAGCCAGGACATGGTGGAACTCATCGGCTTCAGAGCCTTCCAGGGCCTGGGCGCCGGCGGGCTGATGGTGGGCATCATGGCCGCGATCGGGCTCATGGTCCCGCCCCGGGAACGCGGCAAGTACCAGGGGATCATGATGGCCGTCATGCCACTGGCCATGATCGGCGGGCCGTTGCTGGGCGGCTTCATCACAGACCACGCCACCTGGCGCTGGGCCTTCTACGTAAATCTTCCGCTCGGCGTCCTCTCACTGGTCGTGTGCTGGTTCACGCTCAAGCTTCCGCGTCAGCCGCGGACCTCGAAGGTGCGGATCGACTGGTGGGGCTCCGCCGTCCTCACGGTCTGGATCACCTCGCTCGTGCTGATGCTCAGCTGGGGCGGCAGCCAGTATGACTGGAACTCCCCGGAAATCATTGGCCTTGGCGCCACGGCCGCCGTCGGACTGGTCCTCTTCCTAGTCATCGAAAGCCGTACCGCCGAGCCCGTCATTCCGCTGCGCCTGTTCGCCAGCAGCAACTTCTCCCTGGCCAACGCGCTGGGCTTCATCGTCGGTTTCGCCATGTTCGGCGGGATCACCTTCCTGCCCCAGTTCCAGCAGTACGTCCAGGGCCAGTCCGCGACTAGCAGCGGGCTTCTACTGATGCCCATGATGATCGCCGCGATGATCGTCTCGTTGACCGGCGGCCTACTGGTCACCCGCACCGGACACTACAAGACCCTCCCGATCGCCGGGTCCGCCCTCATGGCCGCAGGCCTGTTTCTCTTCTCCACGATGGGTCTGGACACCCCGGCATGGCAGTCGGGGATCTACATGGCAATCCTCGGGGCCGGCATGGGCTGCATGATGCAGACCACCAACCTCATCGCCCAGAACAGCGTGCACATCAAGGACATCGGCGCCGCGACGGGCACCAGCACCTTTGCGCGGAACATGGGCGGTTCCCTCGGGATCTCGGTCCTCGGATCGATCTACGCCAGCCGTCTTGCGGACGCCATGGGCGGAGGAGCAGGCGGCAACGAAAGCCTGCACCAAAGCGGACAGATCACCCCTGCAGCCCTACACTCACTGCCACAGGCGGTCCAGGACCTCTTCAAGCAGGCCGTGACCGATGGCATCCAGGGCGTCTTCCTCTGGGCCTCCGTGATCGCCGCGGCCGGCTTCGTGCTGGCACTGTTCATCCGCCACGTCCCGCTGCGCGGCCACACCACCACCCCCGTCCAGGCCGCAGAAGCAACAGCAGAAGAACTCGCCTTCTAACCCGAGCCATCGCGGGGCCGCCGGAGGGCGCGTTCCGCTCGCCGGGCCCACCGCGGGCCCGGCGGTCAGCAGGGCGCGCACCTCTCCGATGAGCGTGCTGTGGTGCCCCGTCCGCAGTTGCAGTGCCAGCCCCAGCTCGAAATAGGGGAGAGGGAGAGGCTAGTCGCGGCGACAGTCTTGCGGCGGGTCGCTGTTTGTTCTATAACAAATAGAGAAAAGCGGGGTGAATTTAATGCTCCTCAACGTCGACCTGGCCAGCGATGTGCCGATCTACCAGCAGCTTCGCGACCGCATCACGGAGGCGATCGCGGACGGCGTGCTGACCGAGGGCAGCCCCTTGCCAGCCACCAGGACGCTCGCCGCGGACTCCGGGATCAACTTTCACACCGTGAACAAGGCCTACGACCTCCTGCGTCAGCAGGGCCTGATCCGGCTGAACCGCAAGACCGGCGCGGTGGTGACCTCCGCTGTTGCGGACTCGCCGTTCCGCGCGGAGTGGACCGCGAGGGCACGCACCCTGCTGGCCGAGGCCGTCGCCAGGGGGCTGCCGGCCAGCGAGGTTCTCGAAACCTGCCGGTCCCTGCTTGATTCATTTGGTGCTGCACAACCAGAGGACAAGACATGACCGTGGCCATCATCGTGAGCTCCGCGTTATTAGCACTGGTGCTCATACTCGCCCTGGTCCTTCCCTCGATCACCAGTCCGACCGTGCCGTTCGGAGTCCGGGTACCGGCCCAGCGTGCCAGCGACCCAACGGTGGTCAGGCAGACCCGCATCTACCGACGGCGGATAGTCGTCAGCGGGATCCTCGCCGCAGGGGTCGGGATCGTCAGCTATGCCGTGACCGAAGAGGCGTTGCTGCTGCCGTTGCCGGTCCTGGTGCTCCTCGGCGTCTGGTACGGCTGCTTCTTCCTGGCCAACCACGAGATCCGGGCCGCCAAGGCCAACGGGAGCTGGTACGAGGGACTGCATCAGGGCATCGCGGTGGACACCGGACTGCGGACCGATCCGCCGCGCTTTCCGTGGTCCTGGCTGGCTCCGGCGCTGATCGTCACTCTCACCACAGCGGTGATCGGCGTGGTCAGTTACCCCGCAATGCCCGCACTGCTTGTACTGCATTACGGAACGAACGGCGTCCCCGACAGGGTGGCGGCCAAGTCAGTGGGCACCGCCTTTTCCCTGGTGTTCGTGCAGATGGGCGTGACCGCGCTGATGGCAGGTATCGCCGCGGCCATCTTCCGGGGCCGGCCGGACATCGATCCGGCGCACCCGGTCGGTTCCGCGCGCTGGCACCGCCGGTACATCGCACTGGGCGCCAAGTCACTGCTCGGACTGGTGGCGATGATCGACTTGGGAATGCTGGGATCGTCACTGCTGATGTGGACCGGGACAGTCACGCCGTGGGCGCCGCTGGTGATCGTGATCCCGACTCTGTCCGCGGTTGTGGTGGCCGTCGTCGTGTTGGCCAGGCACAACCGCGAGCCTTTCGGGGGCGAGCGGGATACCGGCCTGACCCACCGCGACGACGACAAGTACTGGCGGGGCGGCCTGTTCTACGTCAACCGCGAAGACCACGCGCTGATGGTTCCGCGCCGGTTTGGTCTTGGATGGGCGCTGAACTTTGGCAATCCCAGGGCTGCGATGCTTCTGGCCGGCGTCGTGGCGCTGATCAGCATGGTGGTAATCCTCCGCGCCGGTAGCTAAGGTCTTGCCGCCGTGACAGCTATCCCCAACCCGATCATCCGCACTCGAGGAGAGCACCATGACCGCCATCTACACCTTCGACGTCTTTTCCAGCCTCGATGGCTTCGGCTCCAACAGAGGCAACTGGGGCGGCTACTGGGGCAAGCAGGGCCCAGAACTGCTCGAGCACCGCTTCGCCTTGTATGGCGCGGAGCAGCGGATGGTCTTCGGGGCCAACACGTACCGGGCGTTCGCGCAGATGCTGGCCGCGAACACCGAGGAGTCCGACGTCCGCGACCCATGGGTTACGCGGATGAGGAACCTGCCGGCAACGGTGGTGTCGAGCACGCTGCAAGGACCGCTCGACTGGCCGGACGCTACCGTCGTGAGCGGCGACGCCATCGACGTCGTCGCCCGGCTCAAGGAGGAGTCAGCAGTGCCGCTGCGCTCACACGGCAGCCTGTCGATGAACCGGGCACTCATGGCCGCCGGTCTGGTGGACCGCATCCAGGTGACGGTGTTCCCTGTGATCACCGGCCAGACCGGAGCGGAGCCGATCTTCCAGGGTGTTGCCGACTTCGATCTGGAGCTGATCGAGAGCCGCACGCTCGACTGCCGCACCCAAGAGCTTATCTACCGGCCAACCCGGCACGTCTGACTCACGGGCGAGGACCACTCAAGGACTGAACGGCCCCGGCACTCAGCGCACCCGAAGTGCGTGGGCTTCCGTGATGCGCTGCAGCTCCCCGTAGCTGATGGAAAACATCGAGTGGTGGTCGCCGGCCCCCGCCCAGAGCGTTGCGTGTTCTTCGAGCGAGGCGTCCAGCAGGGTGCGGATCTTTGCCGGATGCCCCACCGGGGCAACCCCGCCCACTTCCTGGCCTGTGTGGTGCAGGACGAAGTCCGGCGCCGCGCGGCGGATCCGGCCGGTGCCCAGCTGGGACGCGACCAGCCGGACGTCCACTTTCGCGGCACCGCTGGCGAGGATCAGCAAGGGAGCGCCGTCCACTTCGAACACCAGGCTGTTGGTGATCGCCGCAACGTCGCAGCCGAGCGCGTCAGCCGCCGCGGCCGCCGTCGGAACGGCGCCGCGAAGAACGGTGACCGTGTCGCGGGCACCCGCTGCAGTCAGGGCGCGGCGCACGTTGGCCACCGGATCGGCAAGCATGTCCCTGCTCGTGTCGTCAGTAGCCCTGGGCATCCAGGATCGCGTCTTCCTCTTCTTCCGCCGTCGCCCGCTTACGCTTCCGGGTCACCGGCGGACGACGGCGGGCTGCCGCGGCGGTGTGGGCAGGCCCGGCGTCGCCGGCCGCCTCTGCGTCTTCGGCGTCCATGGCGGCGTTGCGCGCCTGCTGCCGGGCCGCGTAACCAAAGCCGACGAACATGAGGACACCAAAGGCGAACCACTGCAGCGAGTAGGACAGGTGCGTCCCCTCGTCCACCGAGGGCATGGGGAACGGCTGGGGCATGTCCGCCACCGGCGGCGTCTCGGAGGCGAGCTGCCCGTAGGCGCCGGTCAGGATCGGGTAACCGAGCTCGGCGGAGTAGGTGGGCAAGTCAATGGAGGCCAGCTGGCCCTCCGGCGCGCCGCGCTGCAGCGTCGGTTCCCCGGGTTTGAGCCGCACCACGGCAGTGATGTGCCCGGCCGGCGGCGCCGGAATGGAGTCCGGCCGGCCGGGGGTCTTGTTGCCGATCGGCAACCAGCCGCGGTCAATCACCACGGTCTCGCCCGACACAAGCTTGAACGGCACCACCACCTCGTACCCGGGCTGGCCGTTCAGGGGCCGGTTGCGCACGATCCGCAACCCGTCGACGTCGTAACTGCCCTGCAGCCTGACCTGGGTCCATTCCCTGGCCGGGTCCAACTGGTTGAACTCACTGCGGGCCTGAGCAAACGTAATGGGGGTGGCCGAATAGTTGGACGTGACCCGCTGGATTTCCGCCAGCGTCTCGGCCCGGCGGTCCATCTGCCAGCGGCCAAGGAACACGCAGCCGGTGGCGAAGATCGCGGCCAGCAGGAGGTAGCCCAGCCACTTGCTGGAAAACAGGAACCTGTACATTCAGCTGTTCCCGCCCGTCTCGGCGGCCTCGAGCGGCACGGTTTCCTTCCAGAGCCCGCGCGTCTGCAGGTAGTCCTCCAGCCATGCCTTGTGCTCACCGCACGCCAGCCACACCTTGCGGCGGTCAGCCGTGTGGATCTTGGGATTGTTCCAAAGCAACTGCCAGGACGCGTCGGCCCGGCAGGCTTTGCGGGAGCAGGTGGCCGCGGCCGCCGGCCCCGCAGGATCGCCGCTGCCGGCACCCAGGTTAAAAATGTTCATGAAGCTTTCTGTCCCCGGCCGTCGTCGTCTTCTTCTTCGTCATCAGCAATGAGTTCGCCTTGGAGCACCGTCGGTTCATCGGCTGAGTCGGCGCTTTCCGCGTTCCCGGATTCGCTGGCCGCTCCCAGTTCAGCGTAAGGCGTGTAATCGAGCAGCGCATCGCTGTGGATCTCCGCCTTGTCCGAACCGTTGGCGATCACCACGGCGACCCACGGCAGGAAAACCGCGCCCGCCACCGCAACCAGCTTGAGCCAGCCGTCCACCACGAAGATCAGGATCAGGCATACCATGCGGATACCCATGGCGAGGGCGTACTTGATCATGCGCTCCCGCATATCTTCGGAATGCGCTGCGGCGGCGTCCGTGATGCTGATTACTTCCGGATGGCCGGCGGTGGAGTCAGGCTCCCCGGGGGTCTGCTGTCCGGGCTGGGGTTCGGGTATCACGACTGTCTCATCACGCTCCAATGGCTACCCCAATTCTCTCACCATCCGAAGGTGGCTCCCAATCCGACGATAAGATCGGAAGCAGTTAAAAATCCAGCCACCACAGCGGAGCCAGGCTCCGCGGAAATCCGGAGCACACATGTCTGAAGCAGCAACCACGGCCCGCAGCGTCCTCATCACCGGCGGAAATCGCGGCATCGGCCTGGCCATAGCAGAGGCATTCCTGGCTAACGGGGACAAGGTGGCCGTAACGTACCGCAGCCAATCGAAGCTGCCGGAGGGTGTTCTTGGGGTCAAGGCGGACGTGACCGACGAAGCCTCCGTTGACGCGGCGTTCGCCGAGGTGGAGGCCGCCCACGGCCCCGTCGAGGTACTTGTGGCCAACGCCGGCATCACCAAGGACACGCTGCTGCTGCGCATGAGCGAGGACGACTTCACATCCGTCATCGACACCAACCTGTCCGGGGCCTTCCGTGTCATCAAGCGCGCGTCGAAGGGCATGATCCGGATGCGCCGGGGCCGCGTGGTGCTCATCTCCTCCGTCTCGGGGCTGTACGGCGCGCCGGGGCAGATCAACTACTCAGCCTCCAAGGCCGGGCTCGTGGGTATCGCCCGCTCCCTGACCCGTGAACTCGGTTCCCGCGGAATCACGGCCAACGTGGTGGCTCCCGGGTTCATCAACACGGACATGACCGCCGAACTGCCGGAAGCAACCCAGAAGGGGTACCTGTCCAGCATCCCCGCCGGGCGTTTCGCCGATGCCTCCGAGGTGGCCAACGTGGTGCGCTGGATCTCCAGCGACGAGGCCGCCTACATTTCCGGCGCCGTGATTCCGGTCGACGGCGGCCTGGGCATGGGGCACTAGGAACCCGGAGCATCTGGGTAATTTCCACCCACGGCGTGCCGGCGCGTTCTTTGTCGCGTTCCGACAAAGGAAACAAGTGTGTCCGCTGGCATGATGGACTGCAGGCCATCAGCAATTAGACGTTTTGCACAAATTCCAAGCTTTAGACAAGGGAGCCCACATGGGACAGCTGGACAACAAGACAGCCATCGTCACCGGTTCTTCGCGCGGCATCGGCGCCGAAGTTGCCAAGATCCTCGCCGGCGAGGGTGCCGCCGTCGTCGTTAACTACCGCCAGAAGGCGCCGCGCGCCAATAAGGTGGTGGCCGGGATCGAGGCCGCCGGCGGCCGCGCCGTCGCCGTGGGCGCGGACCTCACCACCCGCGAAGGCGTACAGGCGCTGGCCAGCGCCGCCATGGAGAACTTCGGTTCGCTGGACGTCCTGGTCCTCAACGCCTCGGGCGGCATGGAGTCGGGCGTGGAGGAGGACTACGCCCTCAAGCTCAACCGCGACGCCCAGGTCAACATGCTCAACGCCGCCGCGCCCCTCATGAAGGAGGGATCCCGCGTGGTGTTCGTGACCAGCCATCAGGCCCACTTCATCAACTCGGTCGCCACCATGCCCGAGTACGAGCCGGTGGCCCGCAGCAAGCGCGCCGGCGAGGACGCCCTGCGCGAGCTGCTGCCGAACCTGGCGGACAAGGGCATCTCCCTGGTGGTCGTTTCCGGCGACATGATAGAGGGCACCGTGACCGCCACGCTCCTGGACCGTTCAAACCCCGGCGCCATCGAGGCCCGCCGCGCCGAGGCCGGCAAGCTGTACTCCGTGGAGGAGTTCGCCGCAGTGGTTGCGAGCATGGCCACCGCCGACGTCGAGTCCGGCCACACGGAATATGCCGGCGGCGCTGACTACTTCGGCAAGAACGCCGGCTAGTCACTCCGGCACTTGCCTTCCGTGGGATGTTGACACGGATTCCTGACACGATTCCCCTAGACGAGGGCCCGGTGCATCAGCGCCGGGCCTTCGTCATACCGGAAACCCTTGCTGCCCCGGCGCCCGAGTCAGCCCGCGCAGGCGTTGTGCGGGCTGGCTCGGGCGCCTAGGGTCGTAGCCATGGCAGAGGATGCAGCAGCAACGAAGCGGACCTATCCGGCCGGTGTGCCGTGCTGGGTGGACAGCCAGCAGCCCGATGTGGAGGCTGCCATGGAGTTCTATGGCGGCTTGCTCGGCTGGGAGTTCGACGCCGGTGCGGCGCCTCCCGGGGACACCGGCAGTTACGTGATCGCCCGGCTGGGCGGCCAGGAGACGGGCGCCATTACCGGCTTGGGCACCGGGCCGCACGGCGTGCCCGCCTGGAACACGTACATCGCGGTCGAAGATGCAGAGGCCTCTGTGCGTCACCTGCTGTCGGCCGGCGCAGCCCTGAAATCAGCGCCTGCCGATGCCGGCGTGGGAGGCGTGCGGGCCGCGCTGGCCGATCCCGAAGGGGCGGAGTTCCGCATCTGGCAGCCGGTGGTGAGGCCAGGCGCCCAGGCGGTCAATGTTCCGGGCGGCTGGAACTTCAGCGACCTCCACGCGGTTGACACGGAAGCCGCCGCCGATTTCTACACCCGGGCCTTCGGCTGGCAGTTCAACCGCCTCGACTTCGCCACCATGATCCGCCGTCCCGGGTACGGCGACCATCTGGAAGCGACCGTCGACCCCGATATCAGGGCCCGGCAATCCGGGGACGCCGTCCCGGCCGGCTTCGGGGACGCCGTGGGCTGGCTTGCCCCTGCCGCCCCGGGCGAGCGGCCGCACTGGCATGTCACGTTCACCGTCGCGGACCGGGACCAGGCGGTCCAGGAGGCGGAGCGACTGGGCGGGCACGTGCTGGGACAGGACAACACCGAGTGGACACGGACGGCCCTGATCCGGGACCCCGGCGGGGCGGTCTTCACGGCAAGCCAGTTCACGCCGCCGTCGGGCTTTTAGGTCCGGCCGGGGATCGCGTCCCCCTCGGGCTTCCAGTTCCCGGCGGGTTCGCTGTTTTCGCCTGTTCAGACCCCGGCGATGTGCCGCACTGCGTCCAGGTACGGCATGTTGATGACGGCGTCAGCCACGGCGCGGACTGCGGGCTTGGCGTTGAAAGCCACCCCGATGCCCGCGGCGCCGAGCATGTCAAGATCGTTGGCGCCGTCGCCCACCGCGATGGTGTGCTCCAGCGCGATGCCCTCGGTGGCCGACCATTCGCGGAGGTACTTTTCCTTGGCTGCACGGTCGATCACGTCTCCGAGGACCTTGCCGGTCAGGGTGCCGTCCACGATCTCCAGCTCGTTGGCGATCCAGTAGTCCATGCCAAGGTCCTCGGCGATGGGACGCAGGATCTGGTTGAAGCCGCCGGAGACCACGGCAACAGCGTGGCCGGCGGCCTTGAACGCTGCCACCAGCTCGGCGGCACCCTCGCTCAGCTTCACTTCCGCGCACACCAAGTCGACGACCGAGGCCGGCAGCCCGGCGAGGACGGTCACGCGGGCGTGCAGGCTTTGGGCGAAGTCGAGTTCACCGCGCATGGCGGCTTCCGTTACGGCCGTGACTTCGTCACGCTTTCCGGCGTAGGCGGCGAGGAGCTCGATGACCTCCTGCTGGATCAGGGTGGAGTCGACGTCCATGATGAGCAGCTTGCGCTCCGCGTTCCGCAGTTCCGCAGGGACGATGGCGGTGTCCACGCCGGTCCGCTCCGCGTTCTCCTTCGCTGCGGCAATTACGTGCCGCAGGCCGGCGATGTCCGCAGCGGAGCCCGACGGCACAGAAAAATCCACGGTGCAGACATCGAAGCGTCCGTTGCCTGCGCTGGAGGCTGCCCCAAAGGTGGCGCCGGAGCGGGCCAGCAGGGACCGGAGGCTTTCCGGTTCCGAGGAGGACAGTTTCAGGCCGTAGCTGACCGCAGTCACGTTCGAAGTCATGGCTGCAATCTTATCCAGCGCGGCGCCGCACCCCCGAATCCGTCGCACTGAGTCCATTGCACAACAGCAATCCATCGCACAACAGCAGTACCCAGCCGGCTCCCAGCAAACGTTCGGCCAACCCGGAGGCCGGTCCGGCAGAATGGTCCGATGATCTTTGCCTTGCTTGCCCGCGCCCGTCCTGCGCCTGCCCTGCGACTGACGCAGCAGGCACTTTTCTGCTGGGCAGGGGCTCTCCTGTTGGTGGGTGACGCGGTTTTCTGGCTGATGTTCGCTGCGATCCAGTCAGGGTCGGGGTTGGCCGCGATGGACGGCCCGGTGCACAGCCTGATGGTGGATTCGCGCAGTCCTGCCGCCACTGCGCTTCTGGCATGCCTGACCATTGTCACATCGCCGGAGTGGCTGAGCGTCATTGGCGCAGTGTTTGCGCTGGCATGGGCAGTATGGAAGCGCGAACTCTGGCGCCCGGCCGTGCTCATGGGCGCCATGGTCCTTGCTGTGGTGGCGACCACGCTCATCAAGCACGCCGTGGGACGGTCCCGCCCGCCGTCCACGGATTTCCTCCTCGGCCCCGACGATGCGCTCTCCTTCCCGTCCGGGCACACGGTGGGCATCGGCGTCTTCACCGTTGTGCTCGCCTACCTCTTATTGTCACGAACGGGAACACGCACGACGGCGGTGCTTGGGTTCTCCGGCGCGTTTGCGCTCACCGCTCTGGTCGGCTTGAGCCGGCTGTACCTCGGGTACCACTGGCTAACCGACGTCGTGGCTTCGTGTGGCGTTGCCCTCGCGGTGGCAGCCGTCGCCGTGTTCGTGGATGCAGCCCGGCACGGTTCCTCTAGGCTGCGCCCCCGGGCTCGCTCCGGAATGCGCCCCCATACGGGAGCCGGGCGGACGCCGGACAGCGTGGCGGCTGCCGGCGCGTCAGCGCCGGACACGCAGGCGTAACAACGCCAAGGCAGCGGCTGCAACGACTGCCGCCGCCAAGGCGCTGATGCCGGAATAGCCGGTGAGGCCCATGATGGGCCCAGCCGCCGCGCTGCCCACTGCGCCAGCCAGGGACATGGTGGCGTCGGAGAATCCCTGGACCGGAATGCGCTCGGCAGGGGTCAGGGAGGCGACGAGCAAGGTGGAACCGGCGACGGTTGTTGCCGACCAGTCCAACCCGAGCAGGATCAGGCCGACGGTGACCGACCCCATGCTCTGCGATGCCAATCCCGTCAGCGCCACTGCCGCGATCAAAGTCAGCAAAGCCGGCCAGCGCCATGGTTCGCGGCCCAAGGCGGTCGGTGAGGGCGCCCATCAGTGGTGAAAGCGGATACATCCCCGCGATATGCAGGGAGATGGTCAGGCCGATCAGCGCGATGGTGTCCGAATTCCCGGCCGCGTGTCCGGCGTGATGCTGCATGTGCAGCGGCGTCATGGACATCACGGTGGCCGCGAAGCGGGCCTGCAGGTTCACCGCCGAAGCCAGGCCCACCAGGAATGCCCCGCCGAGCAGGAGCACAAACAGTTCGGTAGTCACGGCGGTGACCATGAGGAAGGTGCCGGCGATCGCGGCGGCCAGGCCGGTGGTGAGGGCGACGCGGCGTCCTTGCCGCAGAGCCAGCCGGGAGAGCGGAATCGCCGTGGCTGCGGTGCCCAGGGTGAGGGCGGTGTTGACAGAGCCGGCCCACGCTTCGTGGCCTGACAGGTCTACGGCCAGGATGGAGCCCAGGCGCCGACACCAGCCACGGCGGAAACCGCACCTATTGCTCAACCCGCTGTGGCAATGCCGACGCAGTCCGGCGCTACCGCAGCCGGGCGCGCTCAAGCTGACGCAGGCACCGGTGTAAGAACCATGTCGTCGAGTTTCGGCAGGGCATGGCGGAGCCGGTGCCCGGCCTCGTGCAGGGTCTGTTCTGCCACGACCAGAGTGGCGTCACCGTCGACGGCGATAGTGGCCGCACCTTGAAGGCGGTGCCCGACCCAACGCAGCTGCACACGTGTCACCTCGATAACGCCAGGCGTGCCCTCAATGGTGCTGCGGGCGCGGTCCACGAGTTCCGGCTCGATCCCGTCCATCAGACGGCGCCCAATGCTGCGCACCGTTCCCCACAGCAGGATGATGATGGCCGCGGAGATAAGCAGGCCAACCAGCGGGTCCGCCAGGGGAAATCCGAGCATGACGCCTCCGGCGCCGAGCACCACGGCCAGGGACGTGAAACCATCCATCCGCGCGTGAACGCCGTCGGCCACCAGCGCAGCCGAGCCGATCCGGCGCCCGATCCTGATGCGGTAGATCGCTACCGCCTCGTTTCCGGCGAATCCGACCAGTCCCGCCCCCATGACCCAGCCCAGGTTCTGGAGCGCCTGCGGGTGGATCAGCCGGTCAACCGACTGCCACGCTGCCAGTACTGCAGAGAGGGCGACGACGGCGACGATGAACAGCCCCGCCAAATCCTCGGCCCTGCCGAAGCCATAGGTGTACCGGCGGGTGGCGGCGCGACGCCCCAGGATGAACGCCACCCACAGGGGAATGGCGGTCAGGGCGTCGGAGAAATTGTGAATGGTGTCGGCCAGCAAGGCGACCGAACCGCTCACCAGAACAACCAGGAACTGCAGGACGGTTGTCCCGAGCAGCATGAACAGGCTGATCTTCAGGGCACGGATGCCCTGCGTGCTCGCCTCAAATGCGTCATCGACCGAGTCGGCCGCATCATGCGTGTGCGGGACGAACAGCTCGAAAAGCCTGCCCTTCAGGCCCCTGTGATGCACATGTGCGTGGCCGTGGGCGTGGTCGTTTCCGTGATCATGGTCGTGGTCATGGTCGTGGTGGTGTCCGTGCTGTGACCTTCCGTGGTCAGCGGCATCACCGCCGGCGGGCACGCCGGTGGTCTGCGTCAGGTCGCTCACAATGCCGCTCCCTTTATGCGGTGGTGGGCCGGCTGCCCACCGAGGGCATGTTCGGCCTGGAAGATCGCATCGGCGACGAGCTGGCGTGCGTGCTCGTTTTCGAGCCGGTACAGGA
Organism: Arthrobacter sp. 05T423; assembly: GCF_056396245.1. Lineage (NCBI taxonomy): Bacteria > Bacillati > Actinomycetota > Actinomycetes > Micrococcales > Micrococcaceae > Arthrobacter > Arthrobacter sp. 05T423. The sequence continues at coordinate 41,781 of NZ_JBFTLC010000008.1, forward strand.
CCCTGGTCCCGTCCTGGCGCGTGGACACCATGCGCGCCAGCCGCATCTTGGCCAGATGCTGGGACACGGCTGCCGGTGACTTCCCGAACACCTCGGCCAAAGCGCCGACGGCCATCTCACCCTCGCGCAGAGCCAGGATGATCCGCACCCTGGTGGCGTCAGCCAGCATGGCGAAGATCTCAACAGCCAACTCCACATACTGGCTGTCGACGTCGAGTCTGCAAACCTGCTTATCCGCGTTCATACGCATATAATGCCATAAACGAGCATGGACCGATGAGGACTGGCTTTACCGGTTATCAGTCGCACCGTGTTTTGTCCTAGTGTCTACTTCTATGAGTGATGTTCTTGAAATGGCCGCCGTCAGCGTTGTGCGCGGAGCCAAAACGCTCCTGAGCAAGGTGGACTGGCAGGTCAGGGAAGGCGAGCGGTGGGTCATCCTCGGCCCCAACGGCGCCGGCAAGACCACTCTGCTGCAGATTGCCGCCGCGAGGCTCCATCCCACCAGCGGCATCGCCGGCATCCTGGATGAAAGCTTGGGAAAGGTGGACGTCTTCGAACTGCGTCCACGGATCGGCCTCTCCTCGGCGGCCCTGGCCAACCAGATCCCCGAATACGAGAAGGTGCTCAACGTCGTCGTCACCGCCGCCTACGGTGTGACCGGCCGGTGGCGCGAGGGCTACGAGAAGGACGACGAACGCCGCGCGTTCGCCCTCCTGAACGATTGGGGCATGGGCCCGCTGCTGAACCGCAAGTTCTCCACGCTCTCCGAGGGTGAACGCAAGCGCGTGCAGATCGCCCGGGCGCTCATGACCGATCCCGAACTGCTGCTGCTCGACGAGCCCGCCGCCGGCCTGGACCTTGGCGGCCGCGAGGACCTCGTGCACCGCCTCAGCCAGCTGGCCATGGACGAGGACGCGCCAGCGATCGTGCTGGTCACCCACCACCTTGAGGAAGTCCCGCCGGGCTTCACCCACGCCATGCTCATGCGCGAGGGTGAAGTGGTGGCCGCCGGGCCGGTGGCAGAAGTCCTCACTTCGGGCAACCTGAGCGAGACCTTCGGCCTGCCCCTGGACGTCTCGGTAAACGCCGGCCGTTACACGGCAACCGCCCGCCGCTAGCAGAGCGGCCGGCACAGCGTGGAGTTTTTCAGCGGCATCCTTGTGTTCTTCGCCGGCCTCTGGGCCGGCACCATCAACAGCGTTGTCGGGTCCGGGACCCTTGTCACCTTCCCGGTGCTGATCGCCCTGGGCATCGCACCGGTGACCGCCTCCATGAGCAACGCCATGGGCCTCGTCGCCGGCGGCGCCGCGGGCGCGTGGGGTTACCGCCGCGAGCTGAAGGGCCGCGGCCGGCAGCTCCTGCGGCTGCTCCCGGCGTCCCTGCTGGGCGGCATCAGCGGAGCCTGGCTCCTGCTCCACCTGCCGGAGAAAGTCTTCCACTACGCGGCGCCGGTGCTTATTGTCGTGGCCCTCCTGATGGTGGTGTTCCAGCCGCGGCTGCAGCGCTGGGTGCGGAACCGCGAAGAAAACCCCGAGCATGCACTGAAGGACAAGCACCACGGCATCCTGCTGGTGGTGCTCGTGTTCCTGGCCGGAGTGTACGGCGGCTACTTCGTGGCGGCACAGGGAATCCTGCTGGTGGGCATCCTCGGCGTGTTCATGACGGGCACTATCCAGAACGCCAACGCCATGAAGAACGTCCTGGTGCTGGGCGTGAACCTGATCGCGGCCGCCTCCTACCTGCTGTTTGCCTTCGACCGGATCAACTGGACAGTGGTGGCCATCATCGCCGTCAGTTCCCTCATGGGCGGCCTCGCCGGCGCCAGGGTGGGCCGCAGGCTGTCACCGCCCATACTGCGTGGCGTCATCTTTGCCCTCGGCCTGGTGGCGCTTGGCTTCCTGGTCGCAAACCTGCTCAAGGGATGACTGAAATGACTGCCCGGTGACTTTCCACTATCTCGAATCGGCCGCGGACCCGCGCGTCGCCGACTACACCCAGCTAACGGACGTCCACCTTCGGAAACTCCGCGAACCCGCGGAGGGCATGTACATCGCCGAATCCTCGCGTGTCCTCCGGCGCGCCCTCGCCGCCGGCCACCGGCCCCGGTCCTTCTTCCTCGCCGAGAAATGGGTTGCGGACCTCGCGGACATCTTCGAGCAGTACCCTGACGTTCCGGCATACATCGGCAGCACCGGCCTGCTGGAGGAAATCACCGGGTTCCACCTGCACCGGGGCGCCATGGCAGCCATGCACCGCCCGGCACCGGTCCCGCTGCCGGAACTCCTGGCAGGCGCCCGTCGCGTGGCAGTGCTGGAGGACATCGTCGACCACACCAACGTGGGGGCCATCTTCCGGTCCGCAGCAGCGCTCGACATCGACGCGGTCCTGGTGTCGCCGCGCTGCGGCGATCCGCTGTACCGCCGCAGCGTCCGCGTCAGCATGGGCACCGTATTCCAGGTGCCGTGGGCCAGGCTTGACACCTGGCCTCAGGACCTCACCCTGCTCAAGGAGCAGGGCTTCACGGTGGCGGCCATGGAGCTCACCGACGACGCCGTGGACCTGGACGAGCTCGCCGCCCGCAACCTGGACCGGCTCGCCCTGGTGCTGGGTACGGAAGGTGCCGGCATGAGCGCGGAGACGCTTGCCGCCGTCGACCTCGCCGTGAAGATCCCGGTGCGAGCCGGCGTGGACTCGCTCAACGTGGCGGCGGCGTCAGCTGTCGCTTTCTGGGAGCTGCGGCCGCGGGCCTGACGGGAGCCTCTATCGGGAAGCTTCGCTTAGCCGCGCACGCCGGCGGATGAAGTACTCGGCCACCGCAAGGTTGATGACCCATGCACTGCCCATGAGCACGGCCCGGGTCGATTCGTCCGGCTGCCCGACCAGAAGCATCCAGGGGATGGAAACGAGCGCCTGGGTTCCTGCTGCGATGCCGATGGCGTAGCCGCGTGCCATCGATGTCCCGTGCCGGACGAAGTCCCGCTGACGGATCGCCAGCACACCCAGGACGATGCTCACCAGCAGGGCCGAGCCGAACACCAGCCGCAGAATGAAGAGCGCTTCGCCGTCGCCTTCCGGAAGGTCATAGAAGGCCGCCATCCACAGACCTGACAGGGCAACGAGCAAGCCTGCGGGAATGAGGATACCGCCCGCCAGCCGGTGCCAGCTGGACTTGCCCCGCCCGCCCCGGCGAAGTGCAGGCACGAACTGGAACGCTCCGAGGAGGCTGTACAGGATGGCTGCAGGAATATGGATCAGCACAGGCAGGGGGGAGTCGAAGAACCGTGCATTTGCCGGCGTTACCGGCCCTCCGCCTCCGAGCTCGCCAAGGCGAAGCGATCCGAAGATCACCGGGATAAGGCTGACGAAGATCAGCGAGGCCCTAAACAAGCACGTCGCGAACAAAGAGGAACTCCTCGACGGCATCGTCGAGGTGATTGTCGGCGAGATCGACCCTCCGGCCCCCGACACGCACTGGAAGGCTGCCGTTCGGCTGCGCGTTCTTTCCGCGCGCCAGCGGCTCCAGCGGCATCCATGGGCACCCAGGTGATCGAAGCCCGCACCGCAAAGACCCCTGCAGTCCTGGACTACATGGACTCCTTCACGGGCATTTTCCTGGCCGGGGGATTCTCGGCCGATCTGGCGCACCACGTCATGCATGCCCTCGGTGGGCGCATGTGGGGATTCACGCAGGAGCTGTTCGACGAGTCAGCAAGCCCAACCAGCCAGAACGCCGATGCGCAGGCGCAGCTAGCCTCCGAGGCGCAAGCCGCGATGCTCCGGCAGATGGCCGAGCGCTATCCGCACATCCTTGCCATAGCCACGTCGTCTGCACATGACGAAGGCTCGGTGGTCGGACACGGCTGCGACGACCAGTTCGAGTTCAAGTTTGCCCTCGATCTCCTCCTCGAGGGCTTTGAGCGGCTGCACGAAGAGGGCTGGAGTTCCCGGCGCGCCAAACTGGAACGAGCCCAGTAGCCTCCCGGTTCGTTACTTTCCTCCACAGTCCGCTATGATAGATAGCTGGTTCCACTGTGTTTTTCGCTGGCCCTTGGCTGGCCAGAACGCGATGAAAGCCATCCCATTCATACCTGGCAACTGGCAAAATCCAGCTGCGTGAACAAAAGGTCCCATTATGAAGTCTGATATCCACCCGAAGTACGAAGCTGTTGTTTTCAACGACCTGGCCTCCGGCACGAAGTTCCTGACCCGCTCCACCGTGTCTTCCTCGAAGACCATCGAGTGGGAAGACGGCAACACCTACCCGGTCATTGACGTCGAAATCTCCTCCGAGTCCCACCCGTTCTACACGGGCAAGCAGCGCATCATGGACTCCGCTGGCCGTGTCGAGCGCTTCAACGCTCGCTTCAAGGGCTTCGGCGGCAAGAAGTAATTCACTTCTCCCCAAGGTTCTTTGGAAAGCCCGCACCGGCAACGGTGCGGGCTTTTCGCGTTTGTGGGGCAGGATGGAAGGCATGACTGCCACGCCAATAACTGCAAGGGGAGGGGCGGCCCCGGGGCTGCACGGTGAGTACAAGGTCCCGGGCGGCAAGCTCGTGGTGGTGGACCTCGACGTCGTGGACGGCGCCTTCACGGACGTTTCCCTCAGCGGCGACTTCTTCCTCGAACCGGATGAGGCCCTCCTGGCCATCAACGCCGCCTTGGGAGGACTGCCGGAAAGTTCTACGGCGGCCGACATCGCCGCCGCCGTGGAGGCCTCCCTCCCGGAGGACGCCGTGCTGTTCGGGTTTTCGGCCGACGCCGTGGCCATCGCCGTCCGCAGGGCCCTGGCCAAGGCCACCGCATGGACGGACCACCACTGGAACGTCATTGCGCCCAGCGTGCTGCCCACCCATCTGAACGTGGCGCTGGACGAGGTGCTCACCGAGGAGGTCGGCGCCGGCCGCCGCAACCCCACCATCCGCTTCTGGGACTGGGAGGAACCGTCGGTGGTGATCGGCAGCTTCCAGTCCTACCGCAATGAGGTACATCCCGACGGCGTGTCCCGGCACGGCATCACCGTGGTCCGGCGCATCAGCGGCGGGGGAGCGATGTTCATGGAGGCCGGCAACTGCATCACCTACTCGCTCTACCTGCCACAGACACTCGTGGACGGCATCAGCTTCGCCGACTCCTACGCTTTCCTCGATGCGTGGGTCATGGCCGCCCTGAAGAAGCTCGGCATCTATGCCTTCTACGTCCCGCTCAACGACATCGCCACCGGCCAGGGCAAGATCGGCGGGGCGGCCCAGAAGCGGCTGGCCAACGGCGGGATGCTCCACCACGTGACCATGAGCTACGACATCGACGCCGACAAGATGGTGGACGTGCTCCGCATCGGCAAGGAGAAGCTCTCGGACAAGGGAACCACCAGCGCAAAAAAACGTGTGGACCCGCTGCGCCGCCAGACAGGCCTGGCCCGGGCGGAGATCGTGGCGGCCATGATGGAGGCGTTCGCGGAGCGCTACGGAGCCACGCCGTCGGAGATCACGGCGCAGGAGCTGGAGACCGCCCGCGAACGTGTCGCATCAAAGTTCGGCAAGGACGCGTGGCTGCACCGGGTTCCGTAAAACCCCATCTTTAGGGCGCCAGCGGAGCACCAGGGGTTGTCACCGATAGTGACTGGGCGGTCAGCGAGCGGTGCAGGTGGCTCCGCTGTTCTATGATGATCCGGCGCAGGGCACGCGGGGCGTCCGGGTGCTCTGCGAGCCAGCGGTCGGTGCGGGCCACCACGGGATGGTCCTCCGGATCTCCGGCCGGGTCCAGGTCCCGGACGGACGGGTAGAGTCCGCGGACGATCCGGCTGGCGATTTCGATGCTCCGCTCAGCCCACACCTTTTCCAGCGACTCGTAGTAGGGCTCCACAAACGGGTCCAGGAGTTCTTCGGAGGCGGTGTTGAACCCTGCGATGGTCGCGCTGAGCAGCTGGTTGGAGAGCTCTGCCCCGCGGACCGCGGCGTCCCAGGCCGCCGCCTTGACGGCCGCGTCAGGCCGGGCCGCCAGCGCCGTGGCATGGCCTGCCCGCCCGGAGGCCGTGGTGTCCCTGGCCAGTTCGGCGTCGAGCTCCTGCTCCGTGGCGAGCCCCCGCGCCGCCAGCGCGTGCCACAGGCTCCAGCGGAGTTCCGCGTCCACGGCCAGTCCCGGCACCCTCTCGCTGCCGTCCAGCAGCCCGCGCAGAAGTCCGGCCCGGCTGCCCTCGGTCCGGCTGACCGTGGCGAGCGTCCTGGCCCAGGCAAGCTGCTGGTCGGAACCGGGCTCCGCCGCGTACAACTCCCGTGCCGCGCCCTCGGCAAAGGACTTCCGCAGGGCTTCGCGTTCCCTGGCCGGCACGTACTGTTCAACGGCCATGGTGGCGTTGCCCAGGATATTCAGCAGAACGCCGATCCCGGACTCGGCGGCAGCAAACCGGAGAACAGCGTCCACATACTCTGAAGCCGGCGCGATGCCGTCCCGGGCCGAATTCCACAGCGCGGACCAGCAGAGGGCGCGGGCCATGGGGTCGCTGATCCGGTCCAGTGAGGCGCGGGCGGTGGCCTCGGAGACCGGATCCAGCCGGACCTTGGCGTAACTCAGGTCGTCGTCATTGACCAGGAGCAGGGCTGGCCGGGCCTTCCCGGACAGGGCCGTGATTGCCTCAGCGGCGCCGGCCAGGTCGGTCTCCACGGAATCAGTCCGGACCAGCCTGCCAGCGGCGTCGAAGTTGTAAAGCCCGATCCGCAGCCGGTGCGGGCGTGGCTCCTGGCGGCCGGTGGCAGGGTCGGTGGCGTCCTGCAGCAGCGCGACCCGCTCGAGGATGGCCGTGCCGTCAGCCGCTTCAGCCGTCTCCAGTTCGGCGCTCAGTGTTGAGATGCCGGACGTCTGAAGCCACTGCCGGGCCCACGTGGTGAGGTCGCGTCCCGAAGAACTGGCCAGGGCTCCGAGCAGGTCCGCCAGCGTGGTGTTGCCGTACTCGTGGTCTCGGAAGTACCGCCGGGAGCCGGCGACGAAGGCATCGAAGCCGACGTACGCCACGAGCTGCTTCAGGACGGACGCGCCCTTCGCATAGGTGATGCCGTCGAAGTTCTGCTTGGCTGCCTCGAGGTCCGGGATGTCGGCGACGATCGGGTGGGTGGTGGGCAGCTGGTCCTGGACGTAGGCCCAGGCCTTCCGGTTGTTCGCGAAGTTGACCCAGGCGGTGTCCCAGTCGGTGGCGCGGTCCACGCCGAGGGTGCCCATGTAGTCCGCGAAGGATTCCTTCAGCCACAGGTCGTCCCACCACTGCATGGTCACAAGGTCGCCGAACCACATGTGCGCCATCTCGTGCAGCAGGGTGTTGGCGCGGCCCTGGTACTGGGAGTCGGCGGCCCGCGAGGTGAACACGTAGTTTTCCGTGAAGGTGACCAGGCCGGGGTTCTCCATCGCGCCCAGGTTGTATTCGGGCACGAAGGCCTGGTCGTACTTGCCCCACGGATAACGGTAGTCAAACAGCTGGTTGAAGAAGTCCAGTCCCTGTTTGGTGAGCCTGAACAGCTCGGCGGCGTCGAACGCGGGCGCCAGCGATGCCCGGCAGTAGAGTGCCAGCGGCACGTCAAGGCGGGTCCCGCCGTCGTCCGTCCTGCTCCAGTGGTCCTCGGCCTTGAAATAGGGACCGGCCAGCACCGAGGTGATGTAGGTGGACATGGGCAGGGTGGGTTCGAAGTCCCAGCGGGCCGCGGCGTCGTCCTCCGCCAGAGGCAGCCGTGCTGCCCCTGCGCCGTTGGAGGCCACCTCCCAGCCGGCCGGGGCGGTGACGGAGAAGGTGAACCGGGCCTTGAGGTCGGGCTGTTCGAAGTTCGCGAACACCCGGCGGGCATCGGCCGGCTCGTACTGGGTGTACAGGTAGCACTGGCCGTCGGCCGGGTCAAAGAACCGGTGCATGCCCTCGCCGGAGCTGCTGTAGAGGGCAGTTCCGGTGACCGTCACCTTGTTCTCACCCTGCAGGTTGTCCAGCCGGATCCGTGCGCCGTCCACCACGTCGGGGACCGGCAGCTCGACGCCGTTCAGGACCACGCTGTGCACCTCGCCGGCGATGAAGTCCAGGAAGGTGGAGGCTCCGGGCCGCGCGGCAGAGAAGGCGATGGTGCTGCGGCTGGTGTACCCCGCCGTGTCCGGATCCGGTGCGCTGCGGACGTCGAGCGAGACATGGTAACTGTGGGTGGTGATCAGGGCGGACCGCTCTGCCGCTTCGTTCCGCTGGAGGTTCTGATTCGACACCAAGCTATTGAATCATGAGGGCCATGGAACAGTGGGCAGCTATTGCACCATGAGCAGCGCGGCGGCCAGCCCGAGAACTGCGATCAGCAGCCACGCCACGAGGGCGGCCAGCACGGCGCGCGCTCCGGTGTGCAGCAGGGTGCGGATACGCACCGCCGAACCGAGGCCGAACAGGGCAGCGCCCAGCAGCACGTCCTGCAGGCCGGCCGCCGCCTCCAGCCAGCCGGCGGAGAGCCAGCCGCTGGAGCGCAGCGCCACCATGACGATGAATCCGACGACGAACAGCGGCACAACCGGCGGACTGCCCGTGGGCAATGCGCCGGACCGGCCGCCTGCCTCCCGGCGGTGCCGGATTCTCTGTTCTGCCCCTGCCAAGGCCACCATCGGCGCCAGCAGGATCACCCGGGTGAGTTTGACGACGACGGCGAGGGCCAGTGCCACCGGACCTGCAGTTTGCGCCGTGGCCACCACCTGCCCGACGTCGTGGACCGAGGCCCCCGTCCACGCGCCGAACGCCTCGGCACTCAGTTGCAGCGGGTGGGCCAGCAGTGGGAGCACGCCGATGGCCAGCGTCCCGCACAGCGTCACGAGCGCCACCGGCAGGACAGTGTCCCGGTGGCTGATCCGCCGCACCGCGGCCATCGCCCCGATCGCCGATGCGCCACAGATGGAAAACCCGGTGGCGATCAGCAACGCCGTGTCGGCCGGCAGCCGGAACAGCCGGGAGATCCCGTAGGTGCCGGCGAAGCTGGCCACCACCACCGCCGCGATGAGCAGCAGGGCCAGCCAGCCGAGGCCCAGCACGTCCGAGATACTCACCTTTAACCCGAGGAGCACGATGCCTCCGCGCATCAGATGCTTGCCGGCGAAGTCCAGCCCCGGCCGGGCACGGCCGGCAGTCCACACTGCCGTGCCCGGAAGGTTGGCTGCCAGCAGGCCCAGCACCACGGCCAGCGTCATGGCCGGCAGCGCGGGCACGGCGGCATGGATTGCGAACGCGAAGGCCAGGGCGACGACGGCGGTCAGCAGGCCGGGCAGAATCCGGGTAAGGTTCTGATGCGTCATCCCGCGCAACTGCAGCAGCAGCGCTGGCGGGAGTCGGAAGTCTGGCACGTCCCAACCTTGCCGGACAGCACCGCCAAAGACCAACCGAGGGTCCCGCCAACACGCCAGGGCGGGACGGAAATGAATTCGCAACAAAAAGGTGGTTGGCTAATGACCATGTCTGACCTATTCCAGGATTACTCCGAGGCTGCCGGCCGCACCGGCGCCTACGACGAGATGTTTGCCCCTGGGCAAAAGGCACGCCAGTCGTATGGCCAGGTAGCGGGCGCCCTCCGGAAGCTGTCCCTGGCAGACGTCAGCGCCCGGGCGGATTCCATGGCCCGCACCTTCCTGGACCGCGGCGTGACCTTTGACTTCGCCGGGGAGGAGCGCCCGTTTCCGCTGGACATCGTGCCGCGCGTCATCCCCGCCGACGAATGGGACGTGCTGGAACGCGGCGTTGCCCAGCGCGTGCGCGCGCTCGAGGCATTTTTGAATGATGTCTACGACAAGATGACCGTGGTGTCCGACGGCGTGATCCCGCGGCAGCTGATCACCACCAGCGCGCACTTCCACCGCGCCGTACACGGCTTTGAGCCGGCCGGCGGGGTCCGGGTGCACATTTCCGGCATCGACGTGGTGCGGGACGGCGCCGGAACGTTCAGGGTCCTGGAGGACAATGTCCGCGTGCCCTCCGGCGTCAGCTACGTGCTGGAAAACCGCCGGGCGATGGCCAAGGGCCTCCCGGAGGCGTTCGGCCAGCAGCTCATCCGCCCGGTGGAGGAGTACCCGCGCCGGCTGCTCTCCGCCCTGCGTAAGACCGCTCCGTCGGGTGTGGACGATCCCACGGTGGTGGTGCTGACCCCCGGCGTCTTCAACAGCGCCTACTTCGAGCACACCCTCCTGGCTGGCCTGATGGGCGTTGAACTCGTGGAGGGCCGTGACCTCATCTGCCGCGGCAACCGGGTGTACATGCGCACCACCGCCGGCGAGCAGCGCGTGGACGTCATCTACAAGCGCATCGACGACGACTTCCTCGACCCCCTGCAGTTCCGGTCCGACTCCATGCTCGGCTGCCCCGGCCTGGTCAACGCCGCCCGCGCCGGTGGCGTCACCATCGCCAACGCGGTGGGCAACGGCGTCGCGGACGACAAGCTCGTCTACAGCTACGTCCCGGACCTTATCCGTTACTACCTCGGCGAGGAACCGGTGATCGCCAACGTGGACACCTTCCGGCTGGAGGAGCGGGAAGCCCGCGAGCACGTCCTGGACCGGCTGGACGAACTCGTGGTCAAGCCCGTGGACGGCTCCGGCGGCAAGGGCCTGGTGATCGGCCCGGATGCTTCAAAGGAAGAGCTCGATGCGCTGCGCAAGCGCATCATCGCGGACCCCCGCGGCTGGATCGCGCAGCCGGTGCTGCAGCTGTCCACTGTGCCCACGCTCAGCGGCGACAAGTTCGGCCCACGGCACGTCGATCTCCGGCCGTTCGCGGTGAACGACGGCGACGACGTCTGGGTGCTGCCCGGCGGGCTCACCCGCGTCGCCCTGAAGGAAGGGTCACTGATCGTGAATTCCAGCCAGGGCGGCGGTTCCAAGGACACGTGGGTGCTGGCGGATTCCCCGCAGGTTCCCGTGGAACGGCTGCCCAGGCAGTCCGTTACCGTCCGCGAGCGGGTCTCGGTGTGGCCGGTCGAAAGCAACTGGCGCGACCGCCAGGCGGAGCAGCAGCAGCAGCAGATTTCTGACGCGCAGGAGGTAACCGCGAATGCTTAGCCGAATTGCCGAGTCCCTGTTTTGGATCGGCCGCTACGTCGAACGGGCGGACGGCACCGCGCGCATCCTCGACGTCCACCTCGAGCGCCTGAACCACCTGCCCACGGACGAGCGGCGCAGCGTTGCCCGTGAGCTGCTGGGGGTCATGGGCGCGCGTCCGCAAAGCGACGACTTCGGGCTGGAGGAGCTGCTCCACGCCCTCGCCTACGACAAGCAGAGCGCCACCTCGATCGCCGGATCCCTCGGTGCCGCCCGCGAGAACGCCCGCAGGGCACGCGAAACGGTGTCCTCGGGGCTGTGGGAGAGCCTGAACACCACCTACTACGGGCTGAACCAGCACCGCAAGGACGTGGTGGGCACCTACCGTTTCTGCCATTGGGTGCTCGAGCGCACCGCCATGGTCAGCGGCCTGGCCGACACTACGGTCAGCCACGATGACAGCTGGCTCTTCCTCGCGCTGGGTCGGTCCCTGGAGCGGGCGGACATGACGGCCCGGATGCTTTCCACACGTGATGTCCTCTCCGCGGGCATGTCCTGGGTGAACATGCTCCGGTGTGCAGGCGCCTACGAATCCTTCCTGCGGACCCGCCGCGCCGCCTTCGGCGACCAGCACGCGGCCGAGTTCCTGCTGCTGGACCGGCTGTTTCCGCGCTCCATTGTCTACGCCCTGCGCGACGCCGACGACTGCCTCGCCAAGCTGGACCCCTCGGCCCAGCGCGTCGGCTTCATCAACGATGCCCGGCGGATCGTGGGCCAGGCACGCACCTTCCTGGAGTTCCACCGCACGGACGACCTCATGTCCGAACTGCCCGAGCACATGGAGCGTGTGCAGAAGGCCGTTTCGCAGGCCTCCGACGCCATTTCCCGTAAGTACTTCAATCAGGCGGATGAACTGGCCTGGGTGGGAGAAGTTTCATGACCCGGCTGAGCATCGTTCACAAGACCGGCTACAAGTACAAGCGGCGCGTCACGCTGTCCTACAACGAGGCCCGGATGACGCCGCTGACGGATCCGCAACAGGTGGTGCTGGAGTCGTCGATGAAGGTCACCCCGTCGCAGGCGGCGGTCAGCAACTACCGCGACTACTGGGGCACGCGGGTCACGGCGTTCGACATGCAGATGCCGCACGAGCACCTCGAAGTCCTCGCCACAACCACGGTGGAGGTCCACCGGGCCGTGCGTGTGCCGTCGGAGGCGGACATTTTGGGCTGGGAGGACCTCGCCTCCCCGGAGACACTCAACCAGTTCAGCGACTGGGTCCCGCAGTCACAGCTGACCGGCCCGGGGGAGGAGGTCCTGGCCATCGTCCCCGGCGTGGTCGAGGGCAAGAACCCGCACGAGGCCGCCATGGCCATCTTCGCCTGGATGCGCGGCGAAATGACCTACATGAAGGGCTCCACCGGCGTGACCACCAACGCCGAGGAGGCCTGGACTCAGCGCCAGGGCGTGTGCCAGGACCTGGCCCACCTCGCCATCGGCGCCCTGCGCAGCTGCGGCATCCCGGCCCGGTACGTCTCCGGCTACCTTCACCCCCGGTCTACGGCGGACATCGGCGAGACGGTGGCAGGCCAGTCCCACGCGTGGCTGGAATGGTGGGACGGTGAATGGCGCAGCTGGGACCCGACCAACCACAAGCCGGCCGGCGACTTCCACGTGACGGTGGCGCGCGGCCGCGACTACCGGGACGTGCCGCCGCTGAAGGGCATCCTCTCCGGCGGCGGCGGCTCGAACCTGAGCGTGAGCGTGGAGATCACCCGCCTGGCCTAGGCCTGCAGCGTTTTATTCCGGTGAGGACTTTGCCGCGCCGCTGAGCTGGGTCCACCAGGTGAGCGGCGCGGTGACCTTGAACCGCCTGCCGGTGATCGAGTCCGGCGTGACGCGGATGAAATGGTCCTTCTGCCCCGCCTGCCACGGGAAGAGGTAAAGCGACGCGGAATCGAGCACCTCCTCGGTGCCGGTGATGGCCGCGGCCTTGCCTTTGACCACCACGCTCCAGGCCAGTCCCGAAACGGCGTCCACGCCGTCGGCCTCAAGCGCCACCGGGGCCTCGCCGAGCGCGCCGCCGAGCTTGGTTCCGGTGCCGGTCCGGAACACCAGCGTTCCGTGGTCCACGGTGTAATTGAGCGGGAAGATGTCCGGATGGTCGTCCACCCACACGGCGAGGCGGCCCACCGAAACCTGTCTCAGCAGGTCCCAGCACTGCCGGGATTCCAGATGTTCCACCGGCTCCTGGGCGGGGCCGGGCGACGCGTCAGCTGCCATGCACCAGAGCCTACGCCGGCGCTGGCTGACCTGCCAGAGCGGGGCTGGCTACTCGAACGACGCCCTGCGCCGGTCCTCGAGCCGGGTTGACCAGATGTGCGGAGCAGCCACCTTGAAGCGGCGGCCGGTCAGCACCTGCGGTGACAGGCGGACGTAATGGGATTTTTCGTCCGGCGCCCAGGCCTCCAGGCCCAGTGCGTCGGCCGCGGCATGCTCGGTAGTGCTGTCCACCAGGACCGTGGTGCCGCGCGCCACGACGCTCCACGCCTCCTGGCTATCCGCATCGTAGCCGTCGATCTCAAACGCCGCGGGCGTGTCCTTGCTGGATTGCCAGAGCTTTGTGCCTGCGGCGGTGCGGAAGACGATGCTGCGGTGCAGAGTCCGGGCGAGACCGAGTCTCCGGCAAACCCTATGTAGGCGACGCCTATTTGCCCCGGACGATCAATCACAACCTGTCCGTAATCAGCGCTTTCTATGACTTCCACCGCAGAGCGCTGACAGGACCTTTACGTAATCCGAGGACCTGTTTACTGCGCTCGGTACGGACTGGGACAGGGCCCTGATGTTGGGAAGTAGTGGGCCGTGCCGACGATCCTATACCGAGCGTAGAGCGCTATCTGCAGGACTTCTGGGCGCGGGGGATGAGCCCCGCCAGCGTTGAGTCCTATGCCAGAGACCTACTCCGGTGGTTCCGCTTTCTCTGGACCGCAGGCCGCGATTGGAACCGCGTGACAAGGGACGACGTTCGGGACTTCATGACGGTGATCAATGGGGCCTGGGCCGTCGGAGACAATTTTGCCTGTAACGCCTGAAGGGCCGTCCACCTCCATGATCTCGCCAGCACCCCTCCTGTCCGGAACCGGCAGTCAGGCTGGACCTGCCGGGAAATATATACCCGCACACCGGTCCGGACGCTGCCCTGTGGGTTTAGGGTGGACGGACGGCACCCGCCGCGAGATCCTTCAAGGAGGGCGCATGAATTCCAGTCAGTCCAGCTCCGAACACTTCGGACAGCATCTGAACAGCGTCGGCGGCTCAGAGGCTGACGTCAGCGGTTCTGCGTACGTCGTTACGACGGAAGACACGGTAGAAAGCGTCGTCTCGGGCCTGCGGATGAAACAGCAGGAGCACGGCAATCCGGCCAGCGAGTCCTCTATCCTGCATGCCTCTGCCCAGGTCCTCATCAGCAGGCGCGATGAGCAGGATCCGAGCCATCACCCCGCGACGTCCCAGCCGGGGGAGTATCAGCTGGACATCCATTTCCGCGAGGGCCGCCGCACACGGGAACCCATCCCCGAGGAGGATCTGGAAGCCGCCCAGACATGGGCCCAGAGGCGGATCGAGGCCGAAAGGGCGGATTTCGGCGCCATCTACTTCCCGTCCGGCGGCGGCCTTGCCCCTGGAACGGGTGCACTGGAGTGCAGTTATGACTCCGCGCGGGGCTGGCACCGGTAGGCTGCCTGCCCCTGGTGCGGCAGCTGGTTATGGCGACGGCGCTCGAGCTATCGGATGCGATCGCGAACGGGCTGCTTCCGGAAACGGTAATACTGGAAAAGTCCTTGAGCCGGCGTGGCCCAGCCAAAAACTGACGTGCCTGGCGGCACTGTCTTTCCGACGATCTGTCAGCCGGCTCAAGGTCCGTCAGAGGGTGTCGAGCCAGGCGGACATGACTTTATAGGAGCCTGATTCGACCAGTCCCATTACCCTTTTGTCTGCCCACCTGGCCCGCGCCCGATCAATCAGCATTCGACGCGGCTGAGGGGCAATTTCAATCTTGGCAAACGAATCAATCAAAGTCATCGCGGGTATCGACACCCACGCTGACACACACCATGTGGCCGTGATCAACGAACACGGCAAACCCCTCGCGGACAGGGAATTCCTGGCCGTGGGATCCGGATACCGGAAAATCGTGGACTTCATCACCAGCTACGGCACCGTCACCGCCGTCGGTGTCGAAGGAACAGGGTCCTACGGCGCCGAACACCAGAACCCTCCGAGGCGAAGGCCTGACCGTGCTGGAAGTGAACCGCCCGAACCGGGCCGCACGCCGGCTTAAGGGAAAGTCCGATCCGCTGGACGCCTACGAAGCCGCAAGATCGGTACTCGACGGCCGGACGACATCGATCCCGAAAGCCAAGGACGGGCCCGTTGAATGCCTGCGGATCCTGCGCGCCGGGCGTGCCTCCGCGCTGAAAGCCCGCACCGCGGCCATCAACCAGATCAAGGGCCTCCTCGTTTCAGCCCCGGACAAACTCCCGGCGAAATACCGGGCAATGGCCACATCCACTCTGATCACTGCCTTGCAGCGCACGAGACCTTCGGGACACACAGCCGACCCGGAGTACGTGACCCTCCTGACGCTGAAAGCCCTCGCCACGCGCTGCCAGTCCCTAGCCGCAGAGATCGCCGCCGCAGACGCAGCGCTCAAGGACATCATCGACGCCTGCGCCCCGATGCTTTGCGACCTGCCCGGCGTCGGCACGGACGTGGCCAGCCAGCTGCTGGTCACCGTCGGGGACAACCCGGACCGGTTGGGAAACGAAGCCCAGTTCGCTTCACTCGTCGGGGTCGCCCCGGTGCCGGCATCATCAGGCAAGACAACCCGCCACCGGCTCAGCGAAGGTGGGGACCGCAACGCCAATCACGCCCTCTATCAAGTGGTCCTGGTCCGGATGGCATCGTGCCAAAGGACCAAGGACTACGTGGCAAAACGCACCGCGGAGGGCAAGAGCAAACGGGAGATCATGCGCTGCCTCAAACGCTACGCAGCGCGGGAGATCTACCGTCAGATCACCAACCCCCAGGCAGCACCCGACAACTCCGACCTCCGCCAAATCCGCACCACGCTCGGTTGCACCATCACAACCGCAGCCCACGAACTCGGCCAATGGCCCTCCAAAATCTCCCTCCTGGAACGCGGACTCCTCCGCAACGACGCCCTCGCAACGGCCTACCGGCAATGGCTGAACGAGAGAACCGCTGATCTGCGAAAGGTTGCTTCCGCGTCTTGACACGCCCTTATCTGATCCCTTGCCGACTGCATACGTTGCAAACAGCTTCTACCATTCTCAGTCACGGAGGAACGACGATGTAATCGTTCCGGTGGGGGCAAAGTTGGTCCCTCGGTGAGGCGCAGGAGTTAGGAGATCGCAAGTGATACTACGAAAATGCTATCTTGCCCATGCAGTCGCAGGCGGTACGGCGTTGGCGCTGTGCCTTAGTATGACCGCATGTTCCCAGGAGGCAGGTGGTGGACCCGCACCGGCATCACCTTCTCCAGTCGCTGCTCACCTTATTGTCACGAGCTGGCGCAATGGAGATGACGCCATGCTCGCCCAGTACTCCGGAGTCCTCATCGCCCAAGCAGACGGCTGCGTCGGTCTGGGAGGTTCGAATGGGTCGAGGTCGCACCCGATACTTCTACGCTGGCCCGCTGGGACACGCCTATCCGAAGACCGCAAAGCTGTCGTGGGGTTGTCCGGCAAGCGCTTGGCTTTCGACACGGAGGTCGGGCTGGGGGGCGGCTTTGGGCTCGTATCCGTTCCCCCTGAGTGTGACTCGTCATCGTGGGGCGGCGGCGTATACGACGTCCAGCAGCCACTATAAGTTCAGAATCGCGGCCGGCCCAATAAACCGAACGTTAAGGGGGACGAGGAAATCTAAGCGCCACTCCGGCCACCGACAGTAGCCGCTCCATTCGTCCAGCAACAGTCGCAAGCCTTCGGTGTATGGGTGAACCTTCGAATGAACCACCCCCTGCAGGTCCCGATTTCGGGGCAGAGGCAAGGATGAGCTTCCGCAGCGAGCTCGACGCCACCCGGTATTCGGCAGTCGACGAGCATTGGGCTGGAGGAGTCCAACCGCAATACGGGGTGGCGCCACGGATCAGAATCGGACAGAACAAATGGTTCAACCTTCTCTGGCTGGTCCCGATCGGGCTGCTGCTGCTGATCCTCGGCGTGGCGATCGCCCAAGGCATCCGTGACCTGCCTTCGATTCAGGCTTTCATGGAGCGTTATCCCGGCGAGTCACAGCCGCCGCCGGATGCTCCGGTTGGATTTCCCGCGTGGGTCGGCTGGCAGCACTTCCTGAACATGTTCTTCATGATCTTCATCATCCGGTCTGGAGTGACGATTATCGCGGACCATCCACGGCTCTACTGGACTCGCCACGCGACGCCGGGCAAGGACTGGTTCCGGGTGCAGACGCCAGTGCCGGCTACACCGCTCTACACCGCGAAGCAGGACTCCATCACGCTGCCCAACGGCGTCGGCCTGCCGGGTCGGCGGCATTCGATCGGTCTGGCGCGCTGGTGGCATCTGGGCATCGACAGGCTCTGGCTGGCGAACGGTGTCATCTTCTACGTCCTTCTGTTCACCACCGGCCAATGGATGAGGTTGGTTCCGCTGCGGTGGGAGAGGCTTCGTCGATTACAAGCTCGCTGTAAGTGACCTCGTCGAGAACCCGGTCGAATTGTCCCTCCAACAACTCCGAGCACTTCCTAACCATGAGCAGATCACGCAGCATTTCTGCAACCAAGGCTGATCCGCCGTAGCCAAATGGGGCGGCGTCTCCATGCAGACGATCCTGGATACCGTCCGCCCGAAGCCCGAAGCCAAATGGGTGATCTTCTACTCGTTTGCCAGCGGGTCCGAGGGCGGACTGTACTACGACGCCCACGCTATCGAGCAGATGAGCTACCACCTCACGATGCTCGCGTACGACATGAACGGCGCACCTCTCTCGTTCGGCCATGGTGCACCGCTGCGCCTCCGCAACGAAGTCGAACTCGGATTTAAAATGGTCAAGTGGATCCAAGCCATCGAGTTCGTCGAAAGCTTCGCCGGCATCGGAGGCGGGCTGGGCGGGTACAACAACGACCACGAGTTCTTCGGCTACCGTCAGTCCATCTGACCCGGTCTGATCCGCTCCTCCTGCGCCTTGGTGAGCGATTTGTCCCTCGTGCCTGCCACCAAGGGCGTTGCCCGCCACCTACAACCGCCACCGCGACGCCTCCCGCACCACGGTGGAAGACACACTGATCGACCTTATCCTTCGATCCTGCTCCGATGTTCCGCTGACCCGAATTCCTAGCGAACCGCCCAGCCCCAAGCCGTACCCTTATCCCAAGGCGACTTCCCAAGGTCGCCGAATCGGAACGGACAAGGCATGTCAGATCTCAACGTCCAGGAGCGGCACTCCATGCACCTGTCGATCACGGACGCCGCCTCCCTTCCGCCGGAGGAAGTCCAAAAACAACTCGGCTCCAGCCCGGCAGGGCTGACAAACGAAGAAGCCGCGGCTCGCCTTGCTGAGCTTGGCCCGAACGCCGTGCGGACGCACCGGGCCAACGGTTGGGCGGTGCTGGGCCGGCAGTTCGCAAGCCCCATCCTTATCCTGCTGATCATCACGGCAGGGCTGTCCCTGTTCCTGGGCGATGCCACGAATTCGATCGTCATCGGTGTGATCCTCCTGGTCAGCGTGGGCTTGGGCTTCACCAACGAGTTCCGCGCTGAACGGGCCTCCGAAGCCCTGCACTCCCGGGTCACCCACCGCGCCGTCGTGCTTCGCGACGGAACCACGCAGGATGTGGACGTCGCCGCCCTGGTGCCGGGCGACGTCGTGCATTTGAGCATCGGCGCCATCATCCCGGCGGACATCCGCCTCCTCAGCACCAAGAACCTGCTCTGCGACGAAAGCATCCTGACGGGGGAATCGCTGCCGGCCGGCAAGGATCCAGCCCCGGTGGCACCCGGATCGGCGTTGGGCGACCTGGCATCGTGCGTATTAATGGGAACCGTCATCCAGTCCGGCGGCTGCACCGGCATGGTGGTGGCCACGGGCGGCCGCGCCGAGTTCGGCCGGATCGCGCTGGGCTTGGGAGAACGGCAACCACAAACCGAATTCCAGCTCGGGCTGAAGCAGTTCTCGTTCCTGCTACTGCAGGTCGCCATCGGGCTTACGACGCTAATCTTCATAGCGAACCTGCTGCTGCACCGTCCGCTGATCGAATCGTTGCTGTTCTCCCTGGCGATCGCCGTCGGCATCACGCCGCAGCTGCTGCCCGCCGTCGTCAGCACCAGCCTGGCCACCGGCACCCGCCAGCTCGCCAGACGGAAAGTCCTGGTCAAGCGACTGGTCTGCATCGAGGACCTGGGCGACATGGACATCCTGGTCACCGACAAAACCGGCACCCTCACCGAGGGGCGGATCAGCTTCACCGGCGCGCTGCCCGCCTCACCTGAAGTGTCCGACGTCGGACTCCTCACCTTGGGTCTGCTGGCCACGGAAACCGACTATACCGAGGCCAAACTGTCCACTGCAGGGCAAAATCCGCTGGACGCGGCCCTCTGGGACAGCCCCAAGGCAGCGGCCTTCGATCCCGCCCGCTTTGAGCGCCTGGACCTGATCGACTTCGACCACCAGCGCCGGCGGACCAGCGTGCTCGTGCGGGAAGCCGGCGGCCCGGCACGTCTGGTCACCAAGGGTGCCCCCGAGGACGTCCTCGCTCTCTGCGGGCCGACGTCGCCGGCCGTGCAGGCCATGTTGGACGAGCAGTTCGACGCCGGATCGCGCGTCGTCGCGGTGGCCACCGGCCCAGCCTCCGGGCTGGGCAACATCACGCCCGACGACGAAAAGAACCTCGTCCTGGCCGGATTCCTCGTCTTCCTCGACCGGCCCAAGGCAAACGCGAAAGGATCCTTGGAACAGCTGGCAGTGCTGGGTATTTCCGTCAAAATCGCCACCGGGGATAACGCCAGGGTCGCCGAAAAAGTGTGCTCCGGGCTCGGAGTGATCTCCGGTGGAACCCTCACCGGCGCGGACGTGGATGCCCTGTCCGATACCGAACTGGCCGCCACCGCCAGGGAAGCGACCATCTTTGCCCGCGTCTCGCCCGAGCAGAAGGCCCGGATCATCACCCTGCTCCGCCTAAGCGGCGGGGCGGTGGGTTTCATGGGCGACGGCGTCAACGACGCCCTGGCTCTGCACAAGGCGGACATCGGAATCTCGGTGGACAGCGCCACCGACGTCGCCAAGGACGCGGCCGATGTGGTGCTGATGGACAAAGATCTGGGCGTCTTGGCTGAGGGTGTAATGGAAGGCCGGCGGATCTTCGCCAACACCGTCAAATACGTGCTGATGGGAACGTCCAGCAACTTCGGCAACATGTTCAGTGCCGCCACGGCGTCGGTGGCGCTGAGCTTCTTGCCCATGCTGCCGGGCCAGATCCTGCTCAACAACCTGCTCTACGACAGTGGCCAACTGGCCATCCCGGGCGACCGTGTAGACAAAGAACAATTGCTGGCGCCCTCGCACTGGAACATCGCATTCATCCGGCGCTTCATGTTCCTCTTCGGGCCGATCAGCTCCATCTTCGACTTTGCAACCTTCGCCCTCATGCTGTTCGTCTTCAGCGCCGCTCCGGGGGAGTTCCGGGCCGGCTGGTTCATCGAATCCATCGCCACTCAGACCCTCATCATCTTCGCCATCAGGACCAGGCGCGTCCCGTTCCTGCGAAGCCTTCCGTCGGCCGGCCTGTTGAGTGCATCCTTGGGCGTGGTGGCCGCGGGAATCTGTCTGCCGTTGTCGCCGCTGGCGGGCCTGCTGGGCTTCGATCCGTTGCCGGTGCCGTTCTTCCTGGCACTACTGGGGATGGTGCTTATCTACATGGTCCTGGTGGAAGTCGCCAAGCATTGGTTCTTCTCCCGTGCGGCACAGCAACCACCAGGGCCGGCGGCCCCCGTCCGCCGTCGCCCGGATAGCCACCACATCTCCCGGCGCGCCTCCCGCTTCAGTGCACCGGTTGCGGCGATTGGGCCGGTACCGGGGGTGGTGCCTGTACCGGGGGCGGTGCCCGTATCCGGACGGTTGGTGCGCCGGGGCCGCAAACGGAAACCGAGGACCGTGCACGATGCCTAAAGCACTTGGCGGTAGTCCGGGCGCCCAATTCAGCGTCCTACTCTCGCCAACCCCCGGTTACATTTGGCCTCACCTTGTGACGGTCGTTTATGGTAGCGCGTTCAGTGTTGGATCCATCAGTGGATGGGTGCGGCGGGAGGTTGGCCTGGATGGAGTCCTACATCAACTGGTTCGGCTACCCGTCCGAATCGGGGAACGCCGCGTCTGCAACGAAATCGGAGCCGAAGATCAGCAGGGCAGCCGCCGCGGACCGCTTTCGACTGAAGCTGCTCCGGGTGGGGCGGCAAGCCCGCCATTCATCACGTAAAGCAAGGACGCAAGGACGCCCTTGGGTCAGATAACGGCGAGGGCGCCCTTCGCGCTTTCCACCAGAACATGGGTGGAGGCGGGAAGATGCCTGACCTCGCCGTCAATCTGGCAAGGAACAGCATCCCGCGTAGTGAAGGCGTAGCTGCTGACGCTTGGTTGATTCCCGAGTCCCAGCGTCACGGCCCGAAGAGTCATCAGAGCCATCTTCCAGCGCCCGGCGTGGGGGAGCGTCACAACCTCAAACCGGCCGTCGTCGGGGCCCACCGACTCGCTAACCGTCCCATACTTGGCCATCCGCGAAATATTGGCCAGGATCAGACTGTCGAAGCAGGCCGTGGCCCCGTCGGCCCGGACGAGCTCGAACGGGCGCAAGTCAGAGAGCGTGCGGGCGACGGACAGAAGTTCGAGGAATTTGCCCTTTCCCCCGCTCTCGATTCCGATCGCCATCAGTGGCGTAAGTCCGAAACCTATATAGGAGTGGGCGTAGTGAACCTGTGCCGGCTGCTCCCGCCCAAACGTGATGCGCAAAAGGTCGATATGCCGGACCGGGCCATCCCGGACAGCCTCCGGCAACGGTGTTGCGGGCATGCTCCGGTGATGGTCATTGGCGTTACCTGCCGCGACGACGGTGCACACCGCCTTGCTGCCTGGAACGTCCATCACCCCGTTGACAACCTCGTTGTACCCGCCATCGCCGCTGACTGAAACAATGAGCGGGCGCCCTGCGGCTGCCACGGACCGTGCAAGGTCCCGTGCGTGCCCGGCAAAGTCGGTGGGCCGCAACTCAACCTCCAGATCCGGTACTCCGGCGGCCAGATCCCGTTGCAGCTCGTCGATCCTGGAGGCCATGCCAGGCTTACCCGGATTGAAGACCAGCACAGTCCGGTCAAAAAGGGCTGCAGGTGCCCGGTCAGGGCCACTGGCTGTCATCGGCCTTTCAGCCTATCGATCCACCAGGTCGTCCGCTACGCGGTGAAGGTCCTGGACCCAGCCGGTCGAACGGCTGGTCGCTCCCGAACCGGCTTCAAAGTTCGCAAGAGCTTCCGCTATGTGCTCCGGTGCTTCCGAGATATTGGCCTTGACCGCGACGTAGCCTTCCTCCGAGCGGGGGTCAGAAGAGGCCGAGGACAGGAGCTCCGCTCCGGACATGATGACCAGTGAGGCCTCGTACTCATTCACACTTGCACCTCGCGGCTTCCTCGCATTGGACGTGGGGTAACTGTTCGTCAGTACAACCATACAACCGCGGTACGTGCCCGGAGCTTGCTCCCCGTAGGACCAAGAATTGCCGTCATTCGGGGGCCAAAATGGGTTGACATATCCACGGTTGAGCATGGCCGCTAGTCAGAGAACATGGACCCATGCTACGAGAAAAGACGTCACCAGGGGCTGGGCTTGTAGTCCTTGAGGAACACCCCGTACTGGTCTTCACCCTTTTCGCCCATGACAATCGGGTCGTACACCCGGGCTGCGCCGTCCACCAGGTCTAAAGGCGCGTGGAAGCCTTCCTCCATCAGCCGGACCTTGGTGAAGTGCGGGCGTTCGTCGGTGATCCAGCCGGTGTCCACGGCGGTCATGAGGATGCCGTCCGCCTCCAGCATTTCCTGGGCACTGGTCCGCGTCATCATGTTCAGGGCCGCCTTGGCCATGTTGGTGTGCGGGTGTCCGGGGCCCTTGTAGGCCCGCGAGAACTGGCCCTCCATGGCGGAGACGTTAACGATGTACTTGCGGTGAGCGGTGGACCGCTTCATGGCATCGCGCAGCCGGCTGACCAGCAGGAAGGGCGCGGTGACGTTGCACAGCTGAACCTCAAGCATCTCCAGCGGGTCCACCTCGTCCACCACCTGCGTCCAGCTGTTGATGGTGGCCAGGTCCGGGACCAGGCCGCCGGCGTCGATGGCTGTCCCGGCGGCGATCCGCTCCAGCGACGCCGAACCGGTGGACAGGGCAAGGGACGTGACGGCGTCGCCGGCCAGCACCGGGTGCTCGGTGACGCTGCCGGCAATAGCAAGCGGGTGCTTGTCATGCGCATGGCCGAAGGTGACCAGTTCCGGACCCCCGTTGGCCACTTCCAGGGCCGCGGGCAGCGGCTCATCCTCGGCGTCCACCAGCGGCTTGTAGGCATTGCCGGAGCGGCGCACCGTCTGGGCGGCGTTGTTGATGATGATGTCCAGCGGGCCGGCGGCGTTGAGTTCGTCGGTGAGTGCCATGACCTGTGACGGGTCGCGGAGGTCGATGCCCACAATCTTCAGCCGGTGCAGCCAGTCACCGCTGTCCTCCATGGCGGCGAAGCGGCGTGCGGCATCCTTGGGGAAGCGCGTGGTGATGGTGGTGTGCGCCCCGTCGCGCAGCAGCCGCAGGGCGATGTACATGCCGATCTTGGCGCGGCCGCCGGTCAGCAGCGCGCGACGGCCCGTGAGGTCGGTGCGGGCATCGCGTTTTGAGTGGCTGAACGCCGCGCATTCGGGGCACAGCTGGTGGTAGAACGCGTCCACCTGGGTGTAGTGCTGCTTGCAGATGTAGCAGGGCCGCGACCTGATCAGGTGGCCGGCGACATCGCCGGTGGCTGACGTGGCAAGTTTGTTGCCGCGCGTCTCGTCGTCGATCCGGTCCGGCGCAGCCGTGGCCGTCTGCGCGAGGACGGCACGGTCGGCTTCGGCGATGAGGTCGCGCTTGGTCACGCGCCGGTGCCGCTTCACGGCCTTGAACATCTTGCCCGTGGCGCGGCGTACCGAGACGTAGTCGGGGTGCTCCTCGTCGTAGACGTGGATGCTGTTCAAAACCTTGAGGCAGGCCTGAATCTCTTCAGGCGTCAGATCGGCGGAGCTCATTGATCTGATTTTACAGCCTGCGGAGGGTCAGACCTGCCTCAAGGAACTTGCTTGAACAGGGGATCAGGAACGGACGGCCTGCTGCGTCGGGGAGTCCACGCCCACGGCGGCTGCCTGGACCTTGCCCACATGCTCTACTGAGCTGCGGATCTCGGGCCAGTTCTCGGTTGCGGCCTTCACAGCGTCCGGCACCAGGTGCAGGTTTGCAGCGGACAGGGCACGCTCGGCGTCGTCCGGCTCCGGCACGGACTGGTGCTTGGAGAGCACCGTGATGCCCGAGTCCGTTACCTTGAAGCCGCGGGCCCGGTCGAGCTCCGGGTCCAGGCCGATCGCCGCCCCCGCGGGGACCTTGACGTTCTTATCGATGATGGCCCGGCGCACCACGGCGCCTTTCCCGATCTGCACCTTGTCCATGAGCACCGAGTCGATGACGCGGCTGGCCGAGCCGACGTAGACGTCGTTGGACAGCACAGAGCCCTCCACGATGCCGCCGGAAATGACCACGCCGCTGGCCACGATTGAATCCAGGGCTGTGCCCACGGTGTTGTTATCGCCGCGGACGAACTTGGCCGGCGGGGAAATGCTCTGGCGGGTGTAGATGGGCCACTCGGAGTTGTACAGGTTGAACACCGGCAGCGGAGAGATCAGGTCCATGTGCGCGTCATAGAAGGAATCGATGGTTCCCACGTCGCGCCAGTACGTGCGGTCCCGTTCGGTGGAGCCGGGAATGTCATTGAGGGTGAAGTCGTAGACGCCGGCCTGCCCCTGGTTGACGAAGTAGGGGATGATGTCCCCGCCCATGTCGTGCTTGGTGTCGAGCCGTTCCGCGTCCACGTGGAGGGCATCCACCAGGGCGTCGGCATCAAAGACGTAGTTGCCCATGGAGGCCAGGAACTGGGTGGGGTCCGCCGCCAGGCCGGGGGTGGAGGCCGGCTTCTCCACGAATGCGGCGATTTTCTGGGGGTCTTCGGGGTCCACCTCGATGACGCCGAACTGGTTGGCCATGTTGAGCGGCTGGCGCACGGCGGCCACTGTGGCCTTGGCGCCGCTCTTTACATGCTGTTCGACCATCTGGAAGAAGTCCATCCGGTACACGTGGTCCGCGCCCACCACGACGACGATGTCCGGGTTGGCATCGTGGATCAGGTTCAGGGACTGGTAAATGGCATTGGCACTGCCCAGGAACCAGCTCTTGCCCACTCGCTGCTGGGCCGGAACGGAGGCAACATAGTTGCCAAGCTGCGTGGACATCCGCCACGTCTCCGAGATGTGGCGGTCAAGGCTGTGGGACTTGTACTGCGTCAGGACCACGATCTGGAGGTACCGGGAGTTGACCAGGTTCGACAGCGCGAAATCAATAAGCCGATAACTGCCGGCAAAGGGCACGGCAGGTTTGGCCCTGTCTGCCGTCAGCGGCATGAGTCGGTTTCCCTCGCCTCCGGCGAGGACAATGGCCAGGACTTTCTTCGTTGACGGCATGGTCGCTCCTGTACGCCTTCGTATCTCTCCCCAAAAAATCCGGTTTGTCCGGACTTTCTTCACACTAGAACAGTTCAACCGTAACGACTACCTTGGGTAACGTGCGAATAGACATTGTGACTAAAGAATTCCCGCCGGAAATCTATGGCGGCGCGGGCGTCCACGTTGCCGAGCTGAGCCGGGTCCTGGCCAAGCATGTCGACCTTCAGGTGCGTGCGTTTGGCGCGCCCCGGGACGCCGACTATCATGGCGCGGCCGTGACCTCCTACTCGGTGCCCGAGGATCTGGGGGCAGCGAACGCTGCCGTGCAGACCCTGGGCGTGGATCTGCGCATCGTTCCGGATGTAGCCGGCGCTGATCTGGTGCATTCACACACGTGGTACGCCAACATGGCGGGCCACCTGGCATCGCTGCTGCACGGGATCCCGCACGTGCTCAGCGCCCACAGCCTGGAACCGCTGCGGCCCTGGAAGGCAGAGCAGCTGGGTGGCGGCTATGCCCTGTCCTCCTGGGTCGAGAAGACCGCGTATGAAGCGGCGGCCGCGATCATCGCCGTGTCCGAGGGCATGCGCCAGGACATCCTGCGCAGCTACCCGGACGTTGACCCGGCCAAGGTCAAGGTGGTGCACAACGGTATCGACGTCAGCCTCTGGAACCGCGATGAGAACGACGACGTCATCCGCACCCTGGGCATCGACCCCGCCCGCCCCAGCGTGGTGTTCGTCGGGCGCAACACCCGGCAGAAGGGTGTCCCGTACCTGCTGCGGGCCGCCGCAAAGCTCCCGGCGGACGTGCAGCTGGTCCTCTGCCTCGGCGCCGCGGATACGCCCGAACTCGCGGCGGAAACCGCCCGGCTGATCGAGGAACTGCAGAGCCAGCGCAGCGGCGTTGTGCTCATCGAGCGCATGCTGCCCCGCAATGAACTGATCCAGGTCCTGAGCCACGCCACCGCATTTGCCTGCCCCTCCATCTACGAACCGCTCGGCATCGTGAACCTGGAGGCAATGGCCTGCGGCGCCGCCGTGGTGGCCAGTGCAACCGGCGGCATCCCCGAGGTGGTCAACCACGGAGAGACCGGCCTGCTCGTGGAGCTCGAGCAGGTTACGGACGGAACCGGCACGCCGCTGGATCCGGAGAAGTTCGTCAGCGAGTTCGCCGCGGCCCTGACCGAAGTCGTATCGGACCCGGAGCGGGCCCGCGCCATGGGCCAGGCCGGCCGCCGGCGTGCGGAGGAGCACTTCTCCTGGGAATCGATCACCCAGACTACGCTCGACGTCTACCGTTCGGTCCTCAGCTAGCGCGACGTAATAAACCGCCCGATTAGTCCAACGCCCGACGGCGGTGCCCCCTTTTGGAGGCCCCGCCGTCGGGCGTTGGGCTGTTCAGCCGCTGGTTGAGCTTGCGAGGTTAGCCGCTGGTTGGGGAGCCGCGACTACCGGCGGGGCTGAAGCGACTTCTCCGGCACCGGAGCTGACCCGCTGGCGCGCTGCACCCTGTAGTAGTCGCGTGCCTGGTCTTGGCGGACCTTTTCAGCGCCGGTGGCGATGGCGGCGCGCAGGTGGGCCGGGCCGTAGCCGAACGCGTCCACGAGATCCAGCGCGTGAGGGCGCAGCTTGACCAGGAGCCGGTTGATGTAGCCGCCCACCGTCCGGGCCCGCTGCATAGAAAGCCTGCCGTTCATCAGGTACCACGAGAGGTTGTTCTCGATGAGCGAGAGCCCGAACAGGTCCCGGAGCCACGTCAGCACCACCCTGGTTCCCGGATCGCCAACCTGGTCCAGCGCCTCCGAGAAGGCCTCCCACTGCAGGAGTTCGGCATGCGCCCGGGCGGCGTCGATCAGTTCGTCCTGGTGTTGGTTGAACAGCGCCGACGCTTCGCGCTGCGGCAGCCGGTTGGCGCCCCTGAGGGCGGCGGCGGTTTCGGCAACCATCGACTGGACGCGGTCCGTGAGCAGGGCGCGCTGGCTTTCCTCGTCGCGCAGGGCAAGGGCGGCCTTCTGCACGGAGCCGTTGTCCGCCACGAACTGCGCCACCTGGCGCAGGCCGGTGCGGTGGACGGCGGTTCCCGCGGCCTGGTTGACCACGTACCGTGCCAGCACGCCGAACGTGGCGCTGCGGAATTCCTTGGCGTAATCGGCCAGCAGCCGCTTGGCCACGAGCTGCAGCAGGACGGTGTTGTCGCCCTCGAAGGTGACATAGACGTCGAGGTCGGCTCGGAGCGAGGCGAAGCGGTTCTCGATCAGGAACCCGGCTCCGCCGCAGGCTTCACGGCATTCCTGCAGCGTGTCCAGGGCATGCCAGGTGCTCAGTGGCTTCAGCGCGGCGGCCAGGGTTTCCAGGTCCTGGCGGTCCTCGTCGGTGTCGCGGGCGCCGGAAAAGACGTCGTCCAGCTTGGCCAGGAGCTGCTCATGCGCGAAACCCGCGGCGTATGTGGTGGCCAGCCGGGTGAATAGCCGCCGCTGGTGCCGCTGGTAGTCCAGCAGCACCTCTTCCTCGACGGGGGAGGAGGCGTTGAACTGCCGCCGCTCGGATGCGTAGGTGATGGCCGTCTTCAGGGCGAGCTTGGACGCGGCGACAGCCGCGCCGTCCAGGCTCACCCGGCCCTGAACCAGCGTGCCGAGCATGGTGAAGAAACGCCGTCCGGGGCTGGCGATGGGCGAGGTGTAAGCTCCTTCGGCGTCGACGTCGCCGTAGCGGTTGAGCAGGTTGGTGCGGGGAATGCGGACATGGTCGAAGTGCAGGCGGCCGTTGTCGATGCCGTTGAGCCCGCCCTTAACGCCGTCGTCCTCGCCGCCGACCCCCGGCAGGAATGCCTTGGTGACAGGGTCGCGCAGATCGACGTAGAACGCATGCACTCCGTGGTTGACCCCGCGCGTCAGCAGCTGGGCGAACACCACGGCGCCGAGGCCGTCAATGGCGGCATTGCCGATGTAGTCCTTCCAGGCGGCACGGAACGGGGTGTGTATCACGAACTCCTGGGCGTCGGAATCATAGGTGGCCGTGGTGGCGATGCTGGCGACGTCCGAACCGTGTCCGGTTTCGGTCATGGCAAAGCAGCCCGGGATATCCAGGTTCATGATGCCCGGCAGCCACTTCTCGTGGTGCTCGGCCGTGCCCAGATGCATCACCGCGGAGCCGAACAGGCCCCACTGCACACCGGCCTTGATCTGCAGGGACGGGTCTGCGGTGACCAGTTCCTCGAAGCCGGCGATGTTGCCGCCGTGGTCGTCGGCCCCGCCGAAGCTGGCCGGGAAGGCGCGGTGGACGGCGCCGCTGTCCACCAGGCGCTTCAACTGCCCGAAGGTGCGCCGGCGGTGCTCCGTGTGCGTCAGCCCCTCTG
The DNA here is from genome assembly GCF_056396245.1 of Arthrobacter sp. 05T423. Lineage (NCBI taxonomy): Bacteria > Bacillati > Actinomycetota > Actinomycetes > Micrococcales > Micrococcaceae > Arthrobacter > Arthrobacter sp. 05T423. The sequence continues at coordinate 70,973 of NZ_JBFTLC010000008.1, forward strand.
TTTTGTGGAGCTCTTCGCGTGCCGCGAGGTCCCGCGCCTCCCGGCGGACGTCGGCCCATCTGCCCAGGAGGAGCTCACCCAGGGCGGCGACGTCGACGGCGGGCAACGCGCCGCGCGGTCCGGTGGCTGCCGCACGGGTGGCTGAGCCCGCCGGGCGGTCCGCTACTTCAGTCATGTCGATTCCTTCGTTGGTTCTGACAAGTTCCGGTGCTGTTGAACGTCCGTGAGTTCCGGCGCGATGCCGTCGCATAGCCAGTCTGTGATTTGGCGTGCCATGGTTTCCTGATCCGGCTTGGCGGGGGAGGCCGGGCTGGCCAGCCACTGCTCGCCGGCGTTGCGGACCAGGCCGATCGCGGCGTTGGGCCAGTAGCCGATGACGGCTTCCTTGCCTTCGCCGAGGTATGCGCGCATGGGCGTGGCGATCATGTCCGCAATGGAGTCAAAGAAGTGGCCCAGCGCGCCGGCCGTCGTGATGGAGGTGGGACCACCGTCGGACTCGGCAGCGGCGTACCGGGTCACAAAGGTGTAGACGTTGGGGCTGGTTTCAGCCATCTGGAGGTAGGCCGAGACCATGGCGAACAGACCCTCCCGGGGCGTCTGCGCGCTTTGCGCCGCTTCCCTGATGCGCAGCTGCATCTGGCCCAGCACCACTTCGCCCACCGCCTGCTGCACGCCGGCTTTGTCCCCGAAGTACCGGTAGAACACCGACTTGGACGTGCCTGCCGCCGCGGCAATGTCCTCCATGGACGCGTCGCTGCCGAGTGTATGCACTGCGCGCCGGGCGGCCTTGATGAGTTCGCGACGGCGTTCCTCCCGGTGCCCCTGCCAGCGCGAGGCGCGGCCGTCCACGGATCCTGTGTCGGAGCCAGCGGGCGGGGAAGGAGGGATCAAGTTCACGATACCCAGCGTATCAGGTACGCTGGGTATCGATAACCAGCCGGATCGAAGGAGATAGCACATGCCCGTGCATGGACAGCCCCAAACCGTGCGGAAAGCCGTGGTGGTCGGCGGCAACAGGATTCCGTTCGCCCGCACCGGCGGCGCGTACACCAAGTCGTCCAACCAGGACATGCTCACGGCGGCCCTGGACGGGCTGATCGCACGCTTCGGCCTGCAGGAGGAGCGCATCGGCGAAGTGGCCGCGGGCGCCGTCCTGAAGCACTCCCGGGACTTCAACCTGACGCGGGAAGCAGTGCTGGGCTCGGCACTGTCACCGGAAACGCCCGCCTACGACCTGCAGCAGGCCTGCGCCACAGGCCTGGAAACAGTGCTGGGCCTGGCCAACAAGATCAGGCTCGGACAGCTCGAGTCCGCCATCGCAGGCGGCGTGGACTCCGCCTCGGATGCGCCCATTGCCGTTAGCGAAGGGCTCCGCGGGGTGCTGCTGGACCTCAACCGCGCCAAGACGCTCCCGCAGCGGCTCCAGGTCCTCGCCCGCCTGCGCCCCAAGGACCTCGCCCCGGACGCCCCGAACACCGGCGAGCCCAGGACCGGCCTGTCCATGGGCGAGCACCAGGCCCTGACCACGGCCCAGTGGAACATCTCCCGCGAGGCCCAGGACGAGCTCGCCCTCAGCAGCCACCGGAATCTCGCCGCCGCCTACGATGCCGGGTTCTTCGATGATCTGCTCACGCCGTACCGTGGCCTCACCCGGGACTCCAACCTCCGTCCCGACACGAGTCTCGAGAAGCTGGCGTCGCTGAAGCCTGTGTTCGGCCGGAACCTCGGCTCGGAGGCCACCATGACGGCGGGCAACTCCACGCCGCTGACGGACGGTGCCTCCACGGTGCTGCTCGCCTCCGAGGACTGGGCCGACCGGCACGACCTCCCCAAGCTCGCCACCGTGCTGGACGGCGAGGCCGCCGCCGTGGATTTCGTCCACGGCAGGGACGGGCTGCTCATGGCGCCGGTCTTCGCCGTCCCGCGCCTTCTGGCGCGCAACGGTCTCACCCTGGACGACGTCGACTACTTCGAGATCCACGAAGCGTTCGCCGGGACGGTGCTAAGCACGCTCGCCGCCTGGGAGGACGAAAAGTTCGGCCGCGAGCGCCTCGGGCTGGATGGGCCCTTCGGCAAGGTCGACCGCTCCAGGCTGAACGTCAACGGATCATCCCTGGCAGCCGGGCACCCGTTCGCCGCCACGGGCGGGCGCATCGTGGCCACGCTCGCGAAAATGCTGCACGCGAAGGGGAATGTTGGCGGGCGTCCCGCTCTGGGACTCGTATCCGTTTGCGCGGCCGGCGGCCAGGGCGTCGTGGCGCTGCTCGAAGCATACTCTGCTGAAAACACGCCGGGGGACACCGATGACTGACACCTACGCAAGGCTGGTTAGCCGCGGCTTCGGACGGGACCTGGCCCGGAAACTCGGCCTGCCGCAGCCGGCCGAGCTGCGGCGCTACCAGCCGGACCAGCCGCTCATCGACGGGCCGGTCCTGGTTGGCGGCTCGGGGCCGGGTGCGGACGGGGTCGCTGCGGCGCTGCTGTCGTGGGAACTCGATGTCCGCCGCCACGCTGTTCCCAAGGAAAAGCTCGGCGGAATCGTGCTGGTTCTCGACGCGATTGAGGCCCCGACCGACCTGGAGCGGCCGGTCCTGGCGGCTGCGCCGTCTCTTCGAGACCTTGCCCCTGGCGGACGGGTGGTGACTGTCTCGCGCGTGCCCGGCGGCGCGCCGGCCACGGCAGCCGCCAGGCAAGGCGTGGACGGGCTACTGCGCTCCCTGGCCAAGGAACTGCGAGCAGGCGCCACCGGCAACGGCATCCTGCTGGCTGCGGACGTCAGCCCCACCGCCCCGTCGGCTTTGGGGGCCCTGCGGTTCTTCCTCTCCGGCCGGTCCGCCTTCGTGGACGGCCAGTTCGTCCGCGTCAGTTCGGCCGAAGGTGTGCTGCCCGGCGACGCCGACACACCGCTCGCCGGGAAGGTCGCGGTCGTCACGGGCGCGGCCCGGGGGATCGGTGCGGCCATCGCCCGCACGCTGCACCGTGACGGCGCCACCGTTGTGGCGGTGGACGTTCCCGCAGCCGGGGACCACCTGGCGGAGGTCGCCAACGGTATCCGCGGGACCGCGCTGCAGCTGGACATCACGCGCGAGGACGCCGGGCAACGAATCATCGACCATGCCGTGCAGCGGCACGGCCGGCTCGACATCGTGGTCCACAATGCCGGCATCACCCGGGACAAGCTGCTGGTCAACATGGACCAGTCCCGCTGGGGTTCGGTTATCGACGTGAACATCGCCGCCCAGCTCCGCATCAATGAGGCGCTCCTTGCCTCCGAGCATTTCCGTTCCGCTCCACGGATAGTTTCGGTGGCCTCCACAAGCGGGATCGCCGGCAACCGCGGGCAGACCAACTATGCGGCGTCCAAGGGCGGGGTCATGGGCATGGTCCGGGCCACCGCACCCCTGCTGGCACCGTACGGCGGTTCGATCAATGCCGTGGCGCCCGGATTCATCGAAACCGAGATGACGGCGCGGATTCCCTCTGCCACCCGGGAAATTGCACGGCGGCTGAACTCTTTGCAGCAGGGCGGGCAGCCGGGGGACGTTGCCGAGGCCATTTCGTTTCTCGCGGGCGATTCCGCCGGCGGCATTTCCGGAGAGGTGCTGAGGGTGTGCGGACAGAACCTGGTGGGGGCATGACCGCCGGCCAGCCCCTGATCCTGGGGGAGATGCCGTCCCTCTCCAAGCTGTACGTGAACGCCGCGGCCACGGCGGCCCGCCGCCGGATCCTCGGCTCGCCTGCTGCCTCCGTGCTGCCCGCCGCGAGTCACGAAGTCAGGGAAGTCCGGCCCGACGTCGAAAACCTGACGGCGTACCAGCACCTGCTGGGTGAGACCGCCAGTGACGTGCTGCCCGCCGGGTTCATCCATGCTCTGGCGTTTCCCGTGGCTATGAGCGTCATGAACCGTGACGATTTCCCGCTGCCCCTGCTGGGGATGATCCATCTGCGGAACGTGATTGAGTACCGCCGGCCGGTCAGGTTCACCGAGGCCCTAGACATTGTGGCCAGGGCCGAAACGCTCCGGGCGCACCGCGCGGGAACGCAGCTGGACATCGTGGCAGAGGTCCGCGCATCCGGTGAGGGCGACGTCTGCTGGAGCGGCGTGTCCACCTACCTTGCCAGGGGCGTGTTCCTGCCCGGCATCGACAAAGCCTCGGCAGCAGCCGCGCAGCAGGCTTTTTCTGCCCCGGATCCCACCGCGCTCTGGCAGCTGGGCGTGGACACCGGCCGCGCCTACGCTGCCGTGTCGGGGGACTTCAACCCGATCCACCTCAGTGTTCTCTCCGCCAAGGCGCTGGGCCTGCGCAGGTCCATCGCCCACGGCATGTACCTGGCGTCGAGGGCGCTGGCGGATGTGGGCGCGGTCAAAGGCGACGCCTTCCGCTGGGACGTGGGCTTTGAAGCCCCGGTTTTCCTGCCTTCACGGCTGGCACTGGCCATTTCGACGGCGGAGTCCGGAGAAGGCGGCTGGCGGCGGTCCGACTATATGGCCTGGAGCCCGCGGTCCGGCCGGAAACACTTCAGCGGATCGGTGGCGGCGCTGTAGTCCTATCGATGTAGCCGCGGCACTTGAGCGTCACCGATGTAGCCGCTGCGGCCGGGCTAGCTGCCGTTCGGGTCGGCCACGCGGAGGATGCGGTGCAGGCTCAGCAGGATTGATCCTGCGGCGCTCGGCGTTCCTGCCCCGGCATCTTCAGAGGCGGTGCGGTCCTCAAGGGAGGCGACCGCCGCGCGGGCCGACTCGAAGAGTTCGGCCTGCCGGTCGTCGTCGTCCTCCTCCGCCGAACGGAGCACCGCGCCCACGGCGCCGAGCGCCTCCGCGAGCGGCTCACTGTACGGGAGCGGAATGATGAACGGCATGTCTTCGTTCCAGATGACGTCAGCGAGCACCTCGGTCATGTCCTGGATGTGGAAGGTGATCTGTTCCAGTTCGCGGACTGTGCGGTAGTCCTTGTCCACATCGCGCGGATGGAAGCGGCGCCGCGGGTTGGCGGCCCTGCTCGCGTCAGCCTTCTGCACGGCAGCCCGGACCGAGCGGGCCGACTGGGCCAGCTCCTCCGAGCGGCTCGACCAGTCCTCGTGTTCCGGCGGCCATTTCTCGTGCATGGCCGCCCCCATGTCCTCCAGCTGGCGGGCCAGCGACAGCCTTAACTCCGCGAGGCTTAGGGCGGCAGCGTTGAAGTGCAGCGGCGGAAACACCAGCAGGTTGACGGCAATGCCGACGGCGACGCCCACGCCCATCTGCAGCAGGTAGCCGAAGGAAAAATCATCAGGGTTCTGTCCGCCCACCAGCAGTACCAGCAGGGCCGCCGTCGGAATCCAGTCGCGGCCCGCGCCCAGGCGCGGCAGTCCGGCCAGAAGGACGCCGAGTGCCATGACAGCTGCAACGGAAAGCGGTGTGGCCCCTAAACTGATCAGAACAAACGCCAGGGCAATGCCGGCCGCCAGGCCCACGAGGGTCTGCAGCCCCTGCCGCATCGACCCGGACACGTTCTCATACATGGCCACGAGTGCACCGAGCGGAGCGTAGTACGCGTAGTGGGCGGCAGCCGCCGGCATGAGGGGCGCTATCCAGAACGCGATGCCCGCTGCCAGTCCCGCCTTCGCAGCAAGCTGAAGGCGCGGCGCGGCGAGGGCGCGCGCAACGCTGGTGCCCACTGAATGCCAGATCTTCCGCGGCAGGGTATTCCGTGCCATTTTTTCTTCAGCCATGGCCGTGCAGGCTAGGCGGCCCCGTGCCCGGCAGCCACTTCCTCGCCGGCCTTCACCGGTCCCGGCGGAGTGCCCTCGCCGAAGGGGCTGCCTCCCAGGGACTCCCGCCCGTGTGCGGTAAGCCAACCGGACAGATCAGGGCCCGCGGGGACAATCTGGGTGGGGTTGATGTCCTCGTGGACTATGTAATAGTGCTCCTTGATCTGCACGAAGTCGGTGGTGTCCCCGAAGCCGGGCGTCTGGAACAGGTCCCGCGCGTAGGCCCACAGGCCCGGCATTTCGCTGAGCTTGTTCCGGTTGCACTTGAAGTGGCCGTGGTACACGGCATCGAAGCGCGCAAGGGTGGTGAAGAGCCTGACGTCCGCCTCGGTGATGGAGTCACCCACCAGGTATCTCTGGCCGGCAAGCCGTTCCTCAAGCCAGTCCATGGCGTTCCACAGCCGGCTGTAGGCAGCATCGTAGGCTTCCTGGGATCCGGCGAAGCCGCACCGGTAGACGCCGTTGTTGACCTCGGCGAAGACACGCCTGTTGACGCTGTCGATTTCACCGCGCAGGTGCTCCGGGTACAACTGCGGCGCACCCGGGCGGTGGAACTCGGTCCATTCCGTGGAGAAGTCCAGCGTGATCTGGGCGTAGTTGTTTGTCACCACCGCGCCGCTGGCGATGTCCACCACCGCCGGAACGGTAATTCCGCGGGGATAGTCCGCGAAGCGGCGGAAGTAGGCGTCCTGCAGCCGCTCGATGCCCAGCACCGGGTCCTTGCCGTCCGCATCCAGGTCAAAGCGCCAGGACCGGGCATCGTGGGTGGGGCCGGGCTGGCCGAGGCTGATGGCCTCCTCGAGTCCCAGGAGCCTGCGGACAATGACGGTGCGGTTGGCCCACGGGCAGGCGCGCGCGGCTATCAGCCGGTAGCGGCCCGGCTCCGCCGGCCAGCCGGGTTCACCGTTCGGGCCGGGAGTGCCATCCCGGGTGATGCGGTCCTCGATGTAATTGGTGTCCCGGTTGAAGTCGCCGCCGGTGACGTACGCGCCCTTGGTGCTGTGCGGTTCCGCGCTCTGCAGTTCTGTGCTGCGGGGCTCCGCGCTGTGGAATTCCGTGCTCTGGGATTCCGCGGCGTGGCGTCCCCTGCCGTGTGCTTCGACTGTGCTGGTCTTCTCACTCATGGCTCCACACTATGTTGCCGCCCCAAAGACCCGCGACATCGGCTGCCAGGCAACCAGCCAGCAGGCTGCCACCACCAGGGAGAACAGGGCGATCCAGACGCCGGAGGGCACAGCAGTGGCGCGGTAGAGGATGTAGGCATCGGAGGACCGCAACTGGTCACGGCGGCGGAGGTGGACATTGGTCAGCTTGAGCAGGTCCCGGACGGCAGCGACGAGGAGCGCCACGCCGAGGATGATGGCCACGTGGCCGGTGAAGGCGGCGGGCACGTTAATGATCATGGCCGCCACCGCTACCACCGCCCCCAGGAGGATGAGCACGCCGGCGGCGTTGCGGATGAAGATCAGTGAGGCCAGCAGGATCAGCAGCCCGGCGGACAGTGCGGCCGGGCCCCAGCCGGTGAAGCCCGCCCACACCAGGGCGGCGCCGGTCACGCCGGGAACGGGATAGCCCCAGAAGCCTGACCACACGGCGGCGGCGCGTCCCCGGGTGTAGGACGTGGTGGTGCCGCCGTGGTTCAGCTGCAGCCGGATGCCGCCCAGCCGCTGGCCGCTGGTCAGGGCGGCAAAGGCATGGCCCAGTTCGTGGGTCACAGTGGCGAGCAAACCAAAGTAGCGCCATGTAACGCGGGGGACGGAAAGCACCGCGGCGATGAGCACGACGGCCAGGAGCTCGGTGACCGAGACTGAGGGAACAGCGGTCTGGGTGAATCCGGCAACCACCCGGTCCCACCATTGTTCGGGCAGGGACGGGCCGGGGACTTGCACATAAACCATAGGAACCAAGGCTACAGCGGCATTGCCTTTCGGGCCCCGCTCACAGTCCGGGCAGAGCCGGCGGATCCTCCGTCAGTGACGAAGCGTCGTCAGGGACCACCAGATGCAGCATGCTCTCCACGGGGGCTTCGCCCATCGCGACAAGGAGCTCATTGATCGACATCTGCCCGGCAAGCTCACCGGGATGTTCCTCTTCCATACATAGAACATATGTGCGAAGGCCGCCGGCAGCGGAGAAGGACACGCGGCAACACCCGATCCCGGGCGGTTCGTGGTCCCAGGCGGTTCGTGGTCCTGGGCGCTGCGGGGTCCTAGGCATTGCCACGCGGCCGGGTCCACGATTGAGGTACACACACTCCCGAGAGAAGGAAGCCATGGCCACGCTGAAGGAACGCCTGCACGGGGACGTCGTTGCACATCTGAAAGAGCACAACAAAGTGGCCCTGGGAACCGTGCGCAGCGTCCTGGGTGAGATCGAGACCCGGGAGAAATCCGGCAAAGCGCCCGTGGAGCTGGACGACGCGCAGGTGACGGCACTGCTGCAGAAGGAGGCCACCAAACGGCGCGACACAGCCCGCATCTACACGGAAGCGGGGGAATCGGAGCGGGCAGCCGCGGAAGTCGCCGAGGCCGAGGTTATTGAGGCCTATCTGCCGAAAGCCCTCTCCGCCGCCGAGGTGGAGGGCATCGTGGACGAAGTCATTGAGGGTTTGCGGGCGGACGGCGCGGAGCTGTCCGTGCGGCACATGGGCGCCGTGATGAAACCGGTGACGGCCCGCGTGGCAGGCCGTTTCGACGGAAAGGCCGTGAGCGACATCGTCCGGCAGCGCCTCAGCTGAGCACGCTCTGGCGTACATGCGTCGGGCCAGGGAAATCCCCGGCTAGTCAGCATTCCCGGCAATCGACACTGCCCTGCAATGGGAGGACGATAAAGGTACACCAACTGTTAGGAGGTCGGTGATGTGCTATTCATCGTGTGAGGGATGGCGGAATTACAGGAAAGAAGCGGCCAAGGAGGCCGAGGGGCGTCCGGAAGCAAGGCCGGCCGAGACCCCGGAACCCCAGGTGCAGGCAGAGGAAAGCAGGATGTGGGCCTACCTCGCCCGGCTGGAGGAGGCCGCTGACCGCGAGCCTGACCGCATCCGCGAGAACGCGTAGGCACAAAGAAGAAAGGCCCCGCCGGTGCGGGGCCTTTCCTTCTGCTGGCGGCCAGCTGTTGGCGACCCCTGCGCGGGCTATTGCTACCGGAGACCTGCTGCGATGTCCTGGCCGATCCGATGCAGCAAGGCCGCGGAGAGGCCGGGGTCCTTGGCAGAGTCCCGATCCGTGTACTCCACCAGCGTGTAGACCCGGCTCAGCGCCATCTCGGCCCAGCGCTCCCTGGGAAGAAGCGACCTGCCGGCCACCGCGATGATGGGGCGGCCACCTGAGCGCCGGGCGACGGCGGCAGGCAGTTTGCCGGCCAGCGTCTGTTCGTCGATGCTTCCCTCGCCGGTAATGACGACGTCGCAGCTGTCCTTGCGGGCATCGAAGTCCAGCAGGTCCAGGAAGTAGTCGGCGCCCGACACCTGCGTTGCCCCCAGCAGCAGGCAGGCGTAGCCGAGCCCTCCGGCGCTTCCGGCCCCTGCGTGCCCCGCGAGGGCGGTGGCGCCGGGGACGCCTGCCTCCGACAGCTTCTCCACGAGGTGCTTGAGGCCGTCATCGAGGACCTCGATCTCCCTGGGTCCGGCGCCTTTTTGCGGTCCGAAGACCGCAGGAGCCCCTTGCGGTCCAAGCAGCGGATTGTGTACGTCGCTGGCCATGATGAGTTCGGTGCCGGCGAGTTCCGGGAAGTCGGTCCGCTGGATGGAGTGGATCTGGTCGAGGGTCCTGCCGTTGCCGTCCAGTTGCCGTCCCTGGGCGTCGAGGAACCGGTAGCCCAGGGCGGTGAGCATTCCCATGCCGCCGTCGGTGCTTGCGCTTCCGCCCAATGCCAGCACGATCCGGGCGGGCTTGAGGCTGAGGGCGAGCAGGACCGCTTCCCCGAAGCCGCGGCTGGAGGAGTTCAGCGGTTCCAGTTTTCCCCCCGGCAGGAGTGCCAGGCCGCAGGTGTTGGCGACCTCGACGACGGCGGTGGTGCCGTCGAACGCGATGCTGGCCTGGACGTGCTGACCGGTGGGTCCGGCGACCGTGTACGTGCGCCGGGTGAAGCCGGAGGCGACGGCGGCGTCTACGCTGCCGTCACCTCCGTCGGCGAGTGGAAGGAGTTCGCAGTGGACCGTCCCGGTTCCTGCTCCGGGTGCGGAGCGGAGCCCTGCTGCCAGGGCGTCCGCTACTTCGCCGGCGGTGAGGCTGCCTTTGAATTTATCGGGTGCGATGAGGGTCCGCACGATTTTCGGGGCGGTTGCGTTGTTCATCTCAGATGGTTTCCGAGTAGACGTGGCGGCGGTCGTCCTTGGTCGGCGGGTCGGCGTAGGCGGGTCCTGCGTGCTTGGGGTCAGTTGCCTTGGGCGTGTGGTGGCCGTACTCGGTCAGGTCATCGTCGATGCCGGTGACCTCGTCGAGGTGGATCGGGTCCTCGTTGGGCAGGGGCTCGACGGTTTCGCCGGCAAACACCCGGCGGACACGGTCCGCGTCCAGGGTGCGGTCCCACCAGGCGATGAACAGTGTGGCGACGGCGTTGCCGGTGAAGTTCACCAGGGCCCGGCATTCGGACATGAACTTGTCGATGCCGAAGATGAGCATGATCCCGGCGGCCGGGATCGTGCCGATGGTGGCCAAAGTCGCGGTGAGGGCGATGAAGCCACCGCCGGCGACGCCTGCTGCGCCCTTGGAGGTCAGCAGCATGACGGTGATCAGGCCCAACTGCTGGCCGATGCTCAGGTTCGTGTTCGTGGCCTGGGCGATGTAGACGGCGGCCAGCGAAAGGTAAATGGCGGCGCCGTCGAGGTTGAAGCTGTAGCCGGTAGGCACTACGAGGCCGACGGTTTCCTTCTTCACGCCTGCGTGCTCGAGCTTGCGCATCAGGCCCGGCAGGGCCGGTTCGGCGGTGGAGGTGCCCAGGATGAGCATGTATTCCTCTTTGAGGTGGCGGATCATCGTGAAGATGTTCAGCCTCAGGAAGGCCATGACCGATCCGAGGACCACGACGACGAACAGGATCGAGGTGATGTAGAAGAGGGCGATCAGCCCGCCCATGCTGGTGAGGGAGGAGACGCCGTACTTGCCGACAGCGAAGGCCATCGCACCGAAGGCACCGATCGGGGCGGCCTTCATGATGAAGCCCAGGATCTTGAACATGACCCCCGTCAGGCGCTGCACGCCGTCCAGGACGGGCGCGCCGACCTTGCCCATGGCGTTTAGGGCGATGCCGAAGACCACGGCGATGAAGATGATCTGGAGGATGTCCCCTTCGACGAAGGGCCCGATGATGCTGGTGGGGATGATGTGGGTCAGGAACTGCCACCATTCCTGATGCTGGCCGGCGTCGATGAGCTTCGCTGCGGAATCGGAGGTCTTGATCGTGCTGGCATTGGCGTTGACGCCGTCGCCGAGGCGGAAGATGTTGATTGCGACCAGGCCGAAGAGCAAGGCGAAGATCGTGCCGATCTGGAAGTACGTTAGGGCCTTCAGCCCGGTCATCCCGACCTTTTTGAGGTCAGCGACGCTGGCGATGCCGCCGACGATGGTCAGGAACACGATCGGGCCGATCAGCATTCTCATCGCATTGACGAACGTGGTGCCGATGGGTTCCATGGCGATGCCCGTGGATGGCGCGAGCCAGCCGACGAGGATGCCGACAAGAATGGCGGTCAGTACCCAGAAATACAGCTGGCGGTACCAGCGGGTCTTTGTTGCCCGGGTCTTCGGAGCCGGTGCTGTCTTGCCGGCAGTGGTGATGTGGTCCATGATTCCTACCTCATTGTGGAATGTCTCTGGAGAAGGTTAAAGGGTGGGGAGCTGAGCAACGACGGCGGCCGGCGGCCGCCGTCGTACGCTTCAGTGGCTGGCTAGACGGCGGCCAGGGTGTGCGTGAGGGCCTTGATGATCGCCTCGGTGACGTCGTCGGTGCTGGCGTCGCCCCCGACGTCGCGGGTCAGGTGGCCGGATCCCGTGGCTTGCTCAATGGCGCCTTCCACGCGGCGGGCCTCCTCATGCAGCCCGAAGTGGTCCAGCATCAGGGCGGCACTGGCGATCGCGCCGATCGGGTTGCTGATGCCCTTGCCGGCGATGTCGGGCGCGGAGCCATGCACCGGTTCGAACATGGACGGGAAGCGGCGTTCCGGGTTCAGGTTGGCGCTCGCGGCCAGGCCCAGGCTGCCGGCGAGAGCCGAGCCCAGATCCGAAAGGATGTCGGCGTTCAGGTTCGAGGCCACTACGACGGACAGGTCCTCGGGCTTGAGGATGAACTTCGCGCTCATGGCATCGACCAGGACGCTTTCGGTCTGCACGTCCGGGTAGTCCAGAGCCACGCGGTTGAAGACTTCGTCCCAGAGGACCATGCCGTACTGCTGGGCGTTGGACTTGGTGACCGAGGAAACCTTCTTCACCGTGCGGGTCCGGGCGAGGTCGAAGGCGAAGCGCATGATGCGCTCACAGCCCTTTTCGGTGAACAGGGCGGTCTGCAGGGCAACCTCGTTGCCGGGGCCGCGGCCGCTCAGGTTGCGTCCGCCCAGGCCGGCGTATTCGCCTTCGCTGTTCTCGCGGACCACGATCCAGTCGAGTTCGGTGTTGTCCGCCTTCCGCAGCGGGGACTGGACGCCGGGGAGGAACTTGACCGGGCGGATGTTGGCCCACTGGTCGAAGTTCTGCGTGATGTTCAGGCGCAGGCCCCACAGGCTGATGTGGTCCGGAACGTTTTCCCAGCCGACGGCGCCGAAGTAGATGGCGTCGAAGTCCTTCAGGGCCTCCAGGCCGTTGGGGTCCATCATCTGGCCGGTCTTTTCGTAGTAGCCGCAGCCCCAGGGGAACTCGGTCCACTGGAAGGCGAACTTGCCGTCTGAGTTCTTTGCCAGGGCGTCCAGGACGCGGCGGCCTGCGGAGACGACTTCCTTGCCGACGCCGTCTGCGGGGATGGATGCGATGCTGAATGTCTGGGTGGCGCTCATGCCGACCTCCTCGTTGAGTGTGTTTGCAGCGTCACGCTGCCCTTCCTCTTCAAGTAGACGGGTGGGCGGCTGTCCGCGTCCAAGACTTAGTTTCGATAGGGCAGATAGGTTCTGCCTATCAGTAGCCTCCATCGGTTGATCCCCACCGGCCGTTATGGGCGTCCACAACGGTGGCCACCGAGGATCAGTTTTCGGTGTGTTGCGCGGCAACTTCCAGGAACGCGCGGGCAGCGGGGGTCAGGCCGTCTTTCCTGCTCAGGATGGCCACGTCCAGGTGCGACACCGGCTCGATCTGCACGGTACGCAGTCCCGCCTTGTGCGCGGTCGGCGCCCAGGAGGACGGCATGACCGCGTGTCCGACGGCGGCCAGGACCAGGGGCAGGATGGAGGTCCGGTGTGCTACCTCGACGACGATTTCGGCTTTGACGCCGTGGGCCAGTGCGTCGTCCACGAGCCAGCGCATCAGCGATCCGCGCTGGCTGGCGATCAGCCGGTGGCCACCAAGGTCCTCCCGGTGAATGGTGCTCCCGGCGGGGAACGTGTCAGCCTGCGGGTTGACGATGAGGATCAGCGGCTGCCGTTCGAGGTCCAGGACGTTGACGCCCGGGACCCGGATAGGGCTGGAGGAGCCGGCCAGGCCAATCTCGGTGCTGCCGCTGCGGACCGACTCGATGACCTCCTCCGGTGTGAAGGCGGCGCCGACGTTAAGGCGGACTTCCGGATGCAGCCCGGTAAAGGCGGCGATCATCGACGTGAGCGGCTCGATGCCGGGGGAGGGCATGGTGATGATGTCCAGGCGGCCGCTCCGCAAGCCGCGGAGTGACTGCACGGCGGACTGCGCAGCGTCCAGGTCCCGCATCACCAGGCGGGCCGGGCCGACGAGTTCCTTGCCAGCCTCGCTGAGGACGGCCCGCCGGCCGATGCGGTGGAACAGCGGCACGCCCAGGTCCTTCTCCAGGCCGGCTATGGTTTGGGACAGGGACGGCTGGGCGATGAGTAAGTGCTCCGCCGCGCGGTTGAATCCGTCGTGGTCGACCACCGCCAGGAAATACTTCAGCTTCCGCGTGTCCACGCAACTCCTTCGCCGGTCCGGTCCGCTGTTTGCCGCGAGTTTGGGCCCCAGCTTTGCAGTGGCTTTGCGGCGCGGAGGCCAGCCGAGGCACTGATAGCCTACGCCTATCAGCTGCCGCGGGCCGTGATTCGGTAACCTGCCACGGCGCCGGAGAATTGCCCGAACTCGACCCGCACCAGCCGTGCCTGGATCGGGCCGCGCGTCAGCTCGACCGCCTGCTCAGTGACCTCACCGCAGTCGAAGGAGGTATCCAGGGCCTCGGAGCCACCCTGGCTTTCCTGGTGGATACTCAGCTGCGCGTCCGGGGCGCCAATGCAGGCGAAGCTCACTGTATAGCGGCCGGCCGCCGGTACCTGTCCCGTCCTGGAGGAGCCCATGGACTGGCCGCCGACAAGTGCGGAGACCGCCAGGATGAGTCCCGCGGCCGGTGACCTGCCAAAGAGTTGGGCCAGTGCGGCGCGGTTGCTGGAGATGCGGGCCGCCAGACCGGGGTCCTCAGCCGGACGCGGCGCGCGGACCGTGGCGGGTGACACGGTGGCCGGTGACTCGGCAACCGCCGGGGTGTCGCGCTCGGTTGCGTATTCGCAGCCGGCGAGGCTGCCGGACGCGAGCAGGCCCACCAGCAAAATCCGTGCGTGCCGTGTTCCCCCAAAACCTGACATGCGTCGAGCCTATGCGAGCCGGCCGCGGGCGCAAGCACGCGAGGGCTGTCAACGCGCCGGTGGATCTGCTGGCATACTCTGAGCATGGCCGTCACCTTCGAACGCACCTCACGGACATCCATGGGGATGACCGAGCTGTTTGACCTCTCCCGCAGCATCGACGCCCACAAGGATTCGATGGCCAGCTCCCGGGAGGAAGCCATCGGAGGCATCACGTCCGGGCTCATGTCTCTGGGGCAGGAGGTGACCTGGCGCGCCTGGCACTTCGGACTGCCGATAAGGATGACAAGCCGGATTACGGAGATGCAGGCGCCGCACTACTTCGTTGACGAACAGGTCAGGGGGCCGTTCCTCCGCTTTCGCCACGTCCACGAATTCAGTGAAGACCGGGCCGGAACTGTCATGGTGGACCGGATCGACTTTGCGGCGCCGTTCGGGCCCCTGGGACTCGTGGCGGAGAAACTCTTCCTGGGCCGCCACCTCCGGAGGCTCATCGATATCCGTAACCTTCACCTGACCGCCGTCGCGCGCACTAAGTGACGCTCAGGCGGTAAATTGCGCCCATCATGGCCGATGCACCACTAACCTCATCCCGCCGACTTCACGGCGGACAGAAGGCTCCGGGTCCGGCCAGGCGGGCGGCGATGTTGATGATTGTTTCGGCGGGTTTGGCGTTTCACGAAGCCCAGCATGCGGGTTCAGGTTCAGATCCACTCTGAGGTGACCGGGGAAGAACGTTTCGGCTGCCAGATAGGTGCTCACGGCGCGGCTCCATTGCGTTTGCCGTAGCGCCCCCCAAACGTCTAGCAGAATGATGGTCCTCGCGAGGGGACACGTCAATGGCCTGCAATGAGCTCCGCGGCCCGGACCAGCTCTTCCTCGAGATTGTAGAAGTGGGTCGCCAGCCGGATGCTGCCGGCCCGGACGGACACCACAGCGTTCGCACGGCGGAGCCGCGCCAGAACGGCATCAGGATCGCTCACCGGAACGGAGATGATGGTGGAGCGGTGCGGGGCGGGGAAGGACCGGAAGCTGATGCCTTCCGCTTCCAGCGCAGCCTGCAGGTGGAGGGCAAGCCGGGCGTTTCGTTCGAGGACCGCGCTGACCCCATACCGCCGGAAAATGCGGAGCGCCGCCTGGTCGGCCAACGCCGGAAACCACGCCAACGAAGCGTCCAGCTTGGACGCCGTCGGTGACAGGTCCATGGCCGGACCAAGAAAGCTTTCGAACGGCATCCGGGCGGCCTTCCAGCCCGGCAGGACGGGTTGAAGGCGGTCGAGCAGCCCGGGGCGGACATAGAGGTATCCCATGCCCCGGGACCCGAGCAGGAATTTGTGGCTGGCGGTGGCCAGGAAATCAACGCCGTCGCGCTCCACGTCGATGGGAATGGCGCCGGCCGCCTGGCAGGCGTCAACGAAAAACCAGGCGCCCGAGCCGGCTGCAATGCGGCTGATCGAGGGCAGATCTGCCCGGAATCCGGTGGCGGGATGCACGGCGCTGACGGCGATGAGCCGGGTGCCGCCGTCGGCCGCCTCACTGAACGCCTCGGCCTGCACGACGTCGCCGTCGGGAGCCACGGCACGCACCTCGTAGCCACGTTCCCGGAGCAGGAGCCAGGGGTAGTAGTTCGAGGCGAATTCGCTCTCGGCCACCACAATGTTCTCCCCGCTCCTGGCGGGCGGCAGGTTGGCGGCCACGATCCCGGCAGCGGTGCTCACTGCCGGGACGATGGCAATATCCGCCGTTGCGGCTCCGATGATCTCCGCGAACATGCCGCGGGCGTCCTCACCCGCCTGTTCTGCCTCGAGCCAGTCGAACCGCCCGTTGGACCAGCGCTCCAGAGCCTGTTCGTATGCTTCCCTGGCTGGGGCACAGCCGGCGCACATGGTGGCGGTGTTGAGGTAGATGGTGTCTTTGAGCCCCGGGAAGAGCGTGCGGATGTCGCTGACGTTCATAGCGTGGACCACCATGCCACCGCGATTCCGTTAGGCCACCGGGGACTGTCCGCCGGGTTCCACGAAGCGCCGGGTCCGTTCGATCTCGGCGACCTTCGGGTCGGTTTCGTCAGCGCCGTAGTCGGACGGCCGCGTCTTGTCCTCTCCCTGCGGGACGTTCAGCGCGCGCATCACCAGCGTCAGCACGACGGCGACAATCAGGTTGAGCGCGAACGCGGTCACTGCGATGTATGCCGAGAAATCAGTCCCCGGGATGGGGGCAGTTGAGCCGCCGAAGTGTGCGTGCGTGACGGGATTGACGACGTTATAGGCAGAGGCGGTGCCGAAGGCTATGCCCACGGCCCACCCGGCCAGCAGCGCCCACCGGTCAAACCAGCGGGTGTACAGGCCGGCGACGACGGCGGGGAAAGTCTGCAGAATCCAGATGCCGCCCAGCAGCTGCATGTTGATGGCCGCGGACTGGTCCATGGCGATCACAAACACCAGGGCACCGACCTTCACCACCAGGGAGACGATCTTGGACACCTTCGCCTCCGTCTTGGGGTCCGCATCGGGGCGGAGGAAGTCCCGGTAGATATTGCGCGTGAACATGTTCGCCGCGGCGATGGACATGATCGCGGCGGGCACCAGCGCCCCGATGGCGATGGCCGCCAGAGCCACCCCTGCGAACCACGCGGGGAAGTGGTCCAGGAACAGCTGCGGGACCACGAGCTGGGGGTTGACCGACCCGTTCAGGTCGATCGGCCTGGTGCCGGCCTTGATGGCCACGAAACCCAGCAGCGCGAGGAATCCCAGCATAAGCGAGTACAGCGGCAGGATTGCGGCGTTGCGCCGGATCGTGTTGCGGCCCTTGGACGCAAGCACGCCGGTGATGGAGTGCGGGTACATGAACAGCGCCATGGCCGACCCGAGCGCCAGCGTCCAGTAGGCCGAGTAGTTGGCGGCCGACGGGATGAACACCCCGGCGGGCTTGCCCGTCGCGTCGTTCACGGTGTCGAGCTTCGTCTTCGCCGCTCCGAAGATCGCGTCCCATCCACCGAACTTGATCGGCAGGTAGATGACCGCAACGATCACGGCAAGGTAGATCAGCAGGTCCTTGACGACGGCGATCATCGCCGGCGCCCGCAACCCTGAGGTATAGGTGTACGCAGCCAGGACGACGAACGCCAGAATGAGCGGCAGGTCCGTCAGCAGCACGTTCTCGGAACTGCCCAGGCCAAGGACAGTAAGCACTGCCTTGATGCCCACCAGCTGCAGAGCGATGTACGGCATGGTTGCCACAATGCCGGTGAGGGCAACGGCGAGCGACAGCCACCGGCTGCCGTAGCGGCCGCCCACGAAATCCGCCGAGGTGACGTAGCCGTGGCGGTGGGACACCGACCACAGCCGGCTCATGATGATGAAGATGATCGGGTAGAGGACGATCGTGTAGGGCACCGCGAAGAAACCGCTGACGGCGCCCGTGGCCCACATCGCCGCGGGAACCGCAACGAAGGTGTAGGCGGTATAGAGGTCGCCGCCCAGCAGGAACCACGTGATCCACGTCCCGAAGCCGCGTCCGCCCAGCCCCCACTCATCGAGGCTGTGCAGTCCCTCAGTCGCCCCCGTCCGGCGCCACCTGGCCGCCAGGAAGCCCATGACGGCCACAATGACGAAGAGCAGCACCACGATGATGAGGGCCACCCAGTTGATCTCGCGCCCGTTCATGGCCGTTCATCCCCGTCCGCCGCGTCGCCGGCCAGGCCGGCAGTCCCTAGGCCGCCTGCGCGGGCCACCGCCCGCCGTCGCCGGTCCTCCGTGGTGACCAGCCAGTACGCCACGGTGCTGAGTGCGGCGGAAATGGGAACCCAAAGCAGCTGGTACCAGTAGAAGAACGGCATGCCGGCAAGGGTCGGGGCATTGAAGGAGTATGTCTGCGGCATCAATGGGAGAATGATCGCCAAGGAAAGCAGTACCCCGGCGATGACGTACGGCACGCGGCGCGCCGGGCCGCGGGTAGCTGTGTTGCGGGTTGGCTGTCCGGTGCCCGGGGGAGCCCCTAAGACGGGGCGATGTTCCGGGTCAGGACGATCTTGATGGGACACCCCACGACCTCCTTGTCAGCCCGTCTCCCGCGCTCCGGCCTTGCGCGGAGCGGTGAGGCGGAGGTTACAACCGTTGCCCTCCAGTTCCTTTGTACGCCCGTACGGCCCGCTCGGGAAGAGAGTGGATCCTGCTGTCACGGTGAGTAAAGGATCCGACTCTTTTGGTCAGGCGCCGGTACGTTCAGCGGATATGAGCAGAAACAACAAAACCCCGGGAATCCTTTGGATTCCCGGGGTTTTCCCTTTGTGCGCGGAGGGGGACTTGAACCCCCACCCCCTTTCGAGGACTAGCACCTCAAGCTAGCGCGTCTGCCATTCCGCCACCCGCGCAGGTGGTATTCCGAAGGACCGTGTCCGCCTTTCAGCGGTTCGCATCTCTCCGAAGCAGCGAGAAAAACTCTAACACGAACTTTCGGGAAAGATGGAATCGAGTCGACTGGGTAGGCTGATCCTGGGTGTTGCGGCAGCCAAAAGCCGCCGCAACCCGCATGAATCCGCGTTTCGCCCACTACAAGGAGTGATCAATGTCTCACGTTCGGCCAGAGGATGAAGTTGTCACCATCTGTCAGGAGCTCATCCGCATCGATTCATCCAACTACGGGGATGGCTCGGGTCCCGGCGAACGTGCGGCGGCCGAATACACCGCCGGCCTGATCAGCGAAGTTGGACTGGACGCGGAAATCTTCGAATCGGAGCCCGGCCGGGCCAGCGTGGTCACCCGCATGGCGGGGGAGGACCCGTCAGCAAGCGCCCTCGTGGTCCACGGCCACCTGGACGTGGTGCCCGCCCTCCGCGAGCAATGGTCCGTGGACCCGTTCAGCGGCGAGCTCAAGGACGGGCTGATCTGGGGCCGCGGCGCCGTGGACATGAAGGACATGGACGCCATGATCCTGTCCGTGCTGCGCGACTTCGCCCGCACCGGGCGCAAGCCCAAACGGGACATTGTCTTTGCGTTCTTCGCCGACGAGGAGGCCGGCGGCGTGCACGGCGCCCAGTACGCGGTGAAGCACCGGCCCGAGCTGTTCGAGGGGGCAACGGAGGCCATCTCGGAAGTCGGCGGCTTTTCGACCACCATCGGCGGTCAGCGCACCTACCTGCTGCAGACGGCGGAAAAGGGCATCTCATGGCTGCGGCTCGTGGCCCACGGCCGCGCCGGCCACGGGTCCCAGATCAACACCGACAACGCCATCACCCGCCTCGCCGGCGCGGTGACGCGCATCGGTGAGTACCAGTGGCCCATCGAACTTACTGCCACCACGCGCCAGTTCCTGGACGGCGTGACGGAACTGACCGGCGTCGAGTTCGACCCCGACAACCCCGAACGGCTGCTGAAGGAACTCGGTACGGTGGCCCGCTTTGTCGGCGCCACGCTGCAGAACACGTCCAACCCCACGCTCCTGGCCGGCGGCTACAAGCACAACGTCATCCCGGAATCTGCCGAGGCCCTCGTGGACTGCCGGACGCTCCCCGGCCAGCAGGACCAGGTTCTGGAGATTGTCCGTGAGCTGGCCGGCAGCGGCGTGGACGTCAGCTACGTGCATAACGACGTCTCCCTGGAGGTGCCGTTCTCCGGGAACCTGGTCGATTCGATGATCGACGCCCTGCACTCCGAGGACCCCGGCGCCAAGGTCCTGCCGTACACGCTGTCCGGCGGAACGGACAACAAGTCCCTGTCCAAGCTCGGTATCACTGGCTACGGCTTCGCGCCCCTGCAGCTGCCGGACGACCTCGACTTCACCGGCATGTTCCACGGGGTTGACGAGCGGGTCCCGGCGGAATCGCTGAAGTTCGGCGCACGCGTCCTGAACACGCTGCTCACCAACTACTGAGGATCCCCATGGGCCCCCAAGCACCCCTTGACCAGACTTCCATGGGCCCCGAACAGCTGCTGCCAGACCAGCTGCTCGAGCGGATCAGGGGGAGGGCCGCGGAGTACGACCAGCAGAACCGCTTTTTCACCGAGGACCTTGAGGACCTCGCCGCCGCCGGGCATCTGAAGCTTTTCGTCCCGGAGTCCGGCGGCGGGGCGGGCCTCGGCCTGGAGGCTGCGGTCCGCTGCCAGCAGAGGCTGGCGACGGCGGCCCCCGCCACCGCGCTGGCCATCAACATGCATCTGGTCTGGACAGGGGTAGCGCGCGTGCTGGCCGAACGCGGAGACCCGTCCCTGGAGTTCGTTCTGCAGGAGGCAGCGCAGGGGGAGATCTTCGCCTTCGGGAACTCAGAGGCCGGCAACGACTCTGTCCTTTTCGATTCGCTGACGGAGGCCACGCCGCTGCCGGACGGCGGTTACTCGTTCACGGGCACCAAGATCTTCACGAGCCTCTCGCCGGCCTGGACACGCCTGGGCATCTTCGGCAAGGACCCTGCTGCCCGGGACGGCGAGGGGGAACTCGTGCACGGCTTCCTCCGGCGGGACACGGCCGGCTACCGGATCCTGGATGACTGGGACGCGTTGGGCATGCGCGCCAGCCAGTCCAGCACCACCATCCTGGACGGCGCAGTTGTCCCGCCCGGCCGCATCTTCCGGAAGCTGCCGGTGGGGCCCAACGCGGATCCGCTGATCTTCGCGATCTTCGCGTGCTTCGAGACCCTGCTTGCCGGGGTCTACGCAGGCATCGGCGAGCGGGCTCTGGTCCTGGCGGTGGAAGCCGCCAGGCGCCGGACATCATTCAAGAACGGCGGCAGGAGCCTGGCCCAGGACCCTGACATCCGCTGGAAGGTAGCCGAGGCAGCGCTGGCCATGGACGCCCTGTACCCGCAGCTCTCAGTGGTGGCCGGCGACGTCGACCGCCTGGCGGACCACGGCAGCCAGTGGTTTCCGAAGCTCGTGGGCGTCAAGATACGGGCGACCGAAACGGCGCGGGCGGTGGTGGACCTTGCCATCCGGGTCTCCGGCGGCTCCAGCTACTTCAGGGGCTCAGAACTGGAGCGCCTGTACCGAGACGTGCTGGCCGGCATGTTCCACCCCTCGGATGACGAGTCGGCGCACAATACCGTGGCCAACGCCTGGCTGGGTCCGCTCGAGGAATAAAGCGGGCAGCGCTCAGGCGGGCGCAACCCATCGAGGTGCGCGCCCACCGGGCCGGAGCGGCCTAGACGGTGCGCTGCACCTGGGTGACCCGGCGGCGAAGCCAGAAGCGCCTGCCGCCGCCCACATACAGCCTGCTGCGCTCGAGTTCCCACTTGCCGTACTCGGAGTGTTCCACGAGCCGGCGCCGGGCTTCCGGCAGGGAATCCTCAGGACCGACGGTCAATACGAGGTACTCGTATTGCCGGGCATAGTCCCGTTCCCGCAGGACCGAGCTGGTCAGAAAATGTTCCTTCATTGCTCTCCATTTTCGTCCTTTTCCCGCTAACGTGAAGGCATGAGCATCGATCCGCGTGTCGCGCTTCAGTCCCTGACCGCCGCCTTGGAAGAACACCTTGCTGCCGCCTCAGCCCGCCGCGGGGATGGTGACCCCTCAGTGGAGGCGGCATTCTTTGCAGTTGCCGATGCCTTCGAAGTCTACGAGGACGCCCTCTATGAGGCCTACAACGAAGTGACGCCGCTTCAGGTGTTCGATGACGAGGAAGACGAAGACGAGGACGAAGAAGTCGACGACGAGGATCTGGAAATCGTCGAAGAGAGACCTGGCTCGGTTTAGATCCGGGCCCATCCGGACCCGGGCTTGCTAGACCAGGCCGCTGGAGACGTCCTCCAGGGCACGCGCGATTTCCGCCGGCAGCGGCGTGAGCTGGGCGTCCAGGATCTCCTTAAGCTGGACCGGCGTGCGGGCACCCACGATGGCCGTTGCCACTCCAGGCCGGGACAGCAGCCAGCTCAGCGCAACATCCAGCGAGGACCGCCCCAGGCCGCGGGCCGCCATGGCCACAGCCTCCACCACCTGCGACGAGGGCTGCTCAAGGTAAGGCTCCACATAGGTGGCCAGCCGCGTACCGGCCGCCCTCGAATCGGCGGGCACATGCCCGCGGTATTTGCCGGTGAGCACACCGCGGCCCAGCGGCGCCCACGCCATGAGTCCCAGGCCCGCGTCCTCGATGGCCGGAACCAGTTCCGCCTCGGGCTTGCGGCGCAGCAGCGAATATTCAGACTGGTTGGCCACCAGCGGAAAACCGGCCACCGCGGCGGCCTTGGCGGTCTGCCAGCCGTTGTAGTTGGCGATTCCCGCATAGCGGGCCCGTCCGCTGCGCACGGCCAATTCAAGGGCGGACAATGTCTCCTCGAGCGGAACATTAGGGTCCCATGCCTGGGCGAGCCAGAGGTCGACGTAGTCGGTGCCGAGCCGCGCGAGGCTGGCGTCCAGCCCGGACAGCATCGCGTTCCGTGACGCGTCCACCCGCTGCCTCCCGTCCGACGGCGACACGCCGGCCTTGGTGGAGATGACCACTTCCGTGCGGGAGACGACGTCGCCCAACATTGCCCCGAGCATGGCTTCCGCCTGGCCGTCGGCGTAGGAGGCCGCCGTGTCCACGAGGGTGCCGCCCGCGTCCACGAAGGTGCGCAGCAGCTCCGACGCGTCCTGCTCGTCCGTTTCACGGGACCACGACATTGTGCCCAAGGAGAGGGAGGAGGCGCGTAGCCCGCTGTTGCCAATGTAACGCTGCTGCATAGCAGTTAGCTTACGGGGAAACCACCCGCATCATGACGTAGGGTCTTAGCGTGAACTGGATTGAAGCGGCCCTGCTGGGTCTTGTGCAGGGACTGACCGAATTCCTACCTATTTCATCGAGCGCCCACCTCCGGATTGTGGGCTCCTTCCTGCCAAATGCGGCTGACCCGGGCGCGGCGTTCACCGCCATCACCCAGCTCGGAACTGAGGCCGCGGTGATCGTCTACTTCTGGCGGGACATCGTCAGGATCGTGAAGGCCTGGTTCGGGTCGCTGACCGGCCGGGTGCCGCGCCAGGACCCCGATGCCCGGATGGGCTGGCTGGTGATTCTGGGCAGCCTGCCCATCATCGTCCTGGGCCTGCTGTTTCAGGACCAGATCGAATCCGTCCTGCGCAGCCTGTGGATAGTGGCCACCATGCTCATCGTCTTCGGCCTCATCCTGGCCGTGGCCGACGCCATCGCCAGGCAGGACCGCGACCTCTCCCGGCTCACCTACAAGCACGGCATCCTCTACGGCCTCGCCCAGGCCATGGCCCTGGTTCCCGGCGTTTCCCGCTCCGGCGGCACCATCACGGCGGGCCTTTTCATGGGCTACACACGTGAGGCCGCTGCCCGGTACTCCTTTCTGCTCGCCATCCCGGCAGTCTTTGGCAGCGGCCTCTACCAGCTGTACAAGGTGGTCGCAAAGGACGGAGCCAGTGGCCCCTTCGGGCTGGGGGAGACGGCCCTGGCAACGGCGATTGCCTTCGTCATCGGTTACGTCATCATCGGCTGGTTCCTGAAGTTCGTATCAACCCGCAGCTACCGGCTGTTTGTCTGGTACCGGATCTTCCTCGGCCTGGCGCTGTACCTGCTGCTCGGTTTCAATGTCATCAGCGCCTAGCACTAGGCTTGGTCTGTGAAGTCCTGGATCTCCCGCCCCGTGCCTGTCCTGCCGGGGGAAATGCCCGCGCTCCGGCTGTTCGATACGGCCGCAGAACGCCCCGTAACCCTGAACGCTGATGGCGAAAAGTCAATGTATGTCTGCGGTATCACTCCGTATGACGCCACCCACATGGGGCACGCCGCCAGCTACGTGGCATTCGACCTGCTGAACCGCGCCTGGCGGGACGGCGGCCAGCACGTGGCCTACGTCCAGAACGTCACAGACATCGATGACCCGCTGCTGGAGCGGGCCGAGGCCACCGGCGTTGACTGGCGCGATCTGGCGGCCAGCCAGATTGAGCTCTTCCGCACGGACATGGAAGCCCTTAATGTCATTGCCCCCGATCATTATGTGGGCGCGGTCGAAGCCATGCCGCTGATCGTCCCCGCCATTGAACAGCTCCTCCGCCAGGGACTGGCCTACCGCGTTAGTGGCACGGCGGGCGAGCCCGACGGCGACGTCTACTACGACGTCGAGGCGGCCAGCAAGCACGCGGTCGGAGTGGACGCCTGGACCCTCGGAGCAGT
Source organism: Arthrobacter sp. 05T423 (assembly GCF_056396245.1). Taxonomy (NCBI): domain Bacteria; kingdom Bacillati; phylum Actinomycetota; class Actinomycetes; order Micrococcales; family Micrococcaceae; genus Arthrobacter; species Arthrobacter sp. 05T423. Next base: position 95,545 of record NZ_JBFTLC010000008.1, read on the forward strand.
CTCCGGACTGCCGGAAGCGGTGATGCTGGAACTGTTCGCCGAGCGCGGCGGCGACCCCGGCCGGGCAGGCAAGCGCCAGGCCCTCGACCCACTGCTGTGGCGGGTGGCGCGCGACGGCGAGCCCAGCTGGCCCGGCGGGGAGCTGGGGGAGGGCCGGCCCGGCTGGCACATCGAATGTACCGTCATCGCCCAGAAGTACCTGCCTGCGCCGTTCACCGTGCAGGGCGGCGGGTCGGACCTGGTCTTCCCGCACCACGAGATGGGCGCCGGACACGCCTACTCGCTGTCCGGCGTTCCCCTCGCCGAGCACTTTGCCCACGCCGGCATGGTGGGGTTGGACGGCGAGAAGATGTCCAAGTCCAAGGGAAACCTGGTCCTGGTCTCCAAGCTGCGTGCGGCGGGCGAGGAAGCGGCAGCCATCCGGCTGGCCATCCTGGCGAACCACTACCGGTCCGACTGGTCCTGGACGGACGAAGGCTTCGGGCAAGCCAAGGAACGCCTCGGACGGTGGCGTTCAGCCCTGGCAGCCGCACCGGCCGGCTCTGCTATGGAACTGATCGGGCAGATGCGCGAGGCCCTGGCAAACGATCTCGACGCGCCTGCGGCCCTGGCCGCCGTGGACCAATGGGCAGACGCCGCCCTGAGCAACACCGCCCCTAACACCACGGAAAGCCCCGCTGAAGCAGACCGGGCCCTGGTGCGCGACGCCGTCAACGCCCTTCTCGGCGTCGAACTGTAACGCCCCGTTTCGACGCCTCCCTGCCCACCCGACGCTCCGCCGCGACGTCGTATTGGCGGGGAGCCGCCGGAACGGCGGAGCGTTAGGGCTTATCCTTGCCCCGCCGCTTCAGGTAACGCTCAAACTCGCGCGCAATGGATTCACCGCTGGCCTCGGGCAAGTCGGCGGTATCCTTCGCTTCCTCCAGCTGCCGCACATAGGCAGCAATTTCGGGATCCTCGGTGGCCAGTTCGTTGACGCCGCGTTCCCACGCCTCGGCCTCCTCGGCCAGCTCGTGGGTATCCAGCGGAACCTGGAGCAGTTCCTCGATGCGGTGCAGGAGCGCCAGCTGCGCCTTGGGCGACGGTGCCTGCGCCACGTAGTGCGGCACGGCCGCCCAGAGGGAGACGGTGGGGATGCCGGCGAGCAGGGACACCTCGGACAGGACGCCGACGATCCCCACGGGCCCTTCATACTGCGAGGCCTCGAGGTTGAGCCGCTCCCGCAGCGCGCCATCGTCAGTGGAGGTGCTGACCGGGATGGGGCGGCTGTGCGGCACGTCCGCCAGCAGGGCTCCCACCAGCACCACGTAGTCGACGTGGAGCGCCTCGGCGTGCACCAGAAGTTCCGCTGTATACGCCCGCCATTTATAGGACGGCTCAGTTCCCTGGATGAAAATCACGTCCACGTTGGTGCCCGGAGCGCTGGCCTTGTATATCCGCGTGGACGGCCACTTGATCTTGCGTTCGCCGGAGGACGTGCGGCGGACGGTGGGCCGGGTGAACTGGAAGTCGTAGTACTCGTCGGCGTCGATGGACGCGACCTTCTTTCCGCCCCACATCTTGTTCAGGTAACGGAGCGCATCACTGGCGGCTTCCCCGGCGTCGTTCCAGCCCTCGAACGCAGCCAGCATCACAGTAATGCGCTGACCGTCGGGAACAGGCTGCAGCAGCTGCTCCGCCTCAGGCGCGGTGCCCGGTTCGTTGGTGTCTCCGTCGAAGCTATTCATCCCTTCACCCTACGTCCACATGTAATGCTGTTGCATAGAACGAACCGCCGCAGATCCGGACAAACCCCGCATACGCGCCGGTCTTCCCTGCAGGTCCTACCCGCAGGTCTTCCCTACGTGGGCGCGGATATTCGCCGACGGCGTACGGTAGGGGCCCGCGGCGGGGCGCCCCCGGGCGGCCCGGTACAGTGGAAAGCATGGAATCTCCCGCCGCTCAGCCCTTGCTCAAAGCCGTTTTATGGGACATGGACGGCACCATCGTTGACACCGAACCGTACTGGATCGAGGCCGAACACAGCCTTGTCGAGGCGCACGGGGGGACGTGGTCGCACGAACAGGCCATGCAGCTCGTGGGGCAGTCACTGGTTCACTCGGCCGGGATCCTGCAGCGGGCCGGCGTGCGCCTGGAGATCCGCGAAATCATTGACACGCTCACGTCCCAGGTGATCAGCCGCGTCCGGGAAAGCGTGCCGTGGCGTCCGGGGGCCCGGGAGTTGCTGGATGAACTTTCCAACGCCGGTGTGCGTTGTGCCCTTGTGACCATGTCAGAGGCACCGCTCGCCCGCGAGATTGTGGCGAGCCTTCCCCGGCACTACTTCGAGTTCCTGGTTACCGGCGACACGGTAACCCAGGGAAAACCCCATCCGGAGGCGTACCTCAAGGCCGTGGACCTGCTGCAGCAACAGGACCCGCGACTCACCGCCGACCATTGCGTTGCCCTGGAAGACTCGGCCCCGGGCGTTGCCGCGGCCGTGGCCTCCGGCGCTGTGACCGTGGCCATTCCCCACCTCGTACCGCTGCCGGACGACGCCCGCCGGACCACGTGGGATTCCCTCGTGGACCGCACGGTGGCCGAACTGGAGGAACTGGTCAGGCTCCGCCTCGGCTCGCGCGAACCGGCGGACACCTTCGAGAACGTCAACTAAGGAGCCCGGAACGTGTCTGGTCCCGCGCCATCCGGTCAGCAGCCCCCAAGCACCGTGCAGACCCAGAACAGCCGCCGGGAGGGCATCCCGCTGGGCAGGATCGCCGGCATACCCATCATCCTGGCCTACTCCTGGTTCATCATCGCCGCCTTCACAGTAATTGTGTACGGACCGGTGCTGCAGCACGGCACCCCTTCCCTGGGCATCGGGGCGTACTATGTGGCGTTCGCCTATGCGGTGCTGCTCCTACTGTCGGTGCTGGTCCACGAGCTCGCGCACGCCCTGACGGCCAAGATCTACGGCTGGCCCAGCGAGAAAATCGTGCTCAACCTCTGGGGCGGGCACACCCAGTTTGAGAGCTTCACCGCCACCCCGGGGCGGTCCGTGCTGGTGGCCATGGCCGGGCCGGCCGCCAACTTCGTACTCGCCGGGGCGGCCTGGCTGGTGATCTCCGCGGGCGGCCTGTCCGGTGTGGCGGACACCCTCCTGAACATCTTCTTCTGGGCGAACCTCGTGATCGGCATCTTCAACGTGCTGCCCGGCCTGCCGCTGGACGGCGGCCGCCTGGTGGAATCCGCGGTCTGGAAGGCCACCGGCAGCCACGCGAAAGGCACCGTCGCCGCTGGCTGGGGCGGGCGCATCATCGTCATCCTCCTGGGCCTGTGGTTCGTTGTCCGGCCGCTGCTCAGCGGGGCCATCCCCGACACCAGCATGCTGCTCGTCACCATCCTGGTCGGCGGCTTCCTGTGGATGGGCGCATCCGCCTCAATCCAGCAGGGCCGCCTGCGCAGCCGGCTCCACCTGGTGAGCGCCGCTGCCCTGGCCGAACCCGCCGTCGGCCTTTCCGAAACGGCGAGCGTCAGCGAAGTCCTCCAGGTGTCCGGAGGCGGCCGGGCCGCCGTCGTGCTCTGCGGTCAGGACGGCCGGCCCAACAGCGTGGTGGACCCCGCGGCACTGGCCGCCGTGCCCTCCGCCGTCGCCGGTGCCACCCCCGCCCGAGCGGTCGCCTACCCGCTCGGCGCCGGCGCCTACGTGCCGGAATGGTCCAAGGGCCAGGAGCTGCTCCAGTACCTCGCCCAGCTCGAGGGACACGACTACGCGGTGGTTGACCACAACGGGCGGGTCACCGGACTGCTGCGGCAGTCCACCGTGGTGACGGCCATTACAGGCAAGGCGCCGCGCTAAACAGGCGCCGGCAGGGCCACAACCGGTAGAGTTACGTGCCGGTCGTGAAATCGGCAGCGGGTGCACTGCGCCCTGCCGGGCCGCCACGGTGCACGCCAGGACAGCTTTACAGGAGCGAGGACACAGTCATGAGCAGCGAATCTGCCGCCAACGGGGCCAGCACGGGCCTTTCCTCCGGCACTGCCGCCGCCACGGCGGACCAGCCGGTCGGCGCTGCCCGGCGGCGCGGCCCCTTCCGCGAAGGCGAACGGGTCCAGCTGACGGACGAGCGCGGGCGCATGAACACCATCAGCCTAGAGGCCGGCGGAGCCTTCCACACCCACCGCGGTTTCCTCAACCACGACGACATCATCGGCAAGGTGGACGGTTCGGTGGTGGTCAACAACGTCGGCCAGCAGTACCAGACCCTGCGCCCGCTGCTGTCGGACTTCGTCCTGTCCATGCCCCGCGGCGCTGCCGTGGTCTACCCCAAGGACGCGGGCCAGATCGTCACCATGGCTGACATCTTCCCGGGCGCCCGGGTGGTGGAGGCAGGCGTGGGCTCCGGCGCGCTGTCCATCTCGCTGCTCCGTGCGGTGGGGGACCAGGGCTACCTGCATTCCTTCGAACGCCGCGAGGAGTTCGCCGCCATCGCCCGCGGCAACGTGGAGACCATCTTCGGCGGCCCGCACCCGGCGTGGCAGATCTCCCTTGGGGACTTCCAGGAGGAAGTCGTCCGCGCCGAAGAACCGGGGTCCGTCGACCGCGTGGTCTTGGACATGCTGGCACCCTGGGAATGCCTCGACGCCGTGGCCACGGTCCTGGCCCCCGGCGGCGTATGGATCAACTACGTTGCAACCGTCACCCAGCTTTCACGCACCGCGGAGGCCATCCGCGCCGACGGCCGCTTCACCGAGCCGGACGCCTGGGAGTCCTTGGTCCGCGGCTGGCACCTCGAAGGGCTCGCCGTGCGCCCCGACCACCGGATGGTGGCCCACACCGGTTTTCTGCTTGTCACGCGTCGGCTCGCCGACGGCGTCACCGGCATCTCCGTCAAGCGGCGCCCATCCAAGACTGAGTTCAACGAGGAGGACGTGAACGCCTGGACGCCCGGCGCGGTGGGGGAGCGTCTCGTCTCCGACAAGAAGCTGCGGCGGGCGGCGCGGGACGCCATCGCCGGCACCAATGTGAAGGACGAGCCGGAGATTACAAACTAGTCCGTATTTCGGATGTCGTCGGCTCTACCAGCCAACTTGGGGCTATGGTCTTAAGAGAAGCGCAGGAAGGGGCTGATGCATCATGGAGACGCCAAACAATGACTCCGTGCCTACGCCGGCTGAACAGGCTGGCGCCAACGAACTGTCTGTCGCGGACCGGCAGGTTAATATCCTCAGGGACAAACTGAGGCATATCGACCGCCAACTGGCTGCTGCCACGCAGAACAACACCAAGCTCGTGGCGATGCTGGAAACTGCCAAGGCAGAAATCCTCCGGCTGAAGAACGCCCTGGACCAGGAGGGGCAGCCGCCGTACAGCTTCGGCACCATCCTCCAGCTGAACCCGCGGCGGCAGGCTGCCGGCAGCGGCCAGGCGGCCACCGAGGAATCGGTGGACATCTTCAACGCCGGGCGTAAAATGCGGGTTGGCATCAGCCCCCTGGTCAACATCAACCAGCTGGCGCTGGGCCAGGAGGTCCTCCTCAACGAGGCGCTCCTGGTGGTGGCCGGCCTCGGCTACGAGCGCGCGGGCGAGCTCGTCACGCTCAAGGAGCTGCTCGGCCCGGACCGCGCACTGGTGCTGGGCCGTGCCGACGAAGAGCGCGTCATCAGGCTCGCCGGGCCGCTCCTGAGCGAGAAACTGCGCGTGGGCGATGCCCTCTCCATCGACTCCCGCACCGGGTATGCCCTGGAAAAGGTCCCGCGGTCCGAGGTCGAAAACCTCGTCCTGGAGGAAGTCCCCGACATCACCTACGAGGACATCGGCGGCCTCGGCCCGCAGATCGAACAGATCCGCGACGCCATCGAGCTGCCGTTCCTGCACCCGGACCTGTATCGCGAGCACGGACTCAAGGCGCCCAAGGGTATCCTGCTCTACGGCCCTCCCGGCTGCGGCAAGACCCTCATCGCCAAGGCCGTGGCCAACTCCCTGGCTGCGCGTGCCGCGGAGCGCACCGGCAACATTGACCTGAAAAGCTACTTCCTCAACATCAAGGGCCCCGAGCTCCTCGACAAATACGTCGGCGAAACCGAGCGCCACATCCGGCTGATCTTCTCCCGGGCCCGCGAAAAAGCCTCGGACGGCAGCCCCGTAGTGGTGTTCTTCGACGAGATGGATTCGCTTTTCCGCACCCGCGGCACGGGCATCTCCTCCGACGTCGAAACCACGATCGTGCCGCAGTTGCTGAGCGAGATCGACGGCGTGGAGCGGCTGGACAACGTCATTGTCATCGGTGCCTCCAACCGTGAAGACATGATCGACCCCGCCATCCTGCGCCCCGGCCGGCTGGACGTAAAAGTCAAGATCCAGCGTCCCGACGCCGAGGCCGCGGCGGACATCTTCAGGAAGTACATCACCCCGGACCTGCCGTTCCACGAGGATGACCTGGTGGAACACGACGGCGATGTCCAGGAGACAGTCGATGCCATGGTCCAGCGCACCGTGGAGTCGATGTACTCGACGGAGAAGTCCAACGAATTCCTGGAAGTCACCTACGCCAACGGCGATACGGAGATGCTGTACTTCAAGGACTTCAACTCCGGGGCCGTGGTCCAGAATGTCGTGGACCGTGCCAAGAAGTACGCCATCAAGGACCTCCTGACCACGCAGCAGAAGGGCCTGCGCATCGACCACCTGCTGCGGGCCGTCGTCGACGAGTTCCGCGAACACGAGGACATGCCCAACACCACCAACCCGGATGACTGGGCACGCATCTCCGGCAAGAAGGGTGAACGCATCACGTACATCCGCACCATCGTTCAGGGTAAGGCCGGCCAGGAGCCCGGCAAATCCATCGAGACCATGCCCAGCACGGGCCAGTACCTGTGACGGCCGCCTCCGAGTCAGTGCTGGGAGGTGGCCTGCCGGCCGGCGGCGCGATGCGGGTCATGGGGTCGGAAACCGAATACGGGATTCACGCGCCGGCCGCTCCGGGCGCCAACGCCACGATGATGTCCGCCCGGGTGGTTCAGGCCTACGCCCAGGTCACCCGGCTCCGGGCCGCCGGCGGCGCCGAAACCCGCTGGGACTACACGGACGAAGAGCCGCTGCACGATGCCCGCGGCTGGACACTCGAGCGCGGCCAGGCCCACCCCAGCCAACTGACGGACCAGCCGCCGGTGCTTGACGCCGAAGCCGTGGCGCTTGCCTACGGCCGGGAAGAGCTCGAACTGGACGGCGAGGACGAATCGGGCTCGCTGCTGATGAACATGGTGCTCGGCAACGGGGCACGTCTCTACGTGGACCACGCCCACCCGGAGTACTCCAGCCCGGAGGTCACCAACCCCGCGGCGGCAGTGGCCTGGGATGCCGCCGGAGACCTCGTGGGCCTGGCTGCCGTCCGCAGGCTGGCCGGCGACCCGGAACTGCCCGCCGTCAACCTGTACAAGAACAACACCGACAACAAGTCGGTTTCCTACGGGTCGCACGAAAACTACCTCATGCCGCGGTCGGTGCCGTTCGGAGACATTGTCCGCGGGCTCACCCCGTTCTTCGTCTCGCGGCAGATCATCTGCGGCTCGGGGCGCGTGGGCCTGGGCCAGGACAGCTCCCGGCCCGGCTTCCAGATCAGCCAACGGGCGGACTTCTTCGAGGCAGAGGTGGGTCTGGAAACCACCATCCGGCGCCCCATCATCAACACCCGCGACGAGCCCCATGCGACGGCAGACAAGTACCGGCGCCTGCACGTCATCATCGGCGACGCCAACCTGAGCCAGGTGTCCAATTACCTGAAGTTCGGGACCACCGCCATGGTGCTGAGCCTGATCGAAGCGGGCCTCGCGCCACGGATCGAGGTGCACGAGCCTGTGGCCGCGCTGCAGGCCATCAGCCACGACACCTCCCTCACCACAAAAGTCAGGCTGCTGGACGGACGCCGCGTGACGGCCCTGGACCTGCAGTGGATGTACCACGAGGCCGCCGACAAGCTCGCCCAGGACACAGGGGTATCGGACGCCGTCGACGGCGACGGCCACACACACGCGGTGCTGGAACGGTGGGCCGCTACCCTGACCCAGCTGGACAGCGACCGGTCCGCCGCTGCCACGTCCGTGGAGTGGCTGGGCAAGCTCTCCATCCTGGAGGGCTACCGCCAGCGTGACGGGCTCCAGTGGGATGACGCCCGGCTGGGCCTGGTCGATCTGCAATGGTCCGATCTGCGGCCCGAAAAGGGGCTCTACTACCGCCTGCTGTCACGGGGCCGGATGGAGCGGATCGTGGACGACGCCGGCATCGCCGTGGCGGTGACGGAACCGCCGTCGGACACCCGGGCGTACTTCCGGGGACGCTGCGTCAGCAGCTTCAGCAAGGACGTGGTAGGGGCTAGCTGGGACTCGGTGATCTTCGACGTGCCGGGCTACGGAAGGCTGCAGCGCGTCCCCACCCGGGAGCCGCTGCGCGGCACAAAAGCGCTGACGGGAGGGCTGTTTGCCAGGCACCGCGAGGCGGGACCGTTCCTTGCGGAACTCCTCGGATCGGCGCCGGCTCCGCCACCGGCATAATGCACCCCGCAAAGGCCCATTGCGTGGCAATATGGGCATACAGGATGTCCCTGGAGAAGCGGGGACTGGATGAAGGAGAAGGACATGGCAGGCCAGGAGCAGCAGCAGCCGCAGCCACGCGACACCGAGGTCGAGGAAGAGGTCCCCGTACCGCCGGCGCCGGCAGATGGACAGGCGTCCGCCTCGACACAGGGTGTTGATGACCTCCTCGACGAGATCGACGGCGTCCTGGAGTCCAACGCGGAGGAATTCGTCCGGGCATTCGTGCAAAAGGGCGGCCAGTAAACCGGCAGCGACCCCACCCGCACCGGGCACGGAAGCCAGAGGTACCGGACAGCCGCTGAAGTATCACGTTGAAGGAGTGCACCAGTGCAGGAGACAACAGCCAACAAGGTAGCCGCCCACGCGACGTCGTCGTTCACTGAGCATCTCCAACGCGACCGTCCGGAACTGCTTCCCCAATACGCACCATTCGCGACGGGCACGTCCGCCGTCCAGTTGCCCGCCGTGCCCCACGCCACCACCATCGTGGCGATGGCTTACGCCGGTGGCATCGTCATGGCCGGTGACCGCCGGGCCACCATGGGCAACATCATCGCCAGCCGGCACATCGAAAAAGTCTTTCCCGCAGACCAGTATTCGGTCCTCGGAATCGCCGGCACAGCGGGCATCGCCATCGACCTGACGCGGCTGTTCCAGGTGGAGCTCGAGCACTACGAGAAGATCGAGGGGACCCTGCTCAGCCTAGACGGCAAGGCGAACCGGCTGGGCGCCATGATCCGGGGCAACCTGCCGATGGCGCTCCAGGGCCTCGCGGTCGTCCCGCTGTTCGCAGGGTTTGACACTGCCGCCGGAGTTGGACGGCTCTTCTCCTATGACGTGACCGGCGGCCGTTACGAGGAACAGGAACACCACGCCGTGGGCTCGGGATCGATGTTCGCCCGCGGCGCACTGAAAAAGCTCTGGCGGCCCAACCTGACTGAGGACGAAGCCGTCGCGGTGGCCGTGGAATCCCTCTATGACGCAGCCGACGACGACTCCGCCACGGGTGGCCCCGATCCCGTGCGGCAACTGTGGCCCGTCGTGTACGCCGTCAACCGGGCCGGAGCCCGGCGGGTTTCGGAACGCGAACTCGCCGCCACGGCCGGAAACATCATCCAGTCCAGGGCAGCTGCCCGCAGGGAGGCCTGATATGACGCAGCAGTTCTATGTCTCCCCCGAACAGCTGATGAAGGACCGCGCGGATTTCGCGCGGAAGGGCATTGCCCGGGGACGGTCAGTGATCGTGGTCAGCTGCGAGGACGGGATTGCCCTGGTGGCCGAAAACCCGTCCCCCTCGCTGCACAAGGTCGGCGAGATTTACGACAAGATCGCCTTTGCCGCCGTCGGGAAGTACAACGAGTTTGAGAGCCTCCGCCAGGCCGGCGTGCGTTACGCCGATGTCCGCGGCTATTCCTACGACCGTGAGGACGTCACCGCCCGCGGACTGGCCAGCGTCTACGCCCAGAGCCTGGGCGCCGTCTTCACCGCGGAGCAGAAGCCGTTCGAGGTGGAGCTGGCCGTGGCAGAGGTCGGTGCGAGCCAGGACCTCGACCACCTGTACCGGCTGACGTTTGACGGCTCGATCGCGGACGAGCACAACTTCATTGTGATGGGCGGCCAGGCGGACAAGGTGTCCCGGGCGATCGAGGGCGGCTGGCAGCGCGACCTCTCGTTCGCGGCGGCGATCCGGCTCGCCATCAGGGGACTCGTGACGGACAACGAGGCAGCAGACCTGCCGGCAAAGGCATTGGAAGTGGCGGTGCTATACCGCAGTTCGGAAAGCAACAGGGGGACGCGCAGGGCTTTCCGCAGATTGTCCGACCAGGACGTTGTGGAACTGCTGGCTGAGGAGAGCTGACATGGACAAGAGGATCTTCGGCATTGAAACCGAATTCGGGATTTCCTATTCGAGCCCGGATTCCCGGCCCCTCGCACCGGAGGAAGTGGCCCGCTACCTGTTCCGTAAGGTGGTCAGCTGGGGCCGGTCCTCCAACGTGTTCCTCACCAACGGGTCGCGGCTCTACCTCGACGTGGGCTCGCATCCGGAATATGCGACCGCTGAATGCGACGACCTCGCCCAGCTGATCGCACATGACCGCGCCGGGGAGCTCATCTTGGACGACCTCGTGGACGAGGCCCAGTCCCGGCTCGCCGCCGAGGGCTTCAACGGCACCGTGTACCTGTTCAAGAACAACACCGACTCCGCCGGCAACTCCTACGGCAGCCACGAAAACTACCTCATTCCCCGCCGCGGTGAGTTCACCCGGCTGGCCGAGATCCTGATCCCCTTCCTCGTGACGCGCCAGCTTATTGCCGGTGCCGGCAAGATCCTGAAGACGCCGCACGGGGCCACCTACGCGTTTTCGCAGCGGGCAGACCACATCTGGGAGGGCGTGTCCTCCGCCACCACCCGTTCCCGGCCGATCATCAACACCCGCGACGAACCGCATGCGGACGCCGAGTTCTACCGGCGCCTGCACGTGATCGTCGGGGACTCCAACATGTCCGAAACCACGGCGCTGCTCAAGGTGGGCACCGTCGACCTCATTCTGCGAATGATCGAGGCCGGTGTGATCATGCGGGACATGCGGATGGAAAACCCCATCCGCAGCATCCGGGAGATCTCCCATGACCTGAGCGGCCGGGCTTTGGTCCGGCTCGCCAACGGCCGCCAGCTGACCGCGCTTGAAATCCAGCAGGAGTACCTGAACAAGGTCACGGCGTTCGTCGAGGAAAACGGCGCCCACAACCCGCACGTCCCGCTGATCCTGGACCTGTGGGGGAGGACGCTGCGCGCCATCGAAAGCGGTGACTTCAGCACCATCGACACCGAAATCGACTGGGCGATCAAGAAGAAGCTGATGGACAGCTACCGCAGGCGCCACGGCCTGGGCCTGGACGCACCCCGGATCGCGCAGCTGGACCTGACGTACCACGACATCTCCCGTTCGCGCGGCCTGTACTACCTGCTCCAGTCGCGCGGCGCCGTCCGCCGCGTCACCGAGGAGACGGCCATCAAGGACGCCGTGGACGCCCCGCCCCAGACCACCAGGGCCAAGCTGCGTGGTGACTTCGTCCGCAAGGCGCAGGAGCTGGGCCGCGACTACACCGTGGACTGGGTCCATCTGAAGCTCAACGACCGCGCGCACCAGACCATTTTGTGCAAGGACCCGTTCCGCAATGTGGACGAACGGGTGGATGCCCTTCTGGACTCTATGGGCTGATACCCAGCTTTCCGCGTTACTCTGGAAGAGGCCGTTCTGCGGTCCTGACTGCCTTGCCGTGTGCAGCACCTCCACCGGCAGGGCATCCATCTTGCCCCGACGAAAGTTCTTACGTGCGCCGACTACTAACAATCCTTCTGCCCGCGCTGCTTCTGCTGACCGCCTGCGGTGGCCAGGAGCCAGCAGCCCCGGAACCGACTAGCCAGTCCGCGGGTGAGACCGCCAAGCTCGACTCGCTCAAGCTGACGGACAAGGGAGACAGGAAAGCCCCGGGCGTCGAGTTCACCAAGCCCCTCGTCGTCACCGAACCCACCGTCAAGGTTGTCACCGAAGGCAGCGGGGAGCGCGTGAAGGCCAACCAGATCGCCGAGATTTCCGTTCTGAGTCTCAACGCCAAAGACGGATCCACCATCGACGACGGCTTCGCCCGGGATCCTCAGTCCTTCGAGCTGAGCGACGAAGTCAAAACCAGCAGCCCTATCATCTATAACGCATTCGTGGGCGCCAAGGTCGGCTCCCAGCTGGCCTTGGTCGCACCGGCGCAAGCTGCGGCGAAAGGTTCCGCTGCCCAGCCGTCCCAGTTGCTGATCATCAAGGTGCTCTCCACCAAGGATGCCCCGAAGGTCCTGGAGAAGCCGGAAGGCGATGCGGTCACCCCGCCCGCCGGCCTGCCGACCGTCACCGAGAAGGACGGCATCCCCGAGATCTCGGTCAAGGGCGTCGCCGCCCCGAAAAAGCTCGTAGCCCAGGACCTGATCAAGGGCAAGGGCGCCGCGGTCAAGGCCACGGACACGCTGACGGTCAACTACGTGGGCGTTGCCCTGGCCAGCGGCAAGAAGTTCGACTCCAGCTTTGACCGCAAGCAGACGGCATCGTTCGCCCTGAACCAGGTCATCAAGGGCTGGACCCAGGGCCTGGCCGGCAAGACGGTCGGCTCCCGTGTCCTGCTGGTCATCCCCAAGGCCCTCGCCTACGGCGACTCTGGCCAGGGTGACGCCAAGGGCGACCTCGTGTTCGTCGTCGACATCCTGGGTGTTAAGTAAGCCAAGCGTCGAGTAACACCCCAAGTTCTCAAAAAACAAAGTTCCCCACCAGCAGAAGGAGCAACCATGTCATTTGGCCAGCGCAAGCTCGACCGAGAAAAGCCGGAAATCAACTTCCCCGAAGGCCCGGTGCCCACGGAACTCGTCATCACCGACCTCATTGATGGCGACGGACCGGAAGCCAAGGCCGGCGACACCGTGTCCACCCACTACGTCGGCGTGGCCTGGTCCACCGGCGAAGAGTTCGACGCCTCCTGGGGCCGCGGCGCCCCGCTGGACTTCCGCGTCGGCGTCGGCCAGGTCATCCAGGGCTGGGACCAGGGACTGCTCGGCATGAAGGTCGGCGGACGCCGCCGCCTTGAGATCCCCTCCGAGCTGGCCTACGGCTCACGCGGTGCCGGCGGAGCCATCGGCCCGAACGAGGCACTGATCTTCGTCGTGGACCTGGTGGGCGTCCGCTAGTCCCCAACCGCTCCCTATCCTCGCAAGCTCGGACAGGGAACCCGGCGGTCGTGGGCCCACCACCGTATTGCGGAAGCGCGGTAACAATCGGAAGGATTTTCCGGATTGTTGCCGCGCTTTCGCGTTTTTGCCGGAATGGCTTTAGTAACGTAACCAGAGTGTCCGCCCAACGTACTGAACGCCTGCTGAACCTCCTGATAGCCCTGCTGAATTCGCGGTACGGTCTGCGGCGCAGTGAGCTGCGGGAAAAAATCTATTCGGGCGGCGCGGCCAGCGACTCCGCCTTTGGCCGCATGTTCGAACGCGACAAGAACGACCTGCGCGACTTCGGCTTCGACGTCGAAACCGTCACGGACCTGGGCTGGAGTTCGGACGATCCCGGCACCACCCGGTACCGGATCGGCAGGGAATCCAACCGCCTGCCGGACGTGGAGCTGACCCCGGACGAGTGGACGGTCCTGCTGCTGGCCTCGCAGCTCTGGGAACAGGCGGCGCTGGGCACGGCGGCGAGCAACGCGCTCCGCAAGCTGCAGGCAGCAGGCGGCCTGGCCGACGTCGAACTTCCGGCAGGGGTCCAGCCGCGCATCAAGCCCCCCGGCCAGGCGTTCGAGGACCTCGTGGCCGCCATGCACGCCCAGCACGCCGTCCGGTTCCTGTATCTCGCGGGCAGCACGGGCCGCGAAGAGGAACGCGTCGTTGAGCCCTGGGGGCTGGGCAGCCGCTTCGGCCAGTGGTACCTCGTGGGCTTTGACCGCGGCCGTGGCGCCAAACGCTACTTCCGGCTGTCGCGCCTGACGTCTGCCGTGACAATTCTGGACAGGGAAGCCTTCACACCTCCAGCCGGCTTCAACGTGCGTGCCGAGCTGAACACCCTCCCGGAGCTGCCGGTCAGCACTGCGGCGGTGGACGTCCGCACCGGCAAGCTGCTGGGGTTGCGCAAGCGTGCCACCGGTACCGCTGCGTCCCCGGACACGGGTACGGATATGGACACGGAGGCCGACGCCGGGTGGGACCGGCTGGCCGTTCCCTACCGAGACGCTGAGGTGCTCGGCGAGGAGCTGGCCTCCTACGGGCCCAGCGTCAGGGTGGTGGCGCCTGCGGAGCTGTCCGCTGCCGTGCAGCGCCGCCTGGCCAACGCCGCCGAGTTCATCGCCGCTCCGGTGCCGGCGTACTCGTTCGCGCATGCCGGCACCGGAAAACGGACGCGCAAGCGCACGTCGGAGGACCAGCTCAAGCGGATGCTGCAGCTGGTCCCGTTCCTGGTCCGCAACCAGGGCCTGCCCATCGAAGAGGTGGCCGACAGGTTCGGGGTGACCCGCCAGGAGCTGGAGAGCGATCTGCTCATCCTGATCTGCTCCGGCCTGCCGCAGGGATACCCGGATGAACTGCTAGACATCCAGTGGGAGGAAGGCCACGTTTTCATCAGCCAGTCCATGGAGCTGAACCGGCCGGTCCGCTTCACCGTGGACGAGGCCTGCGCACTGCTCACGGGACTCGAGACCCTGAACGGTCTCCCGGAACTCGCAGAGGGAAGCGCGCTGGAATCGGTGACGCTCAAGCTGATGGCCGCGGCGGGGGAGGAGGGGCTCCGCGCCGCTGCCCTGTCCGGGCCGGAGGTGGGACCCAGCAACTCCGCCAACCTGGAGGTCATCCGCAACGCGATTGAAGCGGGCTCCCAGCTGCACCTCGTCTACCTTTCCGGGCAGAAGGATGCCCTGTCGGAGCGGGACGTGGATCCGCTGCGGCTCTACTCCCTGGACAACACCTGGTACTTCGAGGCCTACTGCCACTCGGCGGCCGGGCTGCGGAATTTCCGGCTGGACCGGATCGAGAACCTCACCCCGAACGGTAAGCCTGTCTCGTCGGGACTGAAGCCCGACGGCGGGTTCCCGGCAAAGCTGTTCACACCGAACGACGACGACACCCTGGTAACCGTCCAGCTCACCGCGCGCGGTGCCGGGCTTGCGGACGACTACTACGCCGAGCGGACAGCGCCGCTGCCCGACGGCGGCCTGGTGGCCGAGATCCGGTTCGGCAACACGTCATGGCTGCCCATGTTTGTGGCGCAGCACGGTGGAACGGCACGGATCCTGGAGCCGGAAGTGTTTGCCCGGTCCTCACGGGACTGGATCGAATCTGCCCTGGCCCTGTACAACGGCTAGCCCGTACGCCAGCTAGACTACTCAGCATGCCTTGGTGGTCCTGGATCCTTATTTGGGTGGCGCTTGTGTCACTGTCGCTGCTGTTCTTCGTGCTCATGGGTGTCCGGCTGTTCCGTCAGTTCATGGCAACGGTCAAGGAGCTCGGCGACGCGGGGAACAAACTCACCAGCCTTTCGGTCCCCGCGGCAGTGCCGGGCGGCGCGGCCCTCACCGCGTCTGGCCCAGACGTCATCGGGGCTGCACAAGGAACGGCTCCTTTTGCCTCGCCGCATCAGATGCGCCATGATTACGACGCATCCAAAGAGGCCCGCAGGGAGGCCCGGCGTCAGCGCCGGGTCAGCCGGAAGGCCGAACGGGGCCAGCCCCAGTCGCTGCGCGACATCGAATTCAGATAAACGTAGGATGTACCTAAACGAAAGGAACACCCACCATGAGGCTTGAAGGCTGGCATCTCATAATCATCATCGTCCTGGCTTTGGTGCTTTTCGCCGCACCGAAGCTTCCCGGCATGGCCCGGAGCCTCGGCCAGTCGATGCGTATTTTCAAGTCGGAAGTCCGCGAAATGAAGAAGGACGGAGCCTCGGAAGCCAAGGATGGCCCGGACCCCGTCGAAGGCACCGTGGTTAACCACCCGCGTTCCTCCACCACGGATAACCGTCCTGCTGACGGCAACGACGTTCCGCCCCCCAACCGCGCCTAAGATCACGTGGCACTAACCATGAGTCGTCGCTCCAACCCTGAGGGACGGATGGCTCTGCTGGACCATCTGCGCGAACTCAGGAACAGGCTGTTCAAGTCCGCCATAGCGGTTGTGCTCGCCACAGTTGCGGGATTCGTGGTCTATCAGCCCATGCTCTCGGCCCTGATCAAGCCGATCCGGGACCTCAACAACAATGCCGGCCGGCAGGCGACCCTCAACTTCGACGGCGTGGCCAGCTCGTTCGATCTCATGATCCAGGTGTCCGTCTTCCTGGGTGTCATCCTGGCCAGCCCGGTATGGCTGTACCAGCTCTGGGCATTCATCGTGCCGGGCCTCCACAAGAAGGAACGCCGGCTGGCGTTGACCTTCGTGGCCGCTGCCGTCCCCCTTTTCGTCGGCGGTGTCACGATGGCTTGGCTGGTCCTGCCGAACGCCGTCAGGGTCCTCACCGAATTCACTCCCTCCGGCGGCTCAAACTTCATCAGCGCGCAGGTCTACCTCTCCTTCGTGCTGCGGCTGCTGCTTGCCTTCGGCATCGCGTTCCTTCTGCCGGTTGTCCTGGTCGGGTTGAATCTCGCCGGGCTCCTGCGGGGGGCGCAGCTCATGAGGAGCTGGCGCATCACCGTGTTCCTGGTCTGCCTCTTTGCGGCTATGGCTGCCCCCGGCGCGGACGCCATGAGCATGTTCTACCTTGCCACGCCCATGCTGGTGCTCTTCTTTGCAGCCATTGGCCTGTGCACCCTCAATGACCGCCGCCGTGCACGCCGTGCGGAGAAGGTCGCCGCTGAGACCGAGGCCACAGCCGATATCGCAACTCCGGACAGTGAGCTGAAGAATCTCTAGCTCCGCCGCGGCTAGGCTTGAAACATGTCCACCACCACCCCGTCGCCCTCCGAACGGTACCGTGCCAGCGCCGAACGGGCCGCGGAAGCAAAGACCCATCTGGGCGCGTTTGCCCGCACACTCAGCTTTGAACTGGACGACTTCCAGCGGCAGGCATGCAAATCCCTTCAGGAGGGCCGCGGCGTCCTGGTCGCCGCACCCACCGGCGCCGGCAAGACCATCGTGGGCGAGTTCGCCGTCTACCTGGCGCTGCAGCGCGGACTGAAGGCCTTCTACACCACCCCCATCAAGGCGCTCAGCAACCAGAAATTCACCGAACTGACGGAGAAATACGGCGAGGAGAACGTCGGACTCCTGACCGGCGATACCAGCATCAACGGGGACGCGCCCGTGGTGGTGATGACCACCGAGGTCCTTCGCAACATGCTGTATGCAGACTCGGACACCCTGTTCGACCTGGGCTTTGTGGTCATGGACGAGGTCCACTACCTGGCCGACCGCTTCCGCGGTGCAGTCTGGGAGGAAGTCATCATCCACCTGCCCAGCGAAGTGCAGGTCGCGTCCCTCAGCGCCACCGTCTCCAACGCGGAGGAATTCGGCGCCTGGCTGGACACCGTCCGCGGCGACACCGACGTGATCGTCTCCGAACACCGTCCCGTGCCGCTCTGGCAGCACGTCATGGTGGGCCGGGACATCGTGGATCTTTTCGCGGGCGAGACCACCTTCGACGAAATCGCCCCTGCCGGCGCTCCCGACGCGGCCTCTGCCCTGCCGCTTGCGCCCGCACCGTCCGACGCCGGCCAGCGGGGTTTCGAGGTCAACCCGGAGCTCATGTCCCTTTCGAGGGCCGAAAGCCAGCTCAACTTCCAGGGCCGCTTTGGCCACGGCGGCCGGAGCCAGCGGCGGCAGCAGCGGCAGCGCTATGGCGACAGGCCGCAGCAGGAGGCCCGGACCGCGGTGCGCCGTGCCAGCCGGCCGCAGGTCATCGCCAGCCTTGACCGGCAGGACCTGCTGCCCGCCATCACCTTCATCTTTTCCCGGGCCGGCTGTGACGCCGCCGTCTCCCAGTGCGTGGCGTCCGGGCTGTGGCTCACCACGGAGCGGGAGCAGGGCATCATCGCCCAGCGGGTTGACGAGGCGGGCCAGGACATTCCGTCCGACGACCTTGAGGTGCTGGGCTTCTGGAACTGGCGCGAGGGGCTCCTGCGCGGCATCGCGGCGCACCATGCCGGCATGCTGCCCACGTTCAAGGAAGTGGTCGAGAAGCTTTTTGCCGACGGCCTCGTGAAGGCCGTTTTCGCCACCGAGACGCTGGCCCTCGGCGTCAACATGCCGGCCCGTTCAGTGGTGCTCGAGAAGCTGGACAAGTTCAACGGCGAAGCCCACGTGGACATCACCGCAGGGGAGTACACACAGCTCACCGGCAGGGCGGGCAGGCGCGGCATCGACGTCGAAGGCCACGCCGTGGTGCTGTGGCAGCCGGGCACCGACCCTGCCGCGGTGGCCGGCCTTGCTTCACGCCGGACATACCCGCTGAATTCCAGCTTCCGGCCCACCTACAACATGAGCATCAACCTGCTCGCCCAGTTTGGCCGGCCCAGGGCCAGGGAAATCCTGGAGTCCTCCTTCGCCCAGTTCCAGGCCGACCGGTCAGTGGTGGGGCTGGCCCGGCAGGTCCGCAGCCGCGAGGAGTCACTGGCCGGCTACGCGAAGTCGATGACGTGCCATCTGGGCGACTTCACCGAATATGCCCGGCTGCGGCGGGAACTTTCCGACGCCGAGAATTTCAGTTCACGGAGCAAGTCGAAGGCGCGCAAGTCACTCAACGAGGACTCCCTGAGCCGTCTCCTGCCTGGCGATGTGGTGGATGTCCCGGCCGGCCGCGCCCCGGGCTTTGCCGTGGTGCTGAGCTCGGACCACAGCTCCCGCGAGCCCAGGCCCGCGGTGCTGACCCTGGAAAGCCAGCTGCGCCGGATCGGCGTCGATGACCTTGAGGGCCCCATCGCGCCACTGACCCGGATCAGGATTCCCAAGTCCTTCAACGCGAAGGTTCCCAAGTCGCGTCGGGACCTGGCCTCGTCCGTCCGGAACGCGCTGCGCGAGAACCGGCCGCCGGCCACGGGAAGCAGCCGCAACAACGACTTCGGGCTGGGCTCTGCCCTGCAAAACCAGGAAAAGAAGATCGCCGACCTGCGACGGACCCTGCGCGCCCACCCTTGCCACGGCTGCAGCGAACGCGAGGACCACGCCAGGTGGTCTGAACGCTGGTGGAGGCTGCGCAAGGAGACCGACGGTCTGGTGCGCCAGATCCAGGGGCGCACCAACACCATCGCCAAGACGTTCGACCGGGTCTGCGACGTCCTGTCGGCGTACGGCTACCTCGAGACCGCTGAGGAGGGCCTGCATCGCATCAGTACTGACGGCCAGCGCCTGCGCCGGATCTACGGTGAAAAGGACCTGCTGATTTCGCAGTCCCTGAGGCAGGGCGCGTTCGATGACCTCGACGCCGTGGAGGTGGCCTCGTTCGCCAGCGTGCTGGTGTACCAGGCCAAGCGGGAGGACCGCGGGCTGCGGCCCCGCATGCCCAGCGTCTCGCTGGAGACCGCCGTGGACATCGTGGTGCGAGAGTGGTCTGCGCTGGAAGACGTGGAGGAGCAGAACAAGCTGCCGCTCACCGGTGAGCCGGAGCTGGGACTGGTCTGGCCCATGTACAAGTGGGCCCGCGGCCGGCACCTGCAGGAAGTGCTCAACGGCACCGACCTGGCCGCGGGCGACTTCGTCCGGTGGGTGAAGCAGGTGATCGACCTGCTGGACCAGCTGGCCAAGATTCCCGGGCTTGACCCGCGGCTGGCGCGGCTGTGCGGCGAGGCCATCCGGCTGATCAGGCGCGGCGTCGTCGCCTACTCCACAGTGGGCTGACCGTTCCTGACCCGGCACAAGGGCCCCCGCCTCCGTACTGAAGTCCAGTGCTGGACACCGTTTTGACCACCTCAATTGAACCTTTCCAAGGAGCGCTCCCATGGCCGATGCCCCCGCCCGCCCGCAGGAAGGAACCGGACCGTCAAAGGTCACGCTGTACCGCAACGGTTCCGTCTACACCGCGGCCGACCCCTTCGCCACGGCCACGCTCGTGGACGGCGACACCGTCGCCTGGGTGGGCTCGGAGCAGGCTGCTGCCTCGATTGCCGACAGTTCGATGGACATCATCGATCTGCGGGGCGCCCTCGTCGCACCGGGCTTTGTCGATTCCCACGTCCACCTGACGGAGACCGGCATTGCGCTTGGCTCGTTGCCGCTGGGCGGTGTGCGGTCGGCCCGGGAGCTGCTGGACGCCGTCGCCGCCTCGGGCGGGGATGGCGCGGTGCTGGGGCACGGCTGGGATGAGTCGCGGTGGGACGATCCCACGCTCCCGGATGCCGGAGAGCTGGAACGTGCCGCCGTTGGCCGTCCGGTGTATCTTTCCCGCGTTGATGCGCATTCCGCCCTCGTCTCGCGGTCACTCGCAGCCAGTGCCGGGCTGGAAGAACTGGACGGCTACGCCCCAGGCGGTCACGTCAAGCGTCAGGCCCACACCGCAGCCCGGCAGGCCACGCGCCGCCTGCCGTCCGCTGCGCTGCAGGACTACCAGCGGCGCGCGCTGGACGAAGCTGCGGCCAACGGATACGTGGCGCTGGCGGAGATGGGCGCGCCAAAAATCAGCAGCACAGACGACCTGCGGCTGGCGGCCGGCTGGAATGACAGGCCGGGCTCCCTCCCGGCCCCGGAGGTGCTCCCATACTGGGGCGAACTGACGCCGACTGCGGCCGACGCCGAGGCGCTGCTTGCCGAACTTGGGGTCCGGGTTCGGGGTTTTGCAGGGGACCTGAACATCGACGGGTCGATCGGTTCCCGTACGGCGTCCCTGCGGGAACCGTATACGGACGCCCCGGGCGAATCCGGCACGGCGTACCTCTCTGTATCCGAAGCAGCCGCGCATCTCGCGGCGTGTTCCGTGCTGGGGATCCAGGGCGGCTTCCACGTCATAGGCGACGCCGGCCTCGATGCGGCCCTGCAAGCCCTCGAGGAGGCTGCCGCCGAGGTGGGGGAGCAGCGGGTCCGGGCTGCGGGGCACCGCTTCGAGCACGTAGAGATGGCCGACGCGGACGCCATCGCCCGCCTCGCGAAATACTCCGTGACGGTCAGCGTGCAGCCCGCCTTCGATGCCGTGTGGGGCGGCCAGGGCCAGCTCTACGAGCAGCGCCTGGGAACGCGCAGCCGGGGCATGAACCCGTTCGCATCGTTCTACTCGGCCGGCGTCCCCATCTGCTTCGGCAGCGACACGCCGGTGACGCCGCTCCGTCCCTGGTCCAGCGTGCGGGCCTGCCTCGAACACCACGACGCCGGCCAGCGGATCTCCGCCCGCGCGGCCTTCCTCGGCCATACGCGGGCCGGCTGGCGCGCCGCCCGGTACGAAAACCCCATGGCCGGCCAGCTGGTACCGGGCGCACCCGCAACCTTCGCCGTTTGGGAAGTGGATGAGCTCATGGTCCAGGTGGCGGACGGCAGGGTCCAGTCCTGGAGCACGGATCCCCGCGCCCGGACGCCGCTGCTTCCCGCACTGGACACCGGGGCCGACCCGCGCTGCCTGCAGACCGTGCGGAACGGGCTGGAACTGTTCTCCGCAGAGGCTCTCCGCGCCTGATCAGCAGGCGGGCCTGCCAGCGACTTATTGGGCCATCCGGGCGCCATCTGACACCACAGCACCCGGCAAAACCGGGCGCTGACCAGCGACGATGCATGAACGGGCAGGTCAGGTGCCGGTTGACAGCCCCAAGCCAGTCCGTAGCATTGAGCATCAACGGACAGATGCTTCAGCAGCAGCATTCGTCCGGCCACCGCTGCCGCCGCCGGACCGCCTGGACTGGCCGGTGACCCATGCAGGTGGCAACCGGGGCGGGTCCGAAGCGCATCAGAAAACAGTTCTCCAACCGCTCGTCGCGGTATACCGAACTGGCCCGGGGCGCTTGGACCCGCCCGTGGTGGAGCTGGCTCCTGCCCCCGGCCAGGGACAAGCGCGAACGGACACTTTCTGTCCCGGACCCCTGCCGGGCGGACGGAAGCACTCCGCGACACGAGCGCTCCGCGAGGCCCGTATAATAGGTAGTTGCGCTTTGCGAGCCGGCGTTCCCGCCGGGCTCCCGCGTGCTGACCGCTCCCATCCAGGAAAGGCCTCCCTGTGCGTGTCCTCACCATCATCCCCACCTACAACGAGCTGGAGTCGCTTCCGAAGACTCTTGGACGCCTGCGCGCCGCCGTGCCTGCTTCCGATGTCCTCGTTGTGGACGACAACAGCCCGGACGGCACCGGACAGCTTGCGGACAGCATCGCGGCCGAGGACAACCAGGTCCACGTCCTGCACCGGAAGGGCAAGGAAGGCCTGGGCGCCGCCTACATCGCCGGCTTCAAATGGGGGCTGGACGCAGGCTACGACGTCCTGGTTGAGATGGACGCCGACGGGTCGCACCAGCCGGAACAGCTGCCCTCGCTGCTGGAGGCCGTGGACCAGGGCGCTGACCTTGCCATGGGTTCCCGCTGGGTGAAGGGCGGAAGCGTCGTTAACTGGCCGCTGTACCGCCAGGCTATTTCCCGGACTGGAAGCACGTACGCCCGCATCATGCTCGGCCTCAAGATCAAGGACGTCACGGGCGGTTACCGGGCGTTCCGCCGCACGACACTGGAGAAGCTCAACCTGGACCAGGTCGATTCCGTGGGGTACGGCTTCCAGGTGGACCTCGCGTGGCGCGTCGCCAAGATGGGGCTCAACATCGTGGAGCGGCCCATCACCTTCGTTGAACGTGAACTGGGCGCGTCCAAGATGAGCGGCAACATTGTGGTTGAGGCCATGATCAACGTGACAAAGTGGGGCCTGACCGCCCGCTGGAAGAAGCTGACGGGAAAAAGCCCGCGCAACTAGCCGCACAAAGACCCAGCCGGATACGCAAAAGGCCGGATCCGCTGCATCCATATGGTGCAGCGGATCCGGCCTTTTCGGCTCTAAACGGCGGCTAGCAAGTAGCGCCCGTCAGGCGGAACGCCGTTCACCGCGACGCTCACGCAGAATGGTGAGGCGGTCCTCGAGGATCTGCTCCAGCTCCGGAAGCGAGCGGCGCTCCAGCAGCATGTCCCAGTGGGTGCGCACGGCCTTCTCGTTGCTGGTGTCCGGGCGTTCGCCATCAACGAGCAGCGCTTCCTTGCCGGTCTTGGAAACCCAGACAGGGGGGATTTCGGCTTCGGAGGAAAAGGTTACAAAAACCTGTTCGCCATCCTCGCACCGGTACTCAACCCGCTGACGCGGAGCCGGCTCCACGCCGGATTCGGTCTCCATGCTTTGGGCGCCAAGACGCATGCCACGCAGGCTGCGATCGCTCATGATTTCTCCCTCTATTCGGTTCGCGGAGCGGACTCCGCGCTAGCCGGAAGCCCTGATTAAGGCGCCTCCGGACTACGGTGTGGTTCACGTAGCATCACTAGTTCAAACGCTTCGCCAAGCATTGTTGTTCCGCACGGACTGATCCGGCCGGACAAATACCCCATTATACGGATTTCGGCGGGGCGCAGCAATCCGGTAGAGACATCAATCCGGCAGAGGCAGCAATGCGGCGGCGCGCACCAACACGGGCAGTATCGCAAGCGAAAGGGAGGCAGCCGTCGCGGCCTGCCTCCCTTTTGCCCACCCGAGTTGCTTACCCGAAACGCTTACACCTGGGTCTGGGCCGCAGCCTCGCCGGACTGGCCGCTGCTCTGGCCGCTGCCCTGGTCGCTGAACAGGCCGCCGGAGCGGGGGTCGGGATTGGTTCCGCCCAAAGCGCTGCCGATGCCCTTCAGTGCCTCGCCAACTTCGCTGGGAATGATCCACAGCTTGTTGGAGGAACCGTCCGCGAGCTTCGGCAGTGTCTGCAGGTACTGGTAAGCCAGCAGTTTCTGGTCCGGGTTGCCCTTGTGGATGGCGTCGAACACCTTTTGGATGGCCTGCGCCTCGCCGTCGGCACGCAGAATGGCGGCCTTTGCGTCACCCTCGGCCTTGAGGATAGCCGCCTGCCGCTGCCCTTCGGCCGTGAGGATCGCGGACTGCTTGGTGCCCTCGGCGGTCAGGATCGCGGCGCGGCGGTCACGTTCCGCCCTCATCTGCTTCTCCATCGAATCCTGGATGGAGTGCGGCGGGTCGATGGCCTTCAGCTCCACCCGGGAGACGCGGATGCCCCAGCGGCCGGTGGCTTCGTCCAGGACTCCGCGCAGCTGGCCGTTGATCTGGTCGCGGGACGTGAGCGCCTCTTCCAGGTTCAGGCCACCCACTACGTTACGCAGGGTGGTGGTGGTCAGCTGCTCCACGGCCTGGATGTAGTTGGCGATCTCGTACGTGGCCGCGCGCGGGTCGGTGACCTGGAAGTAGACCACCGTATCGATGGACACCACCAGGTTGTCCTCGGTGATCACGGGCTGCGGCGGGAAGGACACCACCTGCTCGCGCAGGTCCAGCAGCGGCAGGAGCCGGTCAACAAAGGGGATGAGGAGGGTCAGGCCGGGATTTAGGGTTCGCTGGTACTTCCCCAGCCGTTCCACGACGCCGGCTCGGGCTTGCGGCACGATCCGCACCGAGCGGACCAGCACTATGATGACGAAAATAATCAGAACCACCATCACGAACGTGAGGGCGATTCCTCCTGGGCTATCCATACTTCTCCTTTGTCCCCAACTTTCAGTGAAGCTCTAACCCGGCGAAAAACTCGCCGTAATCTGCTGCTCCGCCGCGGCGGGAGCAGAAACCTATGGGGCGGAGCCGCCTACTGGACGGCGGTCTCAGCCTGAGGTGACACGACCGCCGTCGCGCCTTCAATGGCCGAAACGATCACGCGCTGGCCTTCGGGGATGACGCCGGACTGCGAACGCGCGCTCCAGATGTCGCCGCCGATCTTCACGCGTCCGTCGGTTGCCGTTACTGATTCCAGGACCAGCGCGGATTCCCCAATCAGGCGGTCGATGTTGGTGCGCTGTTCGGGCGGGCCCTTGTGGAGGTGCTTGAGGGTCACCGGGCGCACGAACGCGATCATGAGCAGCGAGACGACGCAGAACACCACAATCTGCAGCCACAGGTCCGCGCCGGCGAAGTCGGCCACCAGACCGGCCAGGGCACCTCCGCCCAGCATGATGAAAAACAAGTCAAGGGTCAGCATCTCCACGGCGGCGAACACCAGGAAGAGGGTGAGCCACAGTGCCCACCAGTTTTGGCCCAGCCATTCAAACATCGCTTTCCCCCTTGATCCCGAGGGCTGCGGGGCAGACCCTCAGTAACTTTCTTCCATCGTAGACCGAAGCAGGAGCGCCCGGCAGGGGAACGGCTGGCAGGGCAGGAACGTGGCCAAGCCGTTATGGAGCGGGCATTTCCGCGGGCACGAAGATGCTGATCCGGAACCGGGCGGAGACCCTGGTGGTTCGCGGAAGGCCGGCGAGCCGTCCGGTCAGCGTGGCACGGTCCGTGTGGTGGCCGGCGGGACCCATGAGCGCGAGGTTGGCCACGTCCTCGGGGGAAAGGGACAGGTCTACGTCGATGTCCTGCGTCGACAGCGGGGTGAAGCGTCCTGCGAGCGCCTCGGCCAGGCGCTCGTCCTTCGCGGGGTCAATGCCCAGCATCCCGGCCTGGCTCGCGATTTCCCCGAGGTGGCCTGCCCGCGGCGTCACCACGAGAAGCCGGCCCGAGGGTTTGAGGACACGGGCGAACTCGGCCGCGTTGCGGGGCGCGAACACCACGGCAACCACGTCGACGGCGGCGTCGGGCAGCGGAAGCGGCTGCCACACATCGCCCACCAGGTTGACGGCTTCCGGGTTGAGTCTAGCGGCGCGGCGCAGCGCGAACTTGGAGATGTCCAGCCCGACGGCGGCCACGCCCGTGACGCCGTCCACCCGGTCCCCGTCGGCAGAGGCCGCACCGTCCACAAAGTCCCGGGTTTCAGCACGGTCGCTGCTGTTGCTCGAGTGAGCCCCGTTCAGATAATCAAGGATCGCCCGAAGGTAGTGCCCCGTTCCCGTCCCGGAGTCAAGCACTGTTGGTGCGGGGCCGCCCAAGGCCGGTTCCGCTGCCAGGGCCAGAGCGTCGGCCAGAGGCCGGTAGTGGCCGGCGTCGAGGAACGCTGCCCGTGCCGCGACCATCTCGGCCGTATCCGATTCGAAGGCGGTTCCCTTGCCCACCAGCATGTTGAAGTACCCCTGCCGGGCGGCGTCAAAGCTGTGCCGCTCCCGGCAGGCCAGTGCCCGGACGCGGCCGGTGCCGCCGTCGTGGATGGGCTGGAGGTCCTGGCGGCAAACGGGACAAAGCAGAACGGGCAGGCGCGAAAGCATGAGGACCATCCTAGGGCAGGCGTTTTCCGCCGCCGCCGTTCCGCACCCGTACCGGACCAGCTAGGCTCACGTGGATGAAGCCTGAACATCTGCCGCTGCTCAACTCCGTCTCCGCCCCCGCCGTCCACCCCGACGGAACCAGGGCGGTCGTCTCCGTCGTCCGCCCCGACTTTGACGCCGACTCCTATGTGGGCCAGCTGTGGACCGTGCCGCGGGACCCGGAAAGGCTTCCCCGGCGCGTGACCCGGGGTTTCCGCGATACGGCGCCGGCCTTTTCGCCGGACGGCCGGGTCCTGGCTTTCCTCCGCGCCGCCCCGGGGGGCAGCCCGCAGCTCCACGTGGTGGAGGCCGCCGGCGGGGAGCCCCAGGCCCTGACCAACAGGAAGATGGGTGTCTCGTCCTTCGACTGGTCGCCGGATTCCGCACGGATCGTCTTCGCATCCAGGGAACCGGAGGTGGGCCGCTACGGAACGCTCGACGGCGTCGGGTCCGGCGCTGAGGACGCCCGGTACATCACGGAGTACAAGTACAGGATGAACGGTGAGGGCTACACGAGGGACAAGCCGCAGCAGCTCTTTCTGCTGGACGTACCGGAACTGGGCGGAGAACCATGGGTGAAGCCGGCGGGGCGCGCGGCCAAGGGCCGGAACGGAAGTGAAAGTGAACACCCGGGGGAGTCCGCTGGATCTGACGCCGGTGGGGTGCCCCAGTCGCGCCAGCTCACGAAAGGGCCAACCGACCACACCGGGGCAACCTTCAGCAGCGACGGCAGTGCCGTGTATTTCGTGGCGGCCCTCCACGAGGACGCGGACCTGGACCTGGTGTCCGGGATTTACCGCATAGCGGCCGACGGCGGGACTCCGTCGCTGGTGCCCGCGGGCAGCTTGGGCGCCCAGACCGTTTCGGACGTCCGGCAGTCGGCGGACGGCCAATGGCTGTTCTTCACCTCCCAGGACCTGGGCAGCACCGGCCAGGACTTCGTTGCCAAGAACACCGTGCTCCACGTCATGCCCGCTGCCGGCGGCGACGCCAGGGCCCTGAGCGACGCGGAGAACATGGACATCGAAGCGCCCGGCACTACCATTGGCCTCCGCGGCAAAGACAGCGCGCTGGTGCTCAACAACGCCCAGGGAACCGTGGAGCTGCTCGAGTTCAGCGCCACGGGGGACCATTCGCTCCTTATCCATGGTGACCGGGTAGTCGCCGGGGCCGCGGACGGTGCGGGCACGGTGTTCGTCAGCTACAGCGACGCCGCCACGGCAGGTGACGTTGGGGTCCTCGAGGGTGGCCAGCTCCGGTTGCTCACCGATTTCTCGGCCGCCCTGCGGACCGAAGCAGGCATCATCGAGCCGCAGGAAGTGACGTTCCCCGCCCCCGACGGCTACCCGGTCCACGGCTGGCTGGTGCTGCCGCCGGGCAAGGGCCCGCACCCGGTGCTGCTGAACATCCATGGCGGACCGTTCGCGCAGTACACCGCCGCGTTTTTCGATGAGGCACAGGTCTACGCCGCGGCCGGATACGCCGTGCTGATGTGCAACCCGCGCGGCTCGGCCGGCTACGGCCAGGCCCATGGACTGTCCATCAAGGAACGGATGGGCACCGTGGACATGCAGGACGTGCTCGCTTTCCTGGACGGTAGCCTGGAGAAGTTCGATTCCCTCGACGCCGGCGCCCTGGGGATCATGGGCGGCTCCTACGGCGGCTACCTCACGGCGTGGACCATCAGCCAGGACCACCGGTTCCGCGCAGCCATCGTGGAGCGGGGCTTCCTGGACCCCGTTAGCTTCACGGGCTCGTCGGACATTGGCTGGTTCTTCGGCGGTGAATACGTTGGCTCGGCAACCGAGCAGGTGGCCGCACAGAGCCCCATGGCAACCGTTGCCGCGGTCCGGACGCCCACGCTGGTGATCCACAGCGAGGATGACCTCCGCTGCCCCGTGGAGCAGGGCCAGCGCTACTTCACTGTGCTCAAGCAGCTGGGCGTCGACTCGGCCTTCCTCGTGTTCCCGGGCGAGGACCACGAGCTTTCACGCTCGGGGACGCCGCACCACCGGCGGCAGCGGTTCGAGCACATCCTGGCGTGGTGGGCGAAGTACCTCCCGACGGACAGCAACCGGAGCGATGCCTCCTAATCAGACCCGGACTTATCCGTCACGGCTTCCCGGCCGGCCTGCTCGCTGTCCGGGAAGCCAAGCTCCCGGCTGGCGGAACCGATGCCCGGTTCGGACCAGCGCGCTACATACTCGCTGTTCGTGCTGAGCGAGCGGAGCTCGGCCCGGTCAATGTAAAGGCGGCCGTGGAGATGGTCAGTTTCGTGCTGCACGATCCGCGCCTGCCAGCCGGTGAAATCCCGGGTGGTGTTCCCGCCGTCGGGCGTTATGAACTCAAGCCGCACGCTCTCGGGGCGTTCCACCACAGCCTGCAGGCCGGACAGCGACAGGCAGCCTTCGAAGAAGGCAGCCGTGCCGTTACCCAGGCGCGCGTAGGACGGATTCAGCACGGCGAAAAACTCAAGTGGCGCCCTGCCCCGGGCCGCGGCTGTGGCCTCGTCGATCTCGAACTGGTCCTCGAGGACGGCCAGCTGCAGCGGAACACCCAGCTGGGGAGCCGCCAGGCCGACGCCGGGCGCCGCATGCATGACCTTCCGCATCAGGACGATCAGCTGGCTGAGTTCGTCGGGCTCCAACTGCCCCTCGAACGGAGCCGCGTGCTGCCGCAGGACCGGGTGCCCGGCCTGAACGATGGGCGGCAAGGACTCCGAGGCCAGTAGCTCCTGCACGGTTTCCCTAATGCGGGCGGGGCTGTACGGCGTAGGCGGCGATGCGTGGGTCATGGGCAACAGCCTAGTGCTGTCCTGAGTCTGTCCCGAAGTGCTGTGCCGTGTTCCGAAGCGGCGCACCATGTTCGGAAGCGCTGCGCGCGGCACCTCATTGCATGGTGAAGCGCCGGGCCACCAGGGCATTGAAGGCGGGCATGGCGGCGGCACGGGCAATCACCGCGTTCCGGGGCCGCAGCAGGCCCTCCGGAAGCGGTCGGCCCAGCGCCATGTTCACCTCAGCCTGGCGTTTCGCGGCGGCTGCAGCCCGGCGTCGCGAGGCATCGAAACGCCGGAGAGCGTCCGCCGACGGCTCGTTGCGCACCACCGCGAGGATCGCCGGCAGCAGCGCTTCCGCATCAAGCCAGCCAAGGTTCATTCCCTGCCCGCCGATGGGGCTGATCTCGTGCGCCGCGTCGCCGATGAGTGCTGTCCGGCCGGAGATCATGCGGGCGGCCATCCGTGACCGGACACTGAAGCTGCTGAGCATGGTGTTGGCGCCGGGGTCCAGCACCACGCCGGTTCGGCGGGCAACCAGCCCCGCCAGCTGCTCCGGGGCGGGCCGGGCCGGAGCCTTGCCAAGCCGGACCACCCAGCGGCGGACGCCGCCGGGAAGCGGAAAGGACTCCACGATGCCATCGCTTTCCAGGAACAGTGCGGCGTCGCTGCCGTAGGGGCTGGATTCGGGGAAGTCACCCATCAGGTAATGGTCCGGATACAGTTTCCCCGGCGCCGCGACGCCCAGGAGGGTCCGCACCGTCGAGGAGGCGCCGTCGGCTCCCACCGCGAAAGCGGCGGAGTAGCTGGCGGCAGCCCCGGCGGTGGTGACGCTGAGCGTGACCCGGCTGCCGTCGTCGTGCATTCCCCTGACATTGGCGTCACGGAGCAAGGCGCCGGCGTCCAGCTCCCTGAGCCGCCGCTCCAGGACCTCCTCCGTCACGGGCTGGGGTACGGCGAGGACGAACGGGTAGCGGTCGGAGACCGGTGCGAACGGCATCCGGGCGATCTTCCGGCCGTTACTCACGGCGAAGCCCTGGCGGATGGGGATACCCCTTCCGATCAGCTCCTGGGCGACGCCGATGCGCTGCAAGGCGGCGAGCGCCGGCGGATGGATGCCGATGGCCCTCGTGTG
Source organism: Arthrobacter sp. 05T423 (assembly GCF_056396245.1). Lineage (NCBI taxonomy): Bacteria > Bacillati > Actinomycetota > Actinomycetes > Micrococcales > Micrococcaceae > Arthrobacter > Arthrobacter sp. 05T423. Next base: position 125,872 of record NZ_JBFTLC010000008.1, read on the forward strand.
GGCGTTTCGTCCGGTCCGCCGTTCCAGGACCCGCACCGCGACGCCCTGCTGCAGCAGCAGCGAACCGAGGAGGAGTCCAACCGGTCCGGCGCCAACGATCAGCACATCGGTCATGCCGGGCGCCGCCGGTAGGTGAGCAGGCAGTGGAAGGGGGAATGCCGTTCCACCGTCCAGCCCATGGGGACCACCGCAGCCAGCTCCGGAACGGTGTAGCTGCGCCTGATCGAGGTCAGCCCGTCGCCACGGATGTAGGAGCCGGTGAGCGGCAGGGCGCCGGCACTGAACAGCGCATAGGCGGCCGCGCTGCGCCGCAGGTCGTTGTGCAGGGCGAGGCGGCGGGCAAGCCCGGCGGAGTCGTCCAGGAACTGCTGCAGCTCCGATGGGGTCAGATGGTGCAGGACGTGGTTGGAGATGACGACGTCGTACTGCCTGCCCTCGGCGAGGAGGTCGCCACTGCTCGCCTGGCGGAACTCCACGCCGGGGACGGGCTTGCGGCCGGCGGCGAAACGGAAGGCCCTGGCGTCCGGGTCAATCCCGGTCACGTGGAGCTGGATTCCGTCCTTGGCTGCCCAGCGGGCGAGCATCACGGCCAGGTCGCCGCCGCCGCAGCCGACGTCCAGCAGCGTTGCCGGTCCGGCGCCGGACACCTGCGGCCGCACCGTGCTGCGGTACAGCCGGCTCCAGCCGGCGACCACGCGGTTGACCAGCGCAAATTGCTTGTAGGTGCGCTCCAGCCGGTCCGGATCGCAGTCCGGCCGGTCCATCTCCTCGACGGCGCCGGTGTCACGCCCGCCGAGGACGCCTGGGCCGCTTCCTGGGATCCTCACGGCCGTCAGGCCAGGGAGGGTTCGGCCTCGCCGGCAACGGCATCAAGCTCACCCGCCGGCTGCTTCACTTTTGTGAACAGGCCCGTTTCCACGGTCAGGCCGGGGCCGAAGGCCATGGAGCAGATGCGTTCGTCCCCGTCCCGCGACGGAAGATCCAGAATATGTTTCAGAACGAAAAGCACCGTGGCGCTGCTCATGTTGCCGTAGTTACGCAGCGTTTCGCGGGCCGGACGCAGCTGCTGGTCGGTGAGATCCAGCCGGGACTGCACCTTGTCCAGGATGCTGCGCCCGCCCGGGTGGATGGCCCAGTGCGTGATGTCGCGGTAGGCGAATTCGCGGAGGGAGGGGTCGCGTGCCAGCAGCGGCTCGAGCGCGCCCACGATGTGCTCATCGATGATGTGCGGCACGTAGTTGCCGAGCACCATCTCAAAACCTTCATCACCGATGTTCCAGGCCATCGAGTCCTCGCCCACCGGCGTCAGGACCGTCTCGAAATGATCCAGCCGGAGCAGCGGCGGGGCCGTCAGGTCCTCACGGGCAGTGACGACGGCGGCCGCTGCGCCATCCGCAAACAGCGCGGATCCCATGATGGTGTCGGGATCATTGGAGGTCCGGACGTGCAGGGAGCACAGTTCGGCGCACACGACGAGCACAACCGCCGTCGGATCCGCCTCGCAGAAGGATTTGGCTGCACGGAGTGCCGGAAAGGCCGCGTAGCAGCCCATGAAGCCGAGGTGGTAGCGCTGCACGGCCGGGTTGAGGCCCAGGGCGCGGACGATCTTGTAGTCCGGTCCCGGGTTGAAAAACCCGGTGCAGGAGACCGTGATGAGGTGGGTAATGTCCGGCGGATCAATGCCCGCGCATTTGGAGACTGCCGTGTCCGCCGCTTCGATGAAGAGCTTCGTCGCTTCCTCGGCGAAAAGGTTGTTGCGCGCCTTGGTGCTGGGGCTCCGCAGCAGGCCGGTCTGCGGATCGAAGAACTGCGGATTTTCGGCGGTGGAGTCCAGGGTCAGCTCGCGGACCGCGGTGTACCGGGTATCGATGGCGGCGGAATCAAAGCACGTGGACACGAGCCGCGAGCCAAGCCGTGTCAGCCCCGGCTGGGCGGCAAACACATCACGGGCCTCGTGCTGGATGAGCACCGTCGGCGGAACAGCAATTTCGAGAGCTCTCACATAGACCGTCATTCGTTCATTCTTAACGAGAGCGCAATTTAAGACAATGGATTGGACTTGGCCGCGACCGGACACCTCCCGACTGGACAACTCGCGCGCGACGTAGGACCATCTCGACTGTGACCAGCAGACCCGCAGCAGCACAGCGCCTGGACGATTTGGCGCGGCTGCGCCGTGTCCGCGACCGCATCGACAGGGAGTACGCCCAGCCGCTGGACGTCGAGGCGCTTGCCCGCGGCGTGAACATTTCGGCCGGCCATCTCAGCCGCCAGTTCCGGGAGGCCTACGGCGAGTCGCCGTACGCCTACCTGATGACGCGGCGCATCGAGCGGGCCATGGCGCTGCTGCGGCGCGGCGACCTCAGCGTCACCGAGGTGTGCTTCGCCGTCGGCTGCTTGTCGCTGGGCACGTTCAGCAGCCGCTTTACCGAGCTGGTGGGGATGCCGCCGAGCGTCTACCGCACCGAGGCGGCGGGAGCGACGGCGGGCATGCCCTCGTGCGTGGTGAAACAGGTGAGCAGACCGGTCAGGAATCGAGAAGCGGTCCCGTCCGGCCGCACCTAGACTGGCGGCATGAACCTCACCATTCACTGGACTTTCCTTCCGCACAACGACGCCGAGGCCTCCCTGACCTTCTATCGCGACACCCTTGGTTTCGAGCTCCGCAACGACGTGGGATATGGCGGGATGCGCTGGCTCACGGTTGGCCCTCCTGACCAGCCCGGCACCTCTGTGGTCCTGGAACCGCCCGCTGCCGATCCGGGCATCACCGAGGACGAGCGGCGCACGATCACCGAAATGATGGCCAAGGGCACCTACGCCCGCCTGGTGCTCGGCACCCCGGACCTGGACGGAACCTTCGAGAAAGTGCAGGCCAGCGGGGCCGAGGTGGTCCAGGAGCCCACCCAGCAGCCGTACGGCGTGCGCGACTGCGCCTTCCGCGATCCGGCGGGAAACCTGATCCGCATCAACGAGGTCAGCTAGGTTGTTTTTTGCTTCAGCCGGCGGGTGCAGCTGCTGCGCCCGCCGGCTGTGATGCGCGTTTGCTGTTGCCCCGACCGCGCCGACGAACAAGAATCAGACATGGTGTGCGAAGCTGGCGGGCTCAGCCAACTATCCGCTTAACAGATGGAGACACGATGACCATAACGACGAGGACGGACGCACAGTCATCGGAACTCCACACCGCCGACGGCCATGATCTGATCAGGGTGCAGGGCGCGCGCGTGAACAACCTCAAGGATGTCAGCGTTGAGATCCCCAAGCGCCGCCTGACCGTGTTCACCGGTGTCTCCGGTTCGGGCAAGAGCTCCCTGGTGTTCGGGACGATTGCCGCGGAGTCGCAGCGGATGATCAATGAGACGTACAGCGCGTTCGTGCAGGGCTTCATGCCGACGCTGTCGCGGCCTGAAGTTGATGTGATGGAGGGCCTGACCACTGCCATCATCGTCGACCAGGAGCGGATGGGTGCCAACCCGCGCTCCACCGTGGGCACCGCGACCGACGCCAACGCGATGCTGCGGATCCTTTTCAGCAGGCTGGGCCAGCCGCACATCGGCTCACCCAATGCCTACTCGTTCAACATCCCGACGGTGAGGGCCAGCGGGGCGATCACCGTCGAACGCGGCAACAAGACCAAGGCCGAGAAGGCGACGTTCAACCGGCTCGGCGGCATGTGCCCGCGCTGCGAGGGCATGGGCAACGTCAGCGACTTTGACCTGACGGCGCTGTACGACGATAGCAAGTCGCTCGGCGGGGGCGCCCTGACCATTCCGGGCTACAGCATGGATGGCTGGTACGGCCGGATCTTCAGCGGGGCCGGCTTCAACATGGACAAGCCGATCAACAAGTTCACCAAGAAGGAGCTCCACGACCTGCTCTACAAGGAGCCGACCAAGATCAAGGTCGAGGGCATCAACCTGACCTACGAGGGCATTATCCCCAAGATCCAGAAGTCGATGCTGTCCAAGGACGTGGACTCGCTGCAGCCGCACGTCCGCGCGTTCGTGGAACGGGCCATCACGTTCACGACCTGTCCAGATTGCGGCGGCACCCGGCTGAGCCAGGAAGCATTGTCGTCGAAGATCAAGGGCAAGAACATCGCCGATGTCTGCACCATGCAGATCACGGACCTCGCCGACTGGGTCCGGAGCCTTGACGAGCCGTCCGTGGCCCCGCTGCTTGCCGGGCTGCAGCACCTTCTGGACTCGTTCGCGGAAATCGGGCTGGGCTACCTCTCGCTGGACCGGCCGTCCGGCACCCTGTCCGGGGGAGAGTCGCAGCGCACCAAGATGATCCGCCACCTCGGTTCTTCCCTCACGGACGTCACCTACGTCTTCGACGAGCCAACGATCGGCCTGCACCCGCACGACATTGAGCGCATGAACGCGCTGCTGCTCCAGCTGCGCGACAAAGGCAACACGGTGCTCGTCGTCGAGCACAAGCCGGAGAGCATCGCCATCGCCGACCACATCGTCGACCTCGGCCCCGGAGCCGGCACCGGGGGCGGGACCGTCTGCTTCGAGGGGACCGTCGACGGGCTCCGGGGGAGTGACACCATCACCGGCCGCCACCTCGATGACCGGGCGCAGCTCAAGGAGTCGGTGCGCTCCGCTTCGGGCGCGCTGGAGATCCGCGGCGCATCGACGAACAACCTGAAGAATGTCGACGTCGACATCCCGCTGGGCGTGCTGTGCGTCCTTACCGGTGTGGCCGGTTCCGGAAAGAGCTCGCTGATCCACGGCTCGGTCGCCAAACGCGAGGGTGTGGTGGTGATCGACCAGGCGGGCATCCGGGGCTCGCGGCGCAGCAACCCCGCCACCTACACCGGACTCCTCGAGCCGATCCGCAAGGCGTTTGCCAAGGCCAACGGCGTGAAGCCTGCACTGTTCAGCTCGAACTCCGAAGGTGCCTGCCCCACGTGCAACGGCGCCGGCGTCATTTACACGGACCTGGGCGTCATGGCCACCGTCCAGACGACGTGCGAGGAGTGCGACGGCAAGCGGTTCCAGGCAGCGGTGCTGGAGTTCACGCTCGGCGGCCGCAACATCGCCGAGGTGCTGGCGATGTCGGTGGCCGAGGCCGAGGAGTTCTTCGAGCACGGCGATGCGCGCACGCCGGCCGCGCACAAGATCCTGGACCGGCTCGCCGACGTCGGACTTGGTTACCTCACCCTCGGCCAGCCGCTCACCACCTTGTCCGGCGGTGAGCGGCAGCGGCTCAAGCTGGCCGCCCAGATGGCCGACAAAGGCGACGTCTACATCCTGGACGAACCGACAACGGGACTGCACCTGGCCGACGTCGAAAATTTGCTGGGCCTGCTTGACCGGCTGGTTGACTCGGGCAAGTCCGTGATCGTCATCGAGCACCACCAGGCGGTCATGGCGCACGCCGATTGGATCATCGACCTCGGACCGGGAGCCGGGCACGACGGCGGAAAAATCGTTTTCGAGGGATCTCCGGCTGACCTTGTTGCCGGCCGTTCAACGCTGACCGGCGAGCACCTGGCAGCCTACGTCGGCGCCAGCTGACAGGCCAGCGCGAGGCCTTAAACATCAACTTATTGAAGCCTCAATGAACCGGGGTGGTATCCCTAGGGCTACCGGGGGGAGGGATTCAGCCCTGGCACCCAGAAATGGGGGAGCCACATGAATTTGCATCGGAAAGACGAGCCTGACCTACCGGATATAGCGCCCTCCACCGTCCACACGCCAAATTAGGCCCGGTTGCGCCGAGGCGGCACCTCAGCCCAGCGGGGTCCCGTGGAGCCCTACGCCCACTACGCCCACGAGCCGGTGACGGAAAGGTCGGTCGCGGCACCTGTGGCCAACGGGGGAGAAGCAGGCACTGTTGCCCGCGCGCAACGACTGAACACGTGACCGTCTTATTCCACGCACCGTTCACCGCGCCCGAGTGGCAGGAGCGGTGCGTTCGGGTGCTTCGTCCGACACATTATGTCAAGTAATTTTCGGGCAGATGAGCCGTACCGATCGATCAGGAATAGAGAAGTCCGGTCGTACCGCCGAACGTTAGGGTAAGAATGTGATGAATCACTATCAGGAGGGCGCATGCCATACACCGTAGACTTCCAGAATGTTTCCACCGTGGGCCTGGAATCGTCCCCAGTGGCCGAAGCGTTAGCTGGACTTCGTGCCAACGAGGCGCGCTATTACAAGAACAAGTACGATCACGTTTTCACCGTCAGGCCCGCCAATGAGGCGCCAGAGACACTCGACTGGGTGAACCGCGTCCTTTCAGATGAGCGCGACATTGTCTTTTCGGCCCGGCCGCTGGAGGCTACTTCGTTTGAGGTGGACGGCCTCCGGATGGCATATGTCTTCTACGACTCCGGCCTGTCCGTAAACGTGATGTACGGCATCGAGCCTGGCACGAAGCGCGCAGTTGGATTTAAGCTCTCCGAGGGCATGGAAGTTCCCGAGGAACTCGCGTCAAGCTTCAAGTTCGCGCGCCAGAAGTCGAAACTGGCCGGGGTGATCCGCGGTTCCTACTTCGTAATCAAAGGCGAGTACTGAGCCCGTCAGGTGAGAAAGCCCGTTCATATCGTTTTGTGGTCATGAACGGGCTTTCCCGGTGGCTGAGGCCAAGCGGCGACCCCTGTCGGTTTAACGCCGATAATCAGCATTATGTAAAGTAGAACAGTGATTATTGCATCTGATACATGATCGCTCCTCCTCCCACCGCTGGCCGGCGCGCAGTCATGGTCACCCGTTTCTCGTTATGGCAGCGGGATGAGTACTGGCCTGAAAGAGGAAGGGATCCCAAGCATCCGGAGCGATTTCCATCAACTGAGCGCCGAATGGTTCCGAATCGAATAATGCTGCTACCAGTAGTACTCTGCGTATCTCATCAGATGAATCAATTCGCCTTGATCCCCCGCGTCCGCCGCCCTGCCGATCCGGCAACAGCGGGCAGGATCGTCGATGTCCTCCGTCCCGCGGAACGGCCAGAGAGCATCATCCCCTGGAAGCACTCCCCCACAGTCCAAGCACTCCTGACCTCAATCTCGAACGGGCCCTCACCGTCAGGCCCAGGGTGACGCCGCTGGCCGTGCGCACACGGTTGGGCAGATAGTCCTGGCCTAAGGTGACGTGCAGGGAGAAGGGCACGTCAAGTCCGGCGGACGTCAGCGCGAAGGTATGCGCCAGCCTGCAGGAGAACCCCGCCGACGAACGCCCGCTCAGCGCACTGGCCACCGAATCCTGGGTGAGCGAACGAACCCTCTCCCGCCTCTTCCAAACAGAAATGGGACTGACATTCCCGCAATGGCGGACACAGGTGCGCCGCTTCCACGCGCTCAAACTGCTCGCCGAAGACACATCCGTAACGGAAACCGCACACCAATGCGGCTGGGCATCAACAAGCGCCTTCATCGACGTCTTCCACCGCGCCTTCGGTTATACGCCAGGAACACACAACAACCTCCGGAACAGTCCCCCGGAAAGAAGCCCTGCAAACGGCTGACGCCAGATAGCACAAGGGGACGTTCAGTGACTCAGCAGCAAATATCCCCATGGAATGCGACCAATTCAGACGTCAGGGATGCCACTGAACCGTGATTATTGCATCAGATGCAAGGTCGCCCTCCTCCGTCGTCTGGCTCCCGAGACCATGACGCGGCGCGCTTGGTTCTGCCCGTGGGGCCAGGGTGATCGACGGCGTCGCCGGCCAGCCCTTAAAGTGGTGAAGCTCCGGTCAAATAGCGGTTGACCGAAGCTTCACATGCAGTATGCCCATTCAGGCCTTGAAACTCCCTGGGAAGGCGAATAAGGAACATTCGCGACCGCCACGCGTCGGCCGCCAGGAATTCCACCGCACCTCCACCAGTTTCACCGCACTCCGCTGGCAGCGGCGGGGGCGCGACCCTAGCCTTCGCACTCGATGCAGTATGAGTGGCCGTTGCTCTGGCGCGCGAGTTGGGACCGGTGCCGGACCAAGAAGCAGGAATAGCAGGTGAACTCATCCGCGGCCTCAGGGATGACCTGTACGATGAGCTCCTCGGAGACGATCTCTCCCCCGGGGGTCAGCCCTTCATCGAGCGCATCGGCTTCGTCCAGTTCCGTGACGACGCTACGGGCGTCCGGAGCGTTCGCAGACTGCAACGCCTCCAGCGACCGGTCCTGAGATTCCTTGACGTCGGAACGGACTTCGTCGTAATCAGTTGCCACTTAGGTATTTCTCATTTCTCTTGTTTTCTCTGATGTTCTTTTCTGACGAGACTGCAACGCTTACCGATGCGCCCTTGTTCCCGTATCTGGGACCCTGAGGCAGCGCCGGCCAAGACAAGCCAGCGTCCATGGAACGCCTGTGGCATCGGAAGCAGGGCACAGCGGACCTCATCGGTGCACAACCAACTGTATGCCGGATGCAGTTTCCGTACCTGTTGCACTGCTGCGGTGACCGCTTAGTCTGGGCGGCAAAGTGCGATTCATCCTCACGACTAAGGATGACCCGCTGTCGACGCTCATGGTGCCTCTTACGTCGTTCCCGATGGTGCAGTTGCCAGTAATGGGTGCTGCATCAGCGAGGAACGCCGGTAACCCGCGTGACGTGCCGCCCACAACCTTTGTTGGCAGGGCATCGCTCCCCTACCTCTAGATGAAGCCGAAGACGGGCGGGAAGACCACGACGACGACCGTTGCCCAGGCGCCGTAGATCGGCAGGTAGCGTGTTTGCCAGCGCTCGACCGCCGCAAACGGGAGCCGGCCGCGCAGGAATCCGACGGCGAGCCAGGCGGCGCGGAGCAGGTGCACAAGCAGTAGCAGGTTCAGGCCGAGTGCGGCGATCTTGTTCGGGCTGTAGCCGAATTCGGCGATCCGGGTGAGCATCGCGGTCAGCATCGCGGCGTCGAGTGCAAGGGCCGCCATGATGAGGGCCAACTGCAGAGCGTCGAAGAGTCCAGGACGGGCGAGCGGGTCGCGGGCGGACATCGAATACAGCAGCAGGCAGAGGACGAGTATGAGGATGGCGTCCATGAGGATGAGCAGATTGCGGTCGATGCCCGCGAAGCCGCCCGCGGTGGCAAGCACTGCCAGCAGGACCAGCAGCATGGCAAGTGTCAGCGGAGTGAATACGCGGGTGAGGACGGGGGCCATATTTTCGATAACCTGCTGCTTGGCCTCGACCAGCCAGGCGGCGACCAGGAGAGCGCCGGGCATCGCGATGGGCAGGATCCAGTCGTCCAGGACGGGCTGGAAGTCGATGCCAATACTCCGGAGGGTCGCGAGTGTGAGGGCGATCAGGACGGCGCCGCCGAGCGCCAGCAGTGTGTAGTAGACCCCGAGTTCGCCGGTAAATCGGACGAAGTCCATGCGGCGCCTCCCGGACCGCCATCTTCCTCCGACGTAGGCCAGCCCGGTCAGCAGCCACAGAATGACCGGGGCGTGCAGGGCGGCCAGAGTCCCGGTGGCGCCGAATGCGGTGAACGGGTAGAGGTTGAGTGCGACCGCGAGGCCGGCAAACGGAACGATCAGTGCCGCCGCCACTGCCCCGGTGATGCGCCGCTTCCACGCAAAGTACGCGGCGAGGAAGGGAAAGGTGAGCAGGCCCAGGTTGCGCGTCAGGGCCGCGCCGTCGTCGATCCAGGCGAAGCCGGCCTTGACCGCCGCACCCGCACCGACGGCGAGTGTGAGAACGAGGACCAGCTCGCGCCACGGTGTCGCATTGTGGTTATCGGAGCCCTCCGGCATCAGGATGAGCTGCTTCCAGAGCCGTTCGGAGTGCTCGCGGGCGAATTCACGTGAGACGGCGTCGAGGTTCCCCAGTCGCTTGATAGCGACGAGAAAGGCCTCCTCGTCATCAAGACCGGTTGCCTGACGGTCGGCGATTTGCCCGCGGAGGTGGTCCTCCAGCTCGTCCACATCAGCGAGGGAAATCGCCCGGTTCCGCTGAACGTATCCGCGCCACCGGTCGATCTGGGCCTCCAGCTCCGCGTGCGGCGCCATCACGCCCATCCCTCAGCGACCGCAGGCCCCGGAGCGGTCTGCCACACCTGACGCAGCGCGTCCGCGACGACCGCCCACTGCTGCTGCCGGTCGGCGAGGACGTCCCGCCCCGCCGGGGTAATGGCGTAGTGCTTGCGGCGGCGCCCGACCTCAGACGTGCCCCAGAGCGAGGAGACGTACCCGAGCCGCTCCAGCCGGTGCAGTAGCGGATAGAGCATTCCGTCGGTCCACTGCATGCCGCCGCCCGAGAGCTCGCTCACCCGCTTAAGGATCGCGTAGCCATACAGGTCCCCGTCCAACAGGATGCCCAGCACAAGGGGCGTTGCCGAAGCGGCTACCAGATCTTTATCAATGCGCAAGGCGCCTCCTATACCTAGAACTGAAGGGTATCAGGCCTAGTAGTTCTAGGTATAGATATCGACGCCAAGCCGAGCACATGACCGTCGCATGTCGGCCCATCGCGTCAAGCATTCGCCAGCTTTGAATACGCGGGGTCACCAGTAGGACTCTGCGTATCTCGCCGGAAGCAGTACCCTTCCCGAGTCACTCCCCAGGCCTCGCGCGCGCCCGACTTCTTTGCCTGCCTTAAATTCGACACGGGAGTCGTGATCGACGTCCGTCCCGACGCGATGGTCCACTACACCGTCTACCGTGACGCTGTGGCCTCCGGCGAGGACCGGATGGCCAGAGACGGCAAAGCTTCCGTCGCCGATCCCACCGCGGTACTAATCCGTCGCACCGGCGAGTCGGGCTGCCAGCGTCCTGACGTGCTCAACAAGCTCCGGGGGTTCGTGCACGTGGAAGTCGAACCCTTTGGTTGTCACGTAGATGACCAGCTCGTCCAGCGAGTTGGACCCGGCCCGCAGGATGCAGCTGTGCTCATCTATCGGCTCCAGCGCTCCGGTGGTGGGGGCGATCCGCTCCGCCGCGGTCTCGGCGCTAACGTGCAGGGTGAACTGGGCGTGGTAGCGGTAGGCGGATTTGGCGATCGCCCGCGAAGTGTAGCCGCTGATATCGGGGTCTGGCGGGGTGCGCGGGGTGAACCGGGGGCCGGTTGGCGTGCGCGGCTCGAGGCGGTCCACGCGGTAGGTGCGCCAGTCCTGGCGGTCAACGTCCCAGCCGACGAGGTACCAGCGCCGGCCCGCGTACACCAGCCGGTGCGGCTCGGTGGTGCGGATGCCCCTGGTTCCGTCGTGGGTGCGGTAATCAAAGCGCAGGCGGAGCGAGTCGCGGCAGGCGGCGGCGATGGCGGTGAGGGTGCCCGGGTCGACGGTGGGGCCGGCGTTGGCCATCGGCACCGTCACCGACTGCAGGGCGTTGATCCGATGGCGCAGCCGGGACGGCAGTACCTGTTCGAGCTTGGCCAGGGCCCGCAATGAAGTCTCCTCGATGTCGGTGATCGAACCGCCAGCGGCCGTGCGCAGGCCCATCGCGACCGCGACGGCTTCGTCGTCGTCGAGTAGCAGCGGCGGCAGGTCCGCGCCGGCACCCAGCCGGTAGCCGGCGGTCCCCGCGGTGGCAAGCACGGGGTAACCGAGGCCCCGCAGCCGGTCGATATCGCGGCGAACGGTGCGTGGACTGATCTCCAGCCGCTCGGCCAGTTCGGCGCCGGGCCAGTCGCGTCGGGCCTGCAGGAGGGAGAGCAATTGCAGCAGCCGTGCCGAGGTTTCCCACATGGTTGAAGTAAGCATCAGCTTAGGACCAAAGCTGACCTAACCGGCTCCTAGAGTTTTCGGTATGGATAACAACAGCGCGATTCGGCCTTTCACCATCGACATTCCCCAGGCTGACCTGGACGACCTGCGGGAGCGGCTGGCCAGGACCCGGTGGGGCGCGGACCTGCCCAATGTCGGCTGGCGCCGCGGGGTACCGGCGAGCTATCTCAAGGGGCTGGCCGAGTACTGGCGTGATGGCTACGACTGGCGCACCTACGAGCGGGAGCTGAACAAGTACCCGCAGTTCACCACCGAGATCGACGGACAGAACATCCACTTCATGCACGTGCGCTCGCCCGAGCCGGACGCGCTGCCGCTGATCCTGACCCACGGCTGGCCCGGCTCGATCGCGGGGTTCCTGAACGTCATCGGCCCACTGACCGACCCCAGGGCACATGGCGGCGACCCGGCGGACGCGTTCCACCTGGTGATCCCGTCGATCCCCGGCAGCGGGTTCTCCGGACCGACCGGCGAAGCCGGCTGGGACATCAACCGGGTGACCAGGGCGTTCGCTGAGCTGATGAACCGAGTCGGCTACGATCGCTACGGCGCCCAGGGCGGCGACACCGGCGCCGTCATCTCTCCGGGGCTCGGCCGGCTCAACCCCCACAAGGTCGTTGGCGTGCACGCGAACGGGCTCGCCGCATTCACCGAGGTCAACCCGGACGAGGTGGCGGAACTAACCGAGGCCGAGCGGGCGCGACTGGAGCACCTGCAGTACCTGAAGACCGAGCAGTCCGGTTACATGATGATGCAGATCAGCCGGCCGCAGACCCTGGCGCACGGGCTGCACGACTCCCCGGCCGGCCAATTGGCCTGGATCGTGGAGAAGTTCAAGGAATGGACCGATCCGGCCGCCGAACTGCCCGAGGACGCTGTGGACCGGGATCTGTTGCTCACCAACGTGATGCTCTATTGGCTGACCGGCACCGCCGGGTCGTCGGCCAACAGTTACTACGAGAGCGCGCATGCCGGATCCTGGGGCGCGAGTGAGCGTTCCACGGTGCCGACCGGGATTGCGGTGTTCCCCCTGGATGTGTCGATCCGGCGCACTATCGAGCTCGAACACACTATCGTGCACTGGTCCGAATTCGGCCGCGGCGGCCACTTCGCCGCCATGGAGGCCCCCGACCTGCTCATCGGCGACGTCCGCGAGTTCTTCGGCAAGCTGCGCTGAAACCACCGCCCCACCGACCTCGATCAGGTCGGCTGCGACGGTGTTCGGCGCACAGGCTCATCCGTGCAGGGTCGCAGCCCTCCTCCACCGCCGCCCCCGGATGATGCTCAGATGCTTAGCGACTGGCACAACCAGCTGACGCTGCTCCAGCAATCCACGAACGCGTATCTGCGGCAATGGACGCGGCCCACAGGGATGAGCTGTTCGGAGTCTCCCGGCTCAAGCGTGACGACTACTGCGGAGCGCCTGCGGGGCGCAAACGAAGAACAGCGGCTGCTCCACCTGGGCGAACGGCACGACGAGCCATCGACCTCCGTAGAACTCAACATACGAGTCCGGCGTGCACCTGGCGAAAGCTTCTTCGCGTGTCATCGTCATTCCTTTCAGAATTGGCCCTTGCGTATCAGGATCGTCACCACCGTCAGGACTGTTCGGCTCCTACACCCTCCCGACCTCCCAAGTGATACTCTTAACCTTAGACCTTCATTGATAAAGGTCAATAGACATTCAAGGTTAAATGTCACTTGTTCTGGAGGCTTCCGTGGTTACTTGGAAAGAGCAGCTCGCTTTCGCCCCTTTGGAGAATGCGGACCGAGGCGAGGAAGTGGGGCGCCGCCTTAGGCATGCCATCGAACTCGGAGTGCTCGAAGACGGTTCCCAGCTGCCCAGCGAAAGCTATCTTGCGGCCACGATGGGCGTTTCCACACTTACACTGCGAGCTGCACTGGCCGAGCTGCGCGGGCTGGGCCTTGTGGAGACCCGACGCGGCAAAGGCGGCGGAAGTTTCGTCAAGGCCAATACCGGGGACATCGCCCGCGTGCAACGCCACTCTCTTGCGGCTTATTCTCTAGAAGACCTGCGGGATTTGAGGGAGTACCGCGCTTTCTTGGCCGGCAGCGCCGCCGCCGCGGCTGCTAACCGGTCGCATCGCCTCTCGATGGGACGCCTGGCCTATATGTCCGTCGAGATCCAAAACTGCGAGCATCCGGCGGACGCGATCCGAGCGGACAGCAAGTTTCACATCGAGCTCGCGGCCAGCTCAGGGTCAGTGAGACTCACCCGCCAGGAAGTGGCACTGCAGGCCGAGGTGGGCCCACTAGTCTGGGTAGACCCGGCCGGCCATAAGGACGCGGCCGCAGAAGACCACACCAAGATCGTCGAGGCGATCAGGAACGGTGACGCCGTTCGCGCCCGAGCGCTCGCTGAGGAACACGTCCGGCGGGATATGAACTTGGTCATCGACGAACGAATGGAGCTGGACCGTGCACCGACCGACTCACCGCACCATCCGGCCTCCGTCGACGACACTGTGGCAGCTATCGAATCACTTGCCGCGATGTTTTACGGAACCGCTGCCACATCAATGCGCGAGCTCGAGCAAGCGGTCCGTGCCACCATCGGGTCCGGAGTAAGCAGAGATAGGGCCGACTCGGACATCTATGGTGCGGCCCGAAGGGCAGTGGCCATCGGCGTTCCACTGCTGTACGGAACCGGTTTCATCGCCGACCAGTCATACTTCGGTGAGAGCTGGATTGCCTGGTGCTATACGCCAGCGGGTCCAGAATCGCCACAGCGGCTCTACATCGACATGGACCTCTACGATGTCGACACCGCGCCGTGGCGCCCCGACGATACCGCCGATGACACCACTATCCAAACCAGCCACGCGTACGTGGATGCGAGCGGAACGAACGAGAACATCATCAGCTTCAGCAAGAAAGTCACCATAGCCGGAAACTATGTGGGAGCCGTCGCTGCCGATATCCGCGTCAGTCAGCTCCAGAGCGCGTTCGAGCCCCTCCTGAGGCCGTTGCCGCCGAACACCTGCATCGCTGACCAGCATGGAGCGATTATCGCAACGAACACAGGCCGCTTCGTTGGTGGAACAATCTCGGCAACCACTCAAGTCGCACGACGAGCCCTTCCGGGAGTCCCGTGGTGGCTCTGCATCGGAATCGCCGGAGAAGACGCAGAGCAGGCCCAGCAGCAGATCTAGGTCTGAATATGGCGCTTTACCGACCGAAGGCGACCCCTTAATCGCATCAGGAACTGGGTACGGCCGCGGCCATTACCCTGCCCGGGTGAACCTTCACGCCCAATGACGACGACGGCCGATACCAGGCCGCTACGACCGTCGAATTCATGCATCGACGCCAAGGCGATGTTCCCGCACGCGGTCAAACCACTCGGTGATCAGCGCTTTGATGAGGCCGGGCTGCTCGTGAGGCAACGCATGACCGGCGCGGTCCAGCACGGCGAAAGTAGCCCGTGGATAGTGCTCGAGCAGATCCCATTGGCCGGCGTACCCCACCATGGAGTCTTGTCGTCCGGTGACGATAAGCGCAGGGCCGGAATAGGGTGGGCGCCGCCTTCGGGACTGTTGCTGAACAGCCAGTGTCGGCCAATCCGTTCGAGTCCGGCCTCGTCGACCAGGTCTAGGGCGGGGAGTACGTACTCCTTATATTGCTCCAGCGTGGCCTGTGTCTGCACGACAAAGTAGTCGCGGAATACGCCCTCCTCGGCCGGACTGAGCGTCTCGCCCGGATGGACCGACTCCTGCAGACCTGGTGCGCGGCAAGATTCCGAACGTTCTCGCTCAACGGACAGATCAACGCGAGTCCTGTCACCTGCTCCGGTCGCCTGCCGGCGATGGCTCGGGCATAATACGCCCCGGCGGAGTGGCCCATGAGCCGGAACTGCCCATGACCGATCACGCCATCGATAAACGCGAGCAAGAGGTCCAGAACGTCATCGGCACTTTCCAGCCTGCTGGATGCCGGCGTCTGCCCCATGCCCGGCAGATCCGGGTGAAGGCGCCGACAATCAGATAGCTCGCCCAATATCGGCTCCATGGCACCCACCATCTCTCGGTGGTCCACGCCTGCACCGTGTAATACCAGGATCGGAGCCCCGTCACCGTACTCGACATAATGTACTGGTATATCGCGTGCTTTGTACTCCACCGCGCCAGCCTAATCTGGGCCTTTGTCAGTGGTAGTCAGGGACGGCGTGCGATGCGTTCCCTTGCCGCGTGACACCGGCAGACCAGCATCCGGACTTCGTCAACGACGCCGGTGTCCAGCATGGAGTGCATGAGTTGCAGGCTCCCCCACAGCCAGATCGCCTTACCGCCCGCCGAGGAGAACCTGCCAAGAGTCTTGACTCACTCCCCCTCTCGGGGGCACTCTGCAGGGGTCCGGCAAGTTTCATCGACGAAGGACACCGCCATGCCCTCGGTAAACCAGGAAAACTTCGGCTCCGACCTCTCAAAGGTCGCTGAACTCGCTGCGCAGCTTCGGGTGGACTCCATCCGGTCGAGCACGTCCGCCGGATCCGGCCATCCGACGTCGAGTATGTCTGCCGCAGACTTGCTGGCTGTCCTCATTAGCCGTCATCTGCGCTATGACTGGGACACCCCGGACCTGGACGCCAACGATCACCTGATCTTCTCGAAAGGCCACGCCTCTCCCCTGCTGTACTCCGTGTTCAAAGCCGTCGGCGTCGTCTCTGATGACGAGCTCATGACCGGCTACCGCCGCTTCGGCCAGCGCCTGCAGGGCCATCCGACGCCGGTGCTGCCTTGGGTAGATTTCGCTACGGGTTCGCTGGGGCAGGGGCTTCCCGACGGCGTAGGCGTGGCCCTCGCGGGGAAATATCTTGACCGGCTCCCCTACCGGGTGTGGGTACTGTGTGGCGACAGCGAAATGGCGGAAGGCTCCGTCTGGGAAGCCCTGGACAAAGCCTCCCACTACGGCCTCACAAACTTGATCACCGTCGTCGACGTAAACCGGCTGGGACAGCGCGGCGAGACCGAACTCGGTTGGGACATGGAGTCATACGCTCGGCGGGTCCAAGCTTTCGGCGCGCAGGCCGTAATCATCGATGGTCACGATCTCGGCATGATTGACGAAGCCTTCTCTACTGCGGCAGAAGCACCTGAAGGCAAGCCCGTTGTCATCCTCGCCAAGACCATCAAGGCCAGGGGCTTCGCCGAGATCGAAGACAGCCCGGATTGGCACGGGAAACCCTTCCCACCCGAGATGGCTGACAGGGCGATTGCTGAACTGGGCGGTCAAAGGTCGCTGACCTTGCGCGGGCCTGTTCCACAAGAAGGGTCAAAAGCAGGGATCGACGCTCCCGGCGCAACCCTTCCCGGTTACAAAAAAGGCGATAAGGTCGCTACGCGAAAAGCCTATGGCGACGCTTTGGCAGCACTCGGTGGGAGCGATCCCACCGTTGTTGCCCTGGACGGTGAGGTCAGCAATTCGACCCACTCCGACGAATTCGCCAAGGCATTCCCCGACCGGTTCTTCGAGATGTACATCGCCGAGCAGCAGCTCATCGCCGCCGCAACGGGACTCAGCACCCGTGGATATAAGGCCTTCGCCTCCACCTTTGCGGCATTTCTCACCCGCGCCCATGACTTCATCCGCATGGGTTCCATCTCGGGCGCCGATCTTCGCCTCTGCGGCTCTCACTCCGGCGTCGAGATTGGTGCCGACGGCCCTTCCCAGATGGCGCTGGAGGACCTGGCCATGTTCCGTGCCGTGCATGGCTCGACTGTCCTCTACCCTGCCGACGCCACCAGCACTGCTGCCCTTGTGCAAGGCATGGCAGAAACCTCAGGCATCAGCTACCTCCGCACCACGCGCGGCGCCTACCCCGTCCTGTACAGCCCTGCAGAGCAGTTCCCTGTGGGCGGATCCAAGCTCCTAAAATCCTCTGACAACGACGACGTCACCCTCATAGGGGCGGGGATTACCCTTCATGAAGCACTCAAGGCGGCCGAAATCCTGGGCGGTGAAGGAATCCAGGCTCGCGTCATTGATTGCTACTCCATCAAGCCCATAGACGCAGAAACGCTGCTCACCGCCGCTGGCGAGACACAGGGCCGCGTCATCATCGCCGAGGACCACCACCCGGAGGGCGGCTTGGGATCAGCCGTCAAGGACGCATTACTCATGTCACCACCGAGTGATTTGTCCATTCAGCACCTGGCCGTGCGTGGCATGCCGGGGTCCGGAACCGGGCAGGAGCTCCTCGCTTGGGCAGGCATTGACGCCCAACACATCGCCGAGGCAGCTCGGCAACTGGTTAAGGCAGGGACCCTCATCGGCCCTGATGGTTCGGCTCTTCGGGACGAAAGACCCTAGGATCCACTTTTGGCATACTCCGGACGGCCGCGAGGCCGGTAGTTCTGGATGGTGATGCCCCGGGACGTGGTCAGCCGCCGTGCTGGGATGGCGCATCACTCCCCAGTAGCCGGCGAAGATTTCATACGTCCGCCGGCCAAAAAGGAAGGCGTCGGCGCCACCGTAAACCTGGTTGAGATAGTCCCCTGCTTCGGTGTCGATAAGCGGGATGGCCCGGACCCGGGGTGCGCCCACCGGTGGCTAGGATGTGCATTGTGAAGCATCAAACCCCCGCCAGAACATCGGAACCGTCCCCCGGCGTCTTTTTCGTCCAAGGACCCGCATCAAATTGGATCGTGGTCCGCGACGAGACCGGATTCCTGCTCATCGACAGCGGCTATCCCTCCGACCGTTTTCTGGTCCTTGAGTCGATCCGCCATCTGGGCCTGCGGCCGGCCGACGCCAAGGCAATGCTCATCACCCACGGCCACGTGGACCACACCGGTTCGGCGGCCTACTTCTCCGAGACCTACGGAACGCCCATCCTGTGTGCCCCGGAAGAGTTGGCCCACGTCCAAGGGAAGGAGAAACACCAGGTCACGTTAGGCCAGGTCATCGTCCGCGCCTGGCGGCCCCGCGTCTTCCGCTGGATGGCGCACGCCATCAAGGCGGGAGCCCTCAAAGCTAAGCCGGCAACCGGCGCCCAAGCCTGGACCGCCGACGCGCTGCGGAGCCTCCCCGGCAAGCCTGATGCCATTCTGCTGCCCGGGCACACACCCGGCAATGGCGCGATCCTTTTTCCTGAAGCACGGGTGATAGCGGTGGGTGACACGTTTGTCAGCGGCCATCCCCTGGGCCGAAAAAATGGACCGCAGATGCTGCACCCCATGTTCCACGCCGACTCTGCACAGGCGCTCGCGGTCACCCACCGCCTGGACGAAGTCGATGCCGTGGTGGTGTTGCCGGGCCATGGGTCCGCTCTCGCCATGCCTCTGGCCGACGCGCTGGCAGCGGTGCGGGGCTAGTTCCCAGCCACGCCAGGGCACCTGCAGGCACGGCCGCTATGAATAACGGCCTTCATCGCATAAAATGAATTACGTTCATTTATGAGTCTGCCTCATGCGGGCCCAGGCCACCGCAGTTCAAAGAGAAGGAGCCGCCGACAGTGACGCCGGGGACAGATAAAGGGAGCGCCCATGACGCGCGCGAGCTCGTGGGAAAAAAGGTCAGGGTAGAACAAGCAGGAACGGTCATCCGCGTTGGCCAGGTCGAGGCTGTAACGCCTTCAGGGGAACTGTTTTGGATTCAGGCCTCCGGTTGTGAACACCGGGAAATATTCGGCTCGGCACTGGGCCACAGTGTTTTCCCCTTGCCCGGACCTGACCACGTGGCCGGCTAGTTCCCACGGCCCGTTTTATGAGGGTCAATTCGCGCCAATGGGGTTGCCTCCTAATCAACAGTGGGGGCGGCACGCTGATTGAGCCCCACAGTCAGCCGGTCTATCCGGTTAACTGCGGCGTCGAGGTTCTCGACGGTCGACCACAGGCCCGGCTGCTGCTCCCGGATATCATCGGGCGTGCGGCCCGCGGATGTAAGCGCAGCGAGATCAAAACTCACGTTGATCCGCGCCCCGGTCACCGCTGCCCTCAGGGCCCCGAATGCGACCACGACGTCGGCAATGAGGGCCGGGTTCCCGTTGGACGCCAGCCACTCCAGGTCCGCAATGGCATCGATGGCTCGCTCGCCGAGCACGGCAGAAGCCTTGGCGGCGTCAACGGATGCCCGGTGTATCGCGTCCTCCCGTTCCGGCCCCGGATCCAGCCGGAACGCGGCGCCAAAAGCCTCGGATGCTGAGGCGTCCTCATCGGCCAGTCGAAGGGCGGCTTCCCGCAGCGAATGCACCCGCGCGTTGACATCCGACAGCTCCTGCCGCTGCTGACCGTCAGCCTCCGTGTATCCCGCAACCATGGACGCTAGCGATGCGGCGATGGCAAGCATCACGCCTGCCCCGGCGCCGCCGCCCGGGGAACCAACGGACTCCGCCAGTGCCTGCGTCCAGTCCTCAACCGTCGAACGCTGAGTCGTAACTGCCTGCGAATCATCACCCATGGCACCAAGTGTGCCCCACTCTGCACTCACCCGTTGCACGATCAGGATGACCAGCCCCGACAACCGGATATCCGGCGCATTGGACTGCGAACCGAAAACCAGCAAACCCGTTTGGATCCTGTCACATATTTTGTGCGAAACCGGCTCGATACCATGAGGAGACCGGACAGAGCCGTCCGGTCGGATCGACGCAGAAGGAAACCATGGCCGCGGTTACGGTGGACGACATCCTTTCGGACTTCCCCCTGGGTTTTGCGACCCTCATCCTGCGGCCTGCCCCCGAGCGTTCGGCGGTTGAAAGGTTTCTGATCGTCGATGCAGACGATGAAATACCCGACGCCGGAGCGGCCTTTGTTCTGCTGATCGGCGTCCGCGGCCGCTCGGCTTTGCCGGCGCTGCGCCGGCTCCTGAAGAACCCGCCGCCGGTTGTGGCGGTCAAGGGCAACCGTGATGAACTGAGCGACGCGGAGGAACTGCTTGGCGCCGCGGGCACCGGACTGCTGCTGGTGGACCCGGCTGCCGATTGGGACCGGCTCCTGTCCATCGCCAAGGACCGGATCCAGCCGCGCAGTTACCAGAGCGAAGTGCTGACGCTGCTGGAAGAGGACCTGTTTGCCATCGCCCAGACCACCGCACGCCTGACCTCCAGCCATGTGGTCATAGAGGACGCCGCCAACAAGGTCCTGGCCTACTCCACCGTCTCGAACGACATCGACGAACTGCGGAAGGCGTCCATCCTGGCCCGGCGCGGCCCGCGGAAATACGAACTGCTGCTCAAGGACCTCGGTGCCTACCGGGAATTGCACAGAACCCGGCTCCCTGTGCGTGTGCCGGCCAGACCGCAGGACGGCCTGAGGGAGCGCGTGGCCATCACGCTGTTCGCCGGCGACCGGATCATGGGCTACATCTGGCTTCAGGAAACCGGGGACGGCTTCACAGCCGACGTGGACTACGTGCTGACGGGATCCGCGGCCCGGGCCTCCGCCGAGCTGATCCGTTACCGCAATCAGCAGTCCGTGCACATGCGCGAGGACCGCATTGCCCGGATTCTGTCCGGCGCCGCGGAGGCAGCTGCCAGTGCCCGCAGCGCGAAAATCCCGGCGGAGCGTCCTGCCGCACTGATTCTGATAGGGATGTCCCTCGCCGACACCCAGGCCGACGATGCTGCATTGAAGCATGGTGAGCTCGCCAGCCTGGCATCCATTCATGCGGCCGCCTACAAGGCGTCCGCGGTCGTCGGGCAATACAAGGGCGACACTGCGATCATCGTTCCGGGTCTGGTGTCCACGTCGGCGGAACCGGGGCTCCGGAGCCTGGCCGAATCCATCGTCCGGGACGCAACCAAGCACCTGGGCATCAGCCCCTTCGCTGCCGTCGGCCCCGTGGCACCGGATCTGTTGACTCTCCACTCGGCCACCCCGATCACCGAGGCGCTGCTGGAATGCGTCGGAGCCTCCACTGCCACCACCGTAGCCACGGTGACTGACTTCGAGCCCGAAATCCTCTTCCGTGACGCCGTCCGGAGGTTCGCGTCCTCCCCATTCCGCCACCGGAGCCTGACCGCCCTGCTGCAGGACGACGTCGAACTCGCGGAAACCCTCCGCATATATTTCGACTGCGCACTCGACGTCGCCGAGTGCGCCAAACGGATGGCACTGCACAAGAACACCGTCTACTACCGAATCAGCAAGGCCGCCCGGGTCACGGGCCTGGATTTCGGCAAACCCCGTGATGCGCTGGTGGCACTGCTGCACGTCCAGGAATGGGCCTGCACGCACAACGAACTTCAAGGCAGGAAATGACCACGACACTCGATGCTCCGCCTTTGGGCCCGATGCTCGATGACCTCGTCCGCAGCCACAGGCCACAAAGGGAAGCCGGCTCCGTCCCGGCGAACATCCCATCCCTGGCCAAGGTCCCCTTCAACACGTTTGGAATAGCTGTTGCCACCGCAGCCGGGGACGTTTTTGCCTCAGGCGACGCCGATGTCCCCTTTTCCATCCAAAGCATTTCCAAGGTGTTCACGCTGGCCATGGCGCTCCGCCGGGGCAGCCCAGGAACGCTGTGGTCCCGGGTGCTGCGCGAACCCTCCGGCACTGCCTTCAATTCCCTGGTTCAGCTGGAAGTGGAACACGGCATCCCGCGGAACCCGTTCATCAATGCCGGCGCCCTGGTGGTCACCGACCACCTGATGGAAGAGACCCCCGACGCCGCCGCCGCGCTCCTCAGCTTTCTCACCGGACAGACAGGACAAGCAGGTCCCTTCATCGACGCGGCGGCTGCGGCCAGCGAACTCTCCAACAGCAGCCGCAACTTGGCACTGGCCCACTTCCTCAAAGATTTCGGCAACCTCAGGCAGTCCGCCGAGGCAGTGGTGGAAAACTATGTTCGCCAGTGCTCCATCATGATGACCTGCGTGGAAATGGCCAAAGCCGGCCTCTTCCTCGCCCACGACGGCCGCGGAGCCCATGGAACGGTGGTGTCCCGAAGCGAAGCGAAACGCATTGGCTCCATCATGTTGACCTGCGGCATGTACGACGCCGCCGGGGAATTCGCTTACCGCGTCGGATTGCCTGGAAAGAGCGGTGTGGGCGGAGGCATCCTTGTGATCGTTCCCGGTCACTGCGCCATCTGCGTATGGAGCCCCCGTTTGGACGCCAAAGGCAACTCCCTTGCGGGCAGCGCTGCGCT
This sequence comes from Arthrobacter sp. 05T423, assembly GCF_056396245.1. Classification (NCBI taxonomy): domain Bacteria; kingdom Bacillati; phylum Actinomycetota; class Actinomycetes; order Micrococcales; family Micrococcaceae; genus Arthrobacter; species Arthrobacter sp. 05T423. The sequence continues at coordinate 148,658 of NZ_JBFTLC010000008.1, forward strand.
CGCAGATCTGTCCGACCGCACCGGCTGGTCGGTGTTCTAACTGACCGCCCAGCCGTCCCCGCTTGCGTCGGACCGGCACCCATTCCTCCACCTGATGCCCCCTAACCGGTCAGAACTATCCCCGGATCGAAAGGAACTCCATGCCTAACAACAACCCCAATGACGAGGTTGCTTTACAGCAGGCTGTCCCGCCGCAGGCGCATGCTTCGGAGGCGGCCCTCCACGCCGAGGACAAGGGCTACCACAAGAGCCTGAAGCCGCGGCAGATCCAGATGATCGCCATCGGCGGCGCGATCGGAACCGGCCTGTTCCTCGGCGCCGGCGGCCGGCTCAACGCCGCCGGGCCGTCCCTGGTCATCGCCTACGCCGTCTG
>NZ_JBFTLC010000009.1:0-140692 GCF_056396245.1 Arthrobacter sp. 05T423
GACGGGTCCGGCTGGACGGAGCAGTCCAACGTCGTCAACGGCCCCAGCAACGTCCCGCTGGACAACAGTTCGACGACCGCATCCGCCCAGTTCGTGAATCCCCCCGACGATCTCCACCTCACCAGCGGCAGCCCGGCCATAGACCGCGGGGACAGCATCCCGTCCGGGGCGCACCTGGACCAGACGTCCGTTCCGCAACCGGGACAGTGTTCCGGAACCGGAAAGCCCGACGCCGGCGCTTATGAATACGGCCCGCCCAACTGTTAGCGCGGGAGTCTTCCGCACCCGGCGGCACCGGAAGATAATCAGGTATCCGTTCTAGACACCAATGGAGGTGGTTGGCGTGTCTGTATACACGTTGGGTATCTGGCTCGTGAAGCCCGGCCACGAGGAGGACTTCGTGAAGGCCTGGAAGGACATGGCCCACCGAACTAACGAGGACTATCCGGGCGGCCGGGCCCTGCTGATGCGTGACCGTGATGTGCCCAACCGCTTCATCAGTACCGGGCCTTGGGAATCACCCGAGCAGGTGGAACAGTGGAGGGCCTCGGCAGCTTTCACCGACGGCCTCGCATCGGTCCGCGACATCATCGAACACTTCGAGCCGCACACACTGGACGAAGCGGCCACCATCGGCTGAGCGGGCACTGCTCCGGTCACACCCCCTTGCTGCTTGGCTAGCGCCTGGTGTGCCGCCGAACCGCTACCAGCAACAAGCTGCCGAGCAGCAGAACGGTTCCTGCGACAGCAGCCGCAAGGGTCAGCCCTGACACCCCTGTGTCGGCGAGCATCGGCGGCGTCGCGTCCTGGTCCGGAACTGCAGCGCCGTCCGGGCCATCATCGGCAGGGCCGGCGGCAGGAAGCACTGCCACCACCGAAGGCTGGGGCGCCGGCGCCAGCACCGCCGGCTCGCCGCCCTGCGCTGCAGCAGGCTGGGACGCGGCCGGCGGGGACGCGGCTGGCTGCCCACTGGGGGCTGGGGTACCGGCGCCGGAGCCATCGGGGGCCGGTGCTGTACTGAACGTGCTTAGCCCGGACCTGCTGAAACCGTTAATCGCCTGGGCTGTGAACTCCGTGGCGGGGCCGGGCGCGCTAAAAGCCCAATTACCCGCGGCGTCCACGCCCACGTCGAACGGCTCGCGGCCCGGGAAAGTGATCCGGGCCCGGGTTCCCGCAGGCACGTCGGTGGCCGGGTCCGCGGCCAGCCGGCCGGTAATCCGTTGCCCGGCCGCGATCGGCCCTGCCGGGAGCGAGCCGGCAGGGACCGGCCTGTTCAGGAAGAGCCGGAGCTGCACGCCGGGCAGGACCGACATCGAATCCTCGAGCGTGGCCGCAACGGCAAAGTTCTCTGTGGAGGCACTGGTTTCTCCGGCCGAGTGTGTGCCCACGGCGTAGTTCCCACTGATCCACGGCCCGCCGGAATCGCCGCCGCTTGATTCCACCGAGTGGGAGAGGAAACCGCTGAAGGAGCGCAGATCATCAGGGTCCCCCGAGCCTCCGCCCACGACGTAGATCCCCACCTCGTCCACGGTCCCGCATGACCATCCGGCGGTCCGTCCGGAACGGCACACGGCCTGTCCCACGAACGGTGAGGCAACGCCCACGACCTTCACGGACCCCCTGCCGAGGCGGGTGGCATCCTCCCATGTGGTGGCGGCCGGCAGTGCGTCAAGGTCCGGGCGGATGGATTCGATGACCGCAATGTCATTCCCCGGCGTGCCGGGGTTCTCCGGATCAAGGACCCTTGAATTCCCGGGGCCGCCGAACTGGCTGAAGCCGAAGGTCCCGAGTTCCCCGGTGACGGCATTGTCCGCCAAATACCCGCCGGCGGGATCCCCGGCGGGCAGGGTCACTTCGGCAAGGCGCGCGGCGCCGTCGTCGGCACAGTGGCCGGCGGTCAGGACCAAAGGCTGGCCCTCGGCGCTGAACGCGCTGAAACCGGCCGAGCACACCACGCCGCCGTCGATCCGGTATCCCTGGCCGCCGAAGAAGTCCTCCTCCGGTGCCAGCGGCTCGCCGGTTTCGAGGACCACGTTGGCGTACTGCCCCACGAATTCCGGCGCGGACAGTCGCCCGCCGCCCGCGTGGTCCGCTGGCGCCGGGGCATGGCCTTCGGTGGGACCGGCGCCAGGTGCTTTAGTGCCAGTTGCCGCGGTGCCGGGCTGCGGTTCGGCCTCCGGCACGTTCACGCCGCCCGTGCGGATGATGAACTTCCCGTCCGCCTCCGCCACAGCCTGTAGTCCCGCCGGCCCCACCTCGCGGAGGTACGCCTGGTAAAGCTGCCCAACGCTTCCGGCCCGAAGATCCTTCGCGGCGTCAGGCTTGGCAGCCGGCTTCGGTGCTGCGGCCTCCGGAGCGGTGACTGCCGAAGCTGGCGCGAGCACGAATTCCTGGCGGGCCTCGGGGCTGGCTGCGTTGATTGCCTTCACAGCCTTGGCCAAGGCAGGTCCGGTTCCCGTAACCACCACCTTGGCGTCGTCGATTCTGAGCGCTTCAAAGCCGGGAACCGTGCGGAGTGTGACCAGGGCGGCAGCCGCGCGTTTGCCCTGCTCCCCTGCGGCGTTGAATTCCTCCAGTGTCATGCCCAGGTCACGCAGGACCGCTTCGGGAAGGCCGTCCCCCGGCACTCCCGCCACTGTGTGCGTGGCCGGGGAAGGCACCTCGGAACCACCGGCCGCCGGGGCAGCCGGGGCAGCCGGGGACGGCACCGGCGGCGCGGCATCGGCGCCGCCCGCCGCCGTCGTCGTCGTGCTTTCCACGGCAGCGTAAGCGGGGACCGACGCGAGCGGTGCGCCCAGCGCGACCGCCGCCGCCAGGACGAGTGCGCGCCGGAGCGCCCGGCCGGATGCGGCGGAAGTCACAGGGCAACCCTCGCGCCGAGGGCTGCGAGCACGGCGTCCAGTTCGGGCTCGGTAACGCCGTTCCGCAGCAGGAATTCCCGGGTGTTGAGCCCGCGCACGAAGTCGAGAACGCGGGCGCCACGGGTCTCCAGGAGCGGGGTGAACGTCTCCTCATCGAGGTAGCGTTCGTACGGATGCGGCGGCCACATGGTCCGGTGGCGTTCGTTGATGCTGCGCATGGCCGACTGGTAGCTGGCCACGATCTCGGTATCACCGGCCCCGGCAAGGTCCTGGAGCATGGCCGCGATCATGCCGCTGCGGTCCCGGCCGGCCGAGCAGTGGATCACCACGCCCCCAGGGGCGCCGGCCACCGCCTTGAAGACGGCCGCGAGCCGGTCCGGAAAGAGGCGGGCATTGGCCGCATAGTGCGCGGGGTCGTTCAGGTACGGGTTGCACAGGGCCTTGAACTCAGGGTTGTCCGGGTCCTCGGTGGGTGCATGGACCACGTCGAACGCCGCGAGCGCCCCGCCCACCTCCGGGTCGGTGGGCCGGCGCTGCCGTTCGCCGGGGTTCCGGAGGTCAATGATCGTGCGGATCCCGTCGCCGTAGGCTTCCTTCCAGCCAGCCTCGGTGACACATTCCCGCCGCCCCATCCGGTACACCGAACCAGCCACAAGCCAGGCGTTCACCGCCCCGTCCCAGCCGACCTGTCCCCTCGCGCCCACGGAGCCAGCTAACCACACCTGCCCCGGCAACCGCACGGGTTCCGCGGCAAGTTGCGGCGGATTGCAGCGGCCGGAGCAGGCCATCATCCAGGCTGGGTGAACTGCACGGGTGCAGCCTTGACCTCGGGCGTACCCTTGGACAATGGGCGGCGCCGCTCCACGGCCTGAGCGAATATGGGGATTCAGATGACAGCCACACAGCCTTTGCGACTGCGGATTGTTCGCCTCACCGGCGTCCTCGCGGCGCTGGCCCTCGCCGGCCTGACCGCGGCACCGGCGTCCGCGGACCGGTTCGACTCCTATGTGGCGCTGGGGGATTCCTATGCGGCGGGCCAGGGCGCCGGGCCCTATGAGGACGCCTGCCTGCGGAGCGACAACAGCTATCCGGCGCTGCTGGACGCGGCACGCAAGATCGACCTGGCCGGAAATGAGGCCTGCAGCGGCGCCACCACCAGCACCGTGCGGGCAGACCAGATCCCCTTGCTGAGCAAGAAGGTGGACCTGGTGACTGTCACCGCCGGCGGCAACGACCTGGACTCCATCGGGGCGCTGGTGACCTGTTCGCAGGACCCCGGCCCGGCGTGCACGGCTGCCCTCGGCCAACGTGCAGCCGTCCTGCAGACCGCTTTGAACAACCCGGCGGCCAGCCCGTTCTACCAGGGTCTTCAGGCCATGCTGAACGACATCATCGCGAAGGCACCGCGCGCTGACATCTACGTCACCGGGTACCCGCTGCTGTTCGCGCCCGGCGCCGGCCCGGCCGCTAATCCGGTGAACGGGCTGACGCAGCAACTGAACGCGGTCATCGCCAAGGCAGCCCGGGCAGCGGATGGCGGCCGTTCGAAGGTCCACTACGTGGATGTGGCGCGGGCGTTTGCCGGACATGGCATCGGATCGGCGCAGCCCTGGATCGTAGGCCTTCCGCCGCTCTGCACCGCCTCCGCCACCTGCGGCACCCAGACCGCCGATATCTTCCACCCGACGGCCGACGGCTACGCCGACGGCTACGCGGCCTCCATCAGGGCGGCTCTCCACTAAGACGGTGTGCCGCGCAACCCACGTGGCTAGGCTGGTGTCATGATCACAGTCTCGGGCACTGTCGCTTCGTCCCTGCCGGCGCGGACTGCGTTCGCCTACCTGTCCGCGTTCGAGCACACCAGCGAGTGGGACCCGGGCACGGCGGTGATGGACAAGCTGACGGAGGGGCCGGTCGCCGTCGGCCACCGATACCACGCCGAGGCACTGTTCCGGAACAAGCGCCAGCCCATCGAGTACGAGGTCATCGAACTGTTCGACAACCACATCAAGCTCCGGGGCGAACACCGGAACCTCGTGGCCTTTGATTCAATCGACGTGCGCTCGCTCAGCTCCGGATCTGAAGTCCTGTACACGGCCCAGTTCAGCATCAACTGGCCCTACAAGCTGCTGCAGCCGTTCTTCACGCCGCTGTTCATGCAGCTTCGCGATCCGGCTTTGAACGGGCTCCGGCAGAAACTCGGATCGCTTTAGCCGTCCAGCCGCAAATCCAGCAAAGGAGTACTCCGTGAGCAGCCAAAACCCCGACCCCCTTGAAGACCATCTCACCGGGCTGGAACCAGGCGGCGGAGTGCCGCCCGGGGAAACACCACCCGCTGAAAGCTCCACCGGAGGACCGCAGGGGCACGACGAGGGCGGACCGCCGCGGGGAACCCAGGTGGCGGTGCTGGTGCTCATCGGAATTGTGGTGCTGCTGTGCCTGCTGTTCTTCGTCGGCTACATCGTCGGCCTGCTGTAAGCCCGCCGAACCTCTGAAGGCGCGCCTGCCAGTAACCAGGCGCGCGTCCGCGGCTTAGTCAGCCCAGTCGAAGAAGCCCTTGCCGGTCTTGCGCCCCAGTTCGCCGCGCGCAACCTTGTCCCGAAGGATCTGCGGCGGAGCGAAGCGCTCGCCCAGCGTCGAGTGCAGATACTCGGCGATGCCCAGGCGGACGTCAAGGCCCACGATGTCGGTGGTCTTCAGCGGCCCGGTCGGGTGTTTGTAACCGAGCACCATGGCGGCGTCGATGTCCTCCGCGGACGCCACGCCTTCCTCCACCATGCGCATCGCCTCCAGCGCAATCGCCACGCCCAGCCGCGAGGACGCGAACCCCGGCGCATCGTTGACGACGACGGCGGTCTTGCCGAGCGCTTCCGTCCAGCCTTTCGCTTGGGCCGCCAGCTCGGCCGGCGTCTCCTTGGCCACCACCACCTCGATCAGGGTGGAGGCGGGCACGGGGTTGAAGAAGTGCAGCCCCACGAAGCTGGCCGGCCGCTGCAGCTGGGCGGCGAGGTCTGTGACCGAGAGCGAGGAGGTGTTCGAGGCCAGGAACGCCCCGGGCGCCAGCTGCTCCTCCACGGCTTTCAGGGCACTGACCTTCAACTCGAAGTCCTCCGGAACCGCCTCGACCACCAGGCCGCAACCGGCGAAGGCCGAGTAGTCGGTGGACGTGCTGAACCGCGCCAGGACCTCCTCCGGGGTTCCGTCCAGGGCGCCGCGGGCGGCGGACTTGGCCACGGCGTCGGCGACCCGGGTGCGGGCACCGGCGGCAGCGTCGCCGTCGCGCTCCACCACCACGACGGTGGCGCCCTTGATAAGGAAGGCGTGGGCGATTCCTGCGCCCATCCGGCCACCGCCGAGAACTCCGACGTGCTGGGGAATGGCGGTCATGACTTGGTCCCGTCTGTGGTTATTTTCTTGTCGTTCTTCTTGTCCAGGAAGGCCTGCATCCGGTCGAACTTGGCCTGCGACTCGAAAAGGATCCCCTGCGCCAGCTGGTCGATCAGCGGGTGGGCCTCGGCCGGGGCATGGAACACCGACTTGGTGATCCGGACGGCCAGGGAGTCCTGCCGGGCGATGCGGTCGGCCAGCCGGTGGGCGGCGTCCATGAGCTCGGCAGGCTCGTGGAGTTCGGTGACCAGGTTGACGGCGAGTGCCTCCTCGGCCTTCAACACCCGGCCGGCCAGCAGGATTTCCTTGGCCACCGGCTCCCCCACCAGCTCTTTCAGCCGCCAACTGGCGCCGGCAGCAGCCAGGATGCCCAGCCCCGTTTCCGGGTTGCCGATCCGCACCGCCGGGGTGCCGATCCGGAAGTCGGCAGCGTACGCCAGCTCGGCGCCGCCGCCCAGGCAGTAGCCGTCCAGCGCGGCGATCACCGGCATGGGCAGCTTGGCGATCCGCACAAAGATGGTGGAGTTGATGCCCTGCAGCGCGTCGTCGCGGCGCCGTTCCCGGAGCTGGGCGATGTCCGCGCCGGAGGCAAAAACGCCCTCGGTGCCGGCGATGATGAGGACCTTGGGGTTCTTCTCCAGTTCGGCGCAGACCGCATGGAGCTCGTCCACCATCTGCTGGTCGATCGCGTTCCGGACGTCCGGGCGGTTGAGGAGCACCACCACCCGGTCCCCACGCTCTTCGACCAGGAGGGTGCTGAACTCCCGGCTGCTCAAGTGTCCGTTCGCGCCGTCCTCGTTCGCGCCGTCCTGGCCCGCCACTACACGCGCTCCAGCAGCATGGCCGTGCCCTGGCCCACGCCGATGCACATGGTGGCCAGGCCGATCCGCGCGTCTTCGCGCTCCATCCGGCCCAGCAGGGTAATGGCGATCCGGGAGCCGCTGGAACCCAGCGGGTGCCCCAAAGCGATCGCACCGCCGTCGTTGTTCACGATGTCCGGGTCCAGCCCAAGGCGACGCACGCTGGCGAGGGACTGGGTGGCAAACGCTTCATTAAGTTCGACGGCGCCAAGGTCACCGACGCTGAGCCCGCTCCGCTTGAGCACCTTCTGGGTTGCCGGAACGGGGCCGATGCCCATGATCTCCGGCTCGCAGCCGGCGGACGCGCCGTCAATGATGCGGGCACGCGGCGTGAGGCCCAGCCGCTGGATTGCGGCCTCGGAGGCAACGATGATGGCGGACGCGCCGTCGTTGAGGGATGACGAGTTGCCGGCCGTGACCACCGAGCCGCCCGGCACCACGGGGCGCAGACCGGACAGAACGTCCATGGAGGTGCCAGCGCGCGGGCCCTCGTCCCTGTCCACCACCGTCTCGGACTTGCGGGTCTTGACCGTCACCGGGACGATCTCGTCCTTGAAGCGGCCCGCCTCGATGGCCGCGAGGGCCCTTTCGTGGGAGCGGACGGCGAAGGCGTCGGCGTCCTCGCGTGAAATGCCGTCCACGCGGCCCACTTCCTCGGCGGTTTCCGGCATGGAGTACGTCATCTTGCCGTCACGCGACAGCTCGCCCTTGGCGAACAGGGGGTTCACGAACCGCCAGCCGATGGAGGTGTCGAAGATGTCGCCTGGCCTGGCGAAGGCCGTTTGCGGCTTCTCCTGGACCCAGGGCGCGCGGCTCATCGACTCCACGCCGCCGGCCACCACGATGTCCGCAGCCCCGGACTTGATCATCTGGCTGGCCATGATGATGGCGCTCAGGCCGGAGGCGCAGAGCCGGTTTACGGTGATGCCCGGGATGTGCAGCGGAAGGCCGGCGAGGATGGTGGCCATGCGGGCCACGTTCCGGTTCTCCTCGCCGGCGCCGTTGGCGTTGCCGAGGATGACCTCGTCGATCGCGTCCGTGTCCACGCCCGCCCGGGCCACCGCCTCCCGGACCACCAGCGCCGCCAGGTCATCGGGCCGGACCGCCGAGAGCGCTCCGCCGTAACGTCCTACCGGCGTGCGGGCACCGCCAACCAGAAAAGCCTCGACCATGAGAACATCCTTTTCGCAGAAGCTGGGCCGGAAGCGAATAAATTACCGACCGTTCGTTCTATAAAGATTACACGGTGCGGGCAACCGGTCAACGGGACTGGAGTTTTTGTCCACTTGTCGCGACTTAAAGTGCCCCGAAGTCGTGACAATTGGACAAAAACTCTCCAGCCCCCGCAGGCGGGGCGCGTCAGGCGACGACGACGCCGAGGTGGGCGGCAAGCAGCGGCGCCAGGAGACCCAGCTGGTACTCGTCAATCACGACGCCGGCCAGGCTCCCCAGGCCGCTGATGCTCCGGAAGTCCGTGCCGCGCAGGTCGAAGTCCTTCAGCTTGGCACCGGCAAGGTCCAGGCTGCCGATGGTGCAGTTTTTCAGCGCCACGCGGGCGGCGGTGGCGGAGCCCAGGTCCAGTTCACTGATGATGCAGTCGCTGATCAGCACGTCCGCCAGCCTCGAGCCCCGCAGGTTCAGGTAGTCCAGCTTGCCGCCGTCGATCCGCACCGACTGCCAGCCGCTCTCGTACAGCTCGGCCGAGCCCCACCTCGGATTGCTGAAGACGACGTCGTGCATCGTGGACCGGGCGGCGTTCAGCACAGGGGCGAAGGCCTCCCCGATGACGCAGTCCCGGAAGGTGGCACCCCGCAGCTGGGCCTCGTTGAAGGAGACTCCCGCGAATTCACATTCGGCGAACGTGATCCCGCTCAGCTCCAGCCCGTCGGCGGTCACGCGGCTGTACCGCACGCCGTCATACCGGGCGGCGCGGCTGAAGTCCGGCGCGTCGTCGTCCCGCAGTTCTTCCAGCCGGACCGGCGCCAGCCTCGGGGGCGTGATCTTCGGCGCCGCACCCTGGCGGGGTTTGCCCGCAGACCTGCCCGCCATTACAGCTGCTCCGCCTTCGCCGCGATCTCGGCGAGATCCTTCGCCAAGGCCTTCCGGGTCACACTCATGCCCAGCCGCCCGAACAGGGCAAGCATGATTCGGCTGACTACAGTTGGCCGGAGGACTTCCGCACCGAAGGTCATGGTCAGGTCGGTCCCGCCGCCCCGCTCCTGCAGCGTGAAGCGGGACGTGTACTCGGCCCCGCCCTGCAGCGCCTTCACTGTTGTGCTGCGCGGCGGATCCGCTTGGGACACCCACATTTCCACGGTTTCTCGCCGGCCCATCATGGACCGCGTCTCCTTCCAGCGGGTGCCCTCGCCGTACGGACCCTCACTGACCATCTGAATGGATTCGACCCCGGAAAGCGTGGCGGCCGATCCCGGAACATCGGAGATCACCGCCCAGACTTTCTCCGGACTGGCGTTCACGTGCTGACTCAGGCTGATGCTGTGATCCATGCCTTCGAGCCTAGCGTCGGTGGCCGACAATCCGGACCCGCAGCGCGGCCACACCCCGTGCCTGTAACCCCCGGGATCTGACGCCTTCTACCCCGCGCCTGCACCCGGGATCACAGCCCGCGGCCCGGGGCCGCTACACGGAATCGCCAGCTCGGCCTAAAATAGTAAGCATGCTTTGTGTTAGGCTGAAATGACTTTGTCAGATCAACCGGCAACCGAAAGGTGGTTCCCATCATGGGTATCGGAGACAAGATCCAGAACGCTGCAGAGGACTTCGGCGGTAAGGCGAAGGAAGCGGCGGGCAACGCGACAGACAATGACCGCCTGAAGGCAGAGGGCCAGAAGGACCAGGTGGTGGCCGACGCCAAGAAGGTCGGCGAAGACGTCAAGGACGAACTCAAGCGGGATTAGTAAACCATCCCCGAAAACGGCGACGCCGGACTCCCTTGGGGGGAGCCTGGCGCCGCCGTTTTTGCTTGCCCGTCTAGGCACGCCGCCCCGGCCCCGGCCAGTCGGCCGGACACCCCACAAGGCCAGCCCGCGCTGGACTGCCGCCCGTGCAAGACTGGGCGCATGACGCACGTAGACCTGGGCGGGGCAGGCGCCGCCGCCGGCGGCTCCGAGAACCTTCGCGGTTACCTCGCCACACCCGCCGGACCGGGCCTCTTTCCCGCCGTCGTGATGATCCATGAGGCGTTCGGCCTCAACGACCAGATCCGCCGTCACGCCGACCGGCTCGCGGCGGCGGGCTACCTCACGCTCGCCGTGGACCTCTTCAGCGACGGCGGCCCGCGGCGCTGTCTGGTGGGCACCATGAAATCCATGTTCACCGGCGAAGGCCGGGTCTTTGCCGACATCGCTGCAGCGCGCTCCTGGCTTCAGGCATCACCGCTTTCCACCGGCCGGACGGGCGTGATCGGCTTCTGCATGGGCGGCGGGTTCGCCCTCCTCGCGGCCAACGACGGCTTCGACGCCGCATCCGTGAACTATGGCCGCCTCCCCCGCGACCTGGAACCTGCGCTCCGGGGCGCCTGCCCGCTCGTGGCGAACTACGGTGCGAAGGACCGAACCCTGCGCGGCGCGGCGGCCCGGCTGGATGCCGCGCTGGATGCCGTGGGCGTCGAACACGACGTCAAGGAGTTCCCGACGGCGGGGCACTCCTTCCTGAACGACCAGGAGGAAGGCCCGCGGGTGCTGCGCCCGCTGACGCGGGTGATGGGGATCGGCCCGGACCCGGCCTCTGCCCCGGAAGCATGGCACCGGATCGAGGAACACTTCGCCCGGCACCTCAAGGACTAGCCCCTCAGCGCGAGCGGACGGCGACGGCGGACGCCTCCGGAAAGGGAGCGCCCGCCGTCGTAATCACAACAGGAAACTAGTTGAAGAGTTCGCTCTTCGGCTCGTTGTTCCTGACCTTCCGCCAGCCCAGCCACAGGACCAGGGCGAAGAACGGAATGGTGGCCAGCGTCCAGAGGCCCAGCGGGAAGACCTCGCCCGTGGCCTTGTCCGTCATGGTGTCGAAGCCGATCAGCACCGTGATGGCCAGCAGCGCCACGAGTCCGGCCCAGCTGGTCCAGGGCGATCCCGGCATGGGCAGGCTGGAGACGTTGCCCTTCTTCTTGCGCAGCGCGATCTGGCTGGCGAAAATCGCTCCCCAGGTGAAGATCACGCCGATCGAGGCGGAGTTCAGCGCGAGGTCGAAGGCGTGCGAGCCGCCCAGCCAGATGTTCAGCAGGATGCCCACGAGGTACACCGTGGCGATGGCCAGGATGGCGGCGTACGGCACGTGGCGGCTGGACATCTTGGTCAGCCATTGCGGGGCATGGCCGTTGTTGGCCATGGTGCGGAAGATCCGGCCGATCGAGTACAGGCCTGAGTTACAGGAGGAGAGCGCGGCGGTGATGACGATCATGTTCATGACGTCGCCCATCCACGGCAGCCCCATCTGACCGAAGACCGTGACGAAAGGCGAGGTGCCGGCCTTGTACTGGTCCGAGGGCAGCAGCATGGCCAGCAGGGTGACGGAGCCGACGTAGAACACGACGATGCGGAGCACGACGGCGCGGATCGCTTTGGGCACTTCGCGTTCCGGGTTTTGCATCTCGCCGGCGGTGATGCCGACGAGTTCGATGGCGTTGTAGGCGAAGATGACGGCGTTGAGCACCAGGATCATCACCAGTGCACCCTTGGGGAACATGCCGCCGTCGCCGCCGAAGAGGTTGGCTGCAGACGCATGGCCGGCACCCACCTTGGCGTTGGTGACCACCATGAAGGTGCCCACGGCCAGGAAGATCACGATGGCGGCCACCTTGAGGCAGGACGCCCAGAACTCGAATTCGCCGAACGCCTTGACGCTGAGCAGGTTCACGGCCACCAGCAGCACCAGCGCGGCGATGGCGGAGAGCTCCACGGGGACGTTGGGGAAGAAGAACTGGAAGTAGAGGCCGATCGCAATGAGTTCCGCGATGCCGGTCATGGCCCAGTTGATGAAGTACATCCAACCGGACAGGTACGCGCCCTTCTTGCCGAACAGTTCGCCGGCGTAGCTGACGAAGGAGCCGGAGGTCTGGCGGTACATGATGAGCTCGCCAAGGGCCCGCATCAGCAGGTAGGCGATGACGCCCGCGATGGCGTAGGAGAAAATCAGCGCCGGGCCGGTGGAAGCCAGGCGGCCGCCCGCGCCCATGAAGAGGCCCACGCCGATGGCGCCGCCCATCGCGATCATGGTGACGTGGCGCCGGCTCAGGGTCTTCTTGTAGCCCTCGGCGCTGAGGGTCGAGTCGACGGCGGCGGATGGAGCCGTCGGGCTCATAAGTTCTGTGGGGGTACTTTGAGGCACAACTGTTCCTTGTAGGTCGGGGGTTGCCTTGGGTAGGGCATTGCCGGTTCCGGAACCTGGAGTTTTTGTACAGATAATTCGACTTCAGGCCCCTCTTGAGGACCGTATATGTACAAAAACTCGTGGAGCATCGAAGGTTCGCACGGCCCATCCATCGTACAAGATTTCCGAACGGCTCCGTGACGCGGGCAACATTCCCCTCGTTCTTCCCTGGTTTGGCACTGTTCAGATCCCGTCCTCACCGCCGTCGGCGAAACAGTAATTCGAATGGACAAAAGCCTCCCGTTGGCGGCCCAAATGCGGCTACTCTGAGCACCATGACCGGGGATTCGTTCCCGGCCGTGGCATCCGCACCGTCTCATGCGGACGTCGGCACTCGCGCCATTCTTCAGGGGGGACTATGAGAAACAGAGCTCTACTGCTGCCGGCGGCCTTGCTGCTGGCAGTCTCGGGGTGTTCCGGCGGGGGCTCAGACCCTGCCGGATCCAGCCCCAGCGCTTCACCAACACCCACCAGTACGACGGCGGTGTCCCAGCCGCCGTCGGATTCCTCACCACCCACTACGGCCCCTTCCCTGCCCACCGACGTGTCCACGTCGCTGAACGCGATCGACGCCCTGCAGGAGCACACCTGCACGGCCGGTGCGGACGGCCAGTGGACGTTCAAGGGAACCCTGGTCAATTCCTCGGGCAAGGCGAAGACGTACACCGTGGCCATCGCGGTCACAGTCGGCGCGGCGGTCCAGGGCCACACCCTGATCACGGAAACCGTCCAGGCAGGGAAATCGGCTGAGGTGTCTGCAGAGAACTTCGCCAAAACCACGGGCCAGGCCGGCACGTGCGAACCGGTTGTGTCGGTGGAGGATGCTTCGTGAAAAAACCAATACTTGCGGCTGCCCTGCTCCTGAGCCTGGCGGCCGGACCCTTTGCGTCCTCTCCCGCCCTCGCTGTCAGTTCCGAAGCTCCGCCGCCGGCGACCGGGACTTCCGCCGCGGCAACGGGCGCGTCGGGCACCACTGATCCGGCCACGGACCCGGCGGCCGACCCGGCCACGGACCCGGCGACCGACCCCGCAATTGATCCCGCTACTGACCCGGCCACCGATCCGGTGACGGACCCCCCGGCCCCGGAGCCGTCGTCGGACGCGGCCCTACCTGACCCGCCCGTCACGGAGCCGGCGCCCGCCCCCGAATATGTCACCGGCGGCGGCATCGGCGCCAAGTGGCGGAGCCTTGGCGGAGCGGGCGGCGTGCTGGGCGACCCGACGTCGAACGAGCAGTGCTCGGCCGGGCTTTGCGTCCAGACCTACGCCGGCGGCTCGATCTATTGGACGTCCAGGTCGGGTGCCCACCCGGTCCTGCGGGCCTCCGGACGCACCGGTCCGCAATGGACGGCGGGCGGCGGGCTGGCGGCCTTCGGCTACGCCATCGGCGACGAAATCGTTCTGGGGGCACGGTCCCTGCAGAAATTCTCCACCGGCAAGGTGATCATCTGGACGGGCTCCCGGTTCCTCAGCTTCTCCACCGGGACGGGCATCGGCAGCCGCTGGGCAGCCGCTGGGGCCGAGACCGTGCTGGGACTGCCGTCAGCCGGAGAGACCTGCGGCCTGAAAAACGGGGGCTGTTCGCAGGTCTTCGACGGCGGCACCATCTACTGGTCACCGCAGACCGGCGGCCAGGTGATCCGTGGCGGCATCGGCACCCGCTGGGCTGCCGCCGGTACGCAGAACGGCGTCCTGGGATACCCCACCACCACCGAGGCCTGCGGGCAGGTGGCCGGCGGCTGCCTCCAGCGGTTCCAGGGCGGCAGCATCTACTGGTCGCACGCCACGGGCGCCTGGATCACCCGCGGCGGCATCGGCACCCGCTACATCCTGACCGGCGAAAACCGGAGCTCCCTGGGCTATCCACTGGCCAACGAGGCCTGCGGGCAGGCCGCCGGCGGCTGCATCCAGCGGTTCCAGGGCGGCACCATCTACTGGTCTCCGCTGACCCCCGCCTGGACCGTCCGGGCCGGCATCGCCCAGCGGTACGCCGGCAACGGCGGCGCCGGCGGCTGGCTGGGCTATCCGACGTCGAACGAAAAATGCGCCGGGGACCAGTGCATCCAGTCATTCCAGCGCGGCTTCATCGGCTACACCAAGGCAGCCGGCACCCGGACCTACGGCATCACTGACTGCCAGAAGCTGAACAACGGACGGTCCCGGTACTCCACGTATGGCGCCAACCGGGTGCTGCTCACGTTCACGCAGGGCTACGGCCAGTCGTATGCCACGAACGTCTACTGCGTCCGGATGGCCGGAACGTACGTCCAGGACTGGAGGACAGACGGCTACGTGGGCGCCTCCGGCTTCAAGGCACCCGGCGTCCCGTCCGGCCCCACCCGCAACCTGTACTCGCCCACGGGCTCGTACTCGGTGACCGAGGCCTTCGGCTTAGGCAACCCGGGGACGAAGCTCCCCTACCGCACGCTGAACCCCGGCTCCCGCTGGGGCGGCAACCCGTGGACCGCGACGTACAACAAGTACTTCGAGTCCTCGTCGTGGGTGGGGTGGGACGAGAACATGTGGTACTTCGCCACCCGCGCCCAGCACGACTACCGCCAGGGCGTGGTGATCAACTACAACCGTCCCAACATTGTGCAGGACGCCGGCTTCGCCATCTTCCTGCACATGAACAAGGTCCCGACGGCGGGCTGCATCTCGCTGGACGACTGGGCAGTGGTGGATTACATCAGGAAGTCCACGCCCGGTGACCGGATCATCATGGGAACGTACAGCGCCCTGTTCCGGTAGCTTCCCGGTCCCCTGCGTTCCGCTAGCGGCGCCGAACCCCAGGCGGTTCGAAGAACCCAGGCCCGGCATCCGCCGGGCCTGGGTTCTCTCTTTGCCTTGCGCAGCGTAGGGGACGGCCCTGTTTGCCCGCTCAGGCGGGCAGCGCCACCTTCTCCAGCGCGCCGTCCGCCATCGCGTATCTGAGCCACGCGCCGGGTGTGCCTTTGCCGGCCCGGCCACGGGACCGGTCCGCGCAGCCGTCGAACCACTCACCCAGGGCCCGGTCGTGGCTGACCATCACCACCGTTCCGCCAAAGTCTGCGAGCGCGGATTCCAGTTCCTCCACCAGCACGGGGGCCAGGTGGTTGGTGGGCTCGTCGAGGAGCATGACCTCGTTGTGGCCCAGCAGCAGCCGGGCGAGTGCCAGCCTGCGCTGCTGGCCTGCGGACAGCGCGCCCACCGGAACATGGAATTCGCTGGTGCGGAAGAGGCCCAGGCGCAGCAGCGCTTCGGCGTGGTGGTCGATGTTCCCGCCCAGCCCGGCGGCGAAAGCCGGCAGCAGGCGCAGGGCGGGATATGCGGGCGGCTCCAGCTCCTGCTGCAGGTAGCCGATCCGGCCGTGGCGCTCCACCCGGCCCGCGACCGGTTCGAGCGTTCCCGCCAGAACAGAGAGCAGCGTGGACTTCCCGGCACCGTTGGGACCCGTGATGAGGATCTTCTGCCCCCGGTCCACGCGGAACTCGGGGACATCCAGCCGGCCAGGCACCTGGGTGTTGCAGGCGTGCAGGACCCGGCCGGCCGCTTCCTGGGCCTCGCCGGCTGAGCCCAATCCGCCGTCGGAACCGGCGGGGGCGTTCAGCCCTGCCTCCAGCCCGGCATCGAACCCGCCGTCGAACCCGCCGTCGAACCCGGCGTCGAGCTTCAGGCGTTCCGGCGGGCGCTCCACGGGGTTGTCCTCCAGGCGGCGCAGCCGTTCCTGCGCATTGCGGATCTTGCTGGCAGCGGCTCGCTGCCAGGTTCCGGTCTTGAAGTCGAAGGCTGCCTTGTCGTTGTCCCGCCGGCGGGCATAGCCCATCCGGCCGGCCACCGTGGTAGCCTGCCGCCGTTCGGCCTCCATGGCGTCAAGCCAGCCGTGGTACTGCTGCACCCAGCGCTGGCGTTCGGCCCGTTTCTCCTTCAGGTAGCCCTCGTAGCCGTTGCCGTAGCGGTTCACGGTGCGGCGCTCGGCGTCGACCTCGATCACGGCGGCGGCGATCTTCCGCAGCAGCACGCGGTCGTGCGAGACCACGACGACCGCGCCCCGGTGGGCAGCCAGACGGGCTTCGAGCCAGGCAGTGCCGCTGGCGTCCAGATGGTTGGTGGGCTCGTCCAGGAGCAGGATGTCCGCGGGGTCGGCCAGCAGGCAGGCCAGCGCCACGCGCTCCTGTTCGCCTCCGGACAGCGAGCCGAGCGTCCGGCCACGGTCCACGCCGCCCAGGCCCAGCCGGTCCAGCGCCGCCTCCACACGGGATTCCGCAGCGTAGCCCTCGCGCAACTGGTACTGGGTCTGCAGGTTCCCGTACGCCTCGAGCTCGCCCGGTGCGGCTGCAGCCAGACCGTCTTCCAGCCGTTCCAGCTCAGCTTCCATCTCCCGCAATGCCAGCAGCGCCTCGTCTATCGCGTCAGCCACTGTCAGCCGGGCTGGCAGCCCGGATGTCTGCGCCAGGTACCCCACCCGGCCGTGCCGCTGGGCCCTGCCTTCTGCAGGCGCCTCGATTCCGGCGAGGATCCGCAGCAGGGTGGACTTACCGGCCCCGTTCTCCCCCACGACGGCGGCATGTTCCCCGGCGGAGATCGCGAGTTCGACGCCGGCGAAAAGCTCGCGGTCCCCATAGCCGTGTGTGACCCCGGAGAGGTGCAGCTGGTCGGTGCGGAAATTTGGGTCAGTCATAGGAAGTCCTCGCAGTTCAGGGGCGGCCCCGGAGCTCAGTGAGATGCTCGACGGTGCTTTGTCTTTGGCCTTGTCAACGCGGACGCCTTGGCGGCAGCTTGCGGGTCCGCGGAACCCAGGTCGACGGATCCGGGTGACGGGATACAGGCCGGAACATGATCGACGCCGGACCACGCCGGCGTCGGGAGTTAGGACTTCATGGGTCAAGCCTGCCCGCCGTTGGGCGGCCCCGTCAAGGTGCGGCCGGGCGCTGGCGCACTACGCTGCAAGCGCGAACGGGCAGTTAAGGCCCCGACTGCCCGCGCAAACGTGGCCACAACTGTCCGTTCGCGCGGGGGGTTGGCGCACTACGCTGGAAGCATGGTGAATACCAGACGCATGCTCCCCGCCCCGCGGCCGGATCTTTACCGGTTTTCGCCGCTGGACCTCACCGCCGTCGGGCTTTACGTAGCCGTCGCCGCCTTCTTCGCACTGGCCGGGGAACTGATCCTGCCGCTGCTCCGCCAACTGGCCCCGACTCCCGCTGCCGCCTCCTACGGCGTGAACCTCGTCTTCTACGGCTGCGTCGGCGCCCTGGCACTGTTCGCCGCCCGCGGGGTGGTGTCCCGGGACCTCAAGGTGCTTGCCACGCGGCCCTGGTTCACGCTCGCGATGGTGCCGCTGGCCGTCGTCGCAATGATGATTATCACGGCCATCCTGGTTGCCGTAGGCGGCACCACCGGAACATCGGCCAACCAGGCCGGGCTGCAGGCGCTCGTGCGGCAGGTGCCGGCGTGGCTCATGGTGCCACTGATCGTCGTCGTTGGCCCGTTCGTCGAGGAGTACGTGTTCCGGCACCTTTTGATAGGCAAGCTGAGCCGGCGGGTCAACATCTGGATCTGCTGCGGCCTGTCCGTGGTTTTCTTCGCCGCACTGCACATCGTTGGCCAGGAAGCGCTCACCCTCCCGGCGCTCATGCCGTACCTGGCCATGGGCGGCACACTGGTGTTCGTGTACGTGTGGACGGGGCGGAACCTGATGTTTTCCTACTTCGTGCATGCAACGAAGAACCTGCTGGCCGCGATCTTCCTCTACACCATCCCGCCGGAGCTCCTGGACCAGCTGCAGCGGGCCCACGGCTAGAAAACCTCGCACCCGCCGTCGTAGCTTTGTGCCATGGGACTCAACATTCAGATAGCCATCGACTGCAAGTACCCGCACGACCTTGCCGACTGGTGGGCCGAAACCCTGGACTGGTCGGTGGAGCCGCAGGACGAGGGCTTCATCCGGTCCATGGTCAGCCAGGGCTTCGCGACGGACGACCAGACCATGACGCACAACGGCAAGCTCGTGTGGAAGGACGGCGCGGCGATCCGGCCCACCGAGGAACTGGACGCCAAGGCACCGGGCCGGCGCCTGCTGTTCCAGACCGTGCCGGAGCAGAAGACCATCAAGAACCGGGTGCACTGGGACGTGCGCCTCGACGGCCGGGACAAGGATGACGTCCGCGCTGAACTGGAGGCCCGCGGTGCTACCTTCCTCTGGACGGCCAGCCAGGGTCCCCACGAATGGCACACCATGGCCGACCCCGAGGGCAACGAGTTCTGCATCAGCTGAGCCGATTACTAGACTTGGACGGTGAGCAACGAATTCCCCGCCAAGGTATCCGACGTCTTTGACCCGTCCCGCTGGCGTACCGTGTCCGGCTTCGACGACTTCCAGGACCTGACCTACCACCGGCAGGTGGAGCGGTCCGAGAACGGCTCCGTGGCCAGGGACCTGCCCACCGTGCGCATCGCGTTTAACCGGCCGGAGGTCCGCAACGCCTTCCGCCCTGGAACCGTCGACGAGCTCTACCGCGCCATGGACCACGCGCGGATGACGCCGGACGTGGCCACGGTGCTGCTCACCGGCAACGGCCCCTCCCCCAAGGACGGCGGACACTCGTTCTGCTCCGGCGGCGACCAGCGGATCCGGGGCAGGGACGGCTACCGCTATGCCGACGGCGAGACCCAGGAAACCATCGACCCCGCCCGTGCCGGCCGGCTCCACATCCTGGAAGTCCAGCGGCTCATGCGGACCATGCCCAAGGTGGTCATCGCCGTCGTCAACGGCTGGGCAGCCGGCGGCGGGCATTCCCTGCACGTGGTCTCCGACCTGACCATCGCCTCGCGCCAGTTCGGAAAGTTCAAGCAGACCGACGCTACCGTGGGCAGTTTCGACGCCGGCTACGGCTCGGCGCTCCTGGCCCGGCAGATCGGCCAGAAAGCCGCCCGGGAGATCTTCTTCCTCGCCCGCGAATATTCCGCTGAGGACATGGTCCGGATGGGCGCCGTGAATGAGGCAGTGGACCACGAGCGCCTCGAGGAGGTGGCCCTGGAGTACGCCGCGGACATCGCGCGGCAGTCCCCGCAGGCCATCCGCATGCTCAAGTTCGCATTCAACCTGGCCGACGACGGCCTGGCCGGCCAGCAGGTCTTCGCCGGCGAAGCGACCCGGCTGGCATATATGACGGACGAGGCCGTGGAGGGCAAGGAAGCCTTCCTGCAAAAGCGCGACCCGGACTGGTCCAAGTTCCCGTACTACTTCTAAGCCCGCACTCGTCGGAAGGCACCCCCATGCTCCCCAGGCCCGCGCATCCCAGGCGCACGCAGTGAATATCGAGCCGGCCCTCAAGGCCCTGGCGGCCGCCCTCCACGGTGAGGGTCCCGCCGTCGAACTCGCCGCCGGCCCTGACGGCGATCCGGTGGTGACGCCCGTCCCGACCCCCGGGTTCGAGGACGCCGTCGCGGTGGTCCGCACGTCCGGGTCCACGGGAACGCCCAAGGCGACGGTCCTGACAGTGGACGCACTGGCGGCGTCGTCGATGGCGACCGCCTTCGCACTCAAGGGCGAGGGGCAGTGGCTCCTGGCTCTGCCGCTGCAGTACGTTGCCGGCGTGCAGGTGCTGGTCCGCTCGCTGTTCGCCGGCACCCGGCCCTGGGCGATGGACCTGGCCGGGGGTTTTACCGCCGACGCCTTCACCGCCGCTGCGCTGGAGCTGACGGACAAGATCCGCTTCACGTCACTGGTGCCCGCGCAGTTGCAGCGGCTCCTCGTGGAACCGTCGTCCGATACGCTCGCCGTGCTGCGCCGCTTCAACGGCATCCTGCTGGGCGGCGCCCCGGCCTCTGCCGAACTCCTCGAGTCCGCGCGCGACGCCGGCCTGCGGGTAGTCACCACCTACGGCGCTGCGGAAACCTGCGGCGGCTGCGTCTACGACGGCTATCCGCTCGAGGGCGTGGCCGTGCGGCTCGCCGAGGACGGCCGGATCCACCTGGGCGGGGCCACGCTCGCCGCCGGCTACCTGGACGCGCCGCGGCAGACCGCCGAGACCTTCGTCGAGGAGGACGGCGGCCGCTGGTACCGGACCAACGACCTCGGCACCCTGGACGCCGACGGCCGGCTGACCGTGCTGGGCCGCGCCGACGACGTCATCATCACCGGCGGCGTCAAAGTCTCGGCCGCGCACGTGCAGGCTGAGCTGGAAAAGTCCGACGGCGTGACGGCGGCTTTTGTGGCCGGCGTCGAGTCCGCGAAATGGGGCCAGGCCGTGGCGGCCTATGTGGCGCTGGCCGGGAGTGCGTCCGGGGGCGGCCTTGGCGGCACCCGGCTTGACGGCGACGGTGCCGGGTTTGATGGCGCCCGGCCTGATGGCGCTGCCAGGGACGGGGCGGCGTGGGCCGAGGAATGGCACCGAACTCTGGGGCTACTTGCCCCCAAGACCGTCCTTCCGGCCAGCGAACTGATCATGCTGCCCAATGGCAAACCGGACCGGCTCGCCATGATTGAACGGCTCAACGCGCTTCATCAGGGAAAATAGACTAGTCCTGCCGCGCCGCTGCGGCTTCCGCGTGCCCAGCGCGCACCAATGCTTTACTACGTATCACCGACCCAACACGAGGTACTCACCGTGGCCACAGCCGCACAATGGATCCAAGGCGCCCGGCTCCGCACCCTGCCGGCCGCAATCGCCCCTGTCCTGATCGGCACGGCAGCGGCCTACGAGATGGGTTCCTTCCGCCCGCTCAACGCAGTCCTGGCGGCCTTCGTGGCGCTGCTGCTGCAGGTCGGCGTCAACTACGCCAACGATTACTCGGACGGCATCCGCGGGACGGACGAGAACCGCGTGGGGCCGCTGCGGCTGGTCGGTTCCGGCGCCGCCCGGCCCGAACACGTGAAGTATGCCGCGTTCGGGGCCTTCGGCCTGGCCATGCTCGTGGGGCTGGTGCTGGTCATCGTCACCCAGACATGGTGGCTGCTGCTTGTGGGCGTGGGCTGCGTGATGGCAGCGTGGGGCTACACCGGCGGCAAGAACCCGTACGGCTACATGGGCCTGGGCGACGTCTTCGTGTTCGTTTTCTTCGGGCTCGTGGCCACTCTCGGCACCACGTACACACAGGCCGGGCAGATCGGGCTGCCTGCGGTGATCGGGGCGATCGGCACGGGCCTCATTGCCTGTGCGCTGCTGATGGCCAACAACGTGCGGGACATCCCGTCGGATATCCAGGCCGGGAAGAAGACCCTGGCCGTGCGGCTGGGCGACAAGCACGCCCGCGAAAGCTACGTGCTGATGCTGGCCGTGGCCCTCCTGCTCGTGGTGGTCCTGGCGCCGACGCGGCCGTGGATGCTGATCGTGCTGCTTCTGATTCCGGCCTGCCTGATGCCGGCCTGGCTCATGATCAACGGACGGAAGCGCAAGAGCCTCATTCCGGTCCTGAAGCAGACAGGACTCATCAACCTCGGCTACGCCGTGCTGTTCTCGCTGGGACTCGTGCTGAGCAGCGGGCTGTAAGCCTAGGCGTCCTTGTTTCGGGGCTCGCGGTTCTTGACGTCGTTGCGGATGGTGATGTCCGGGTGCGTGTCAACGAGGTGATCCTCGGCCAGGGCATCATCGATCTCTCCGGCGGTGCGGATGGGCTTGGCGCGGCCGGAGAAGCGGGCATGGAGTGACGCCGTAGCGGCATCGCGCTGCTTCTGGAAGAAGAGGTAGCTGATGGCGAAGGAAATCAGCCCCGCACAGACGACGGCCAGAAACCACCCCAGCTGCAGGAAGACGAACAGCACGAACAGGGGCAGGAAGATCGCGAACCGGATCAGGGAGTATTTCAGAAAAGCCACTATCCAAGTTTAGCCGCCCTGCCTGAACGTAGCCTGCCGGTCCTCAACTGCCACCGTCAAGGCGGTTGCTCCACTGCTCGGTGGCCGGCTGCTCCGCGGCCAGCCGCCTGGCGCGCGGCCCCGCGCGGGCGTCATGCGGAACCGCTCGGGGCCATCCCGCGCCGCGCCCCGCCGCGGTGCCCGGGCCGGCCGCCCGGCGGCGTCGGCGCGTCATGCGGGACCGCCCTTTGGCTTTTTACTGGCGCATTACTGTGGGCATACTGTAATCTCCGCCGGGGCACACGGAGGCTAGACTGATTGCATGCCTCGTGTTGCCATCGCAGTCGCCATACTCGCCATCTACGTCTACGGACTGGTGGACGTTATCCGGACTGATGGGCGTCTCACCCGCGGGTTTTCCAAGGCGACCTGGATCATCATGGTTGTCCTCCTGCCGCTCATTGGGGCTGCGCTGTGGTTCCTGATCGGCCGCCCGCGCGAATCCGCCGTGGTCCAGCCTGTTTACCAGCACCACCCCACGGCTCCCGACGACGACCCCGACTTCCTGCGGAACCTAGAACAGCGCCGCCGCCAGGCCGAGGCGGAACGGCTCCGCAAGCTCAGGGACGACGCGGCACGGAAAAAGCAGGCCGACGGCGGCTCTCACCGCACGGGCAGCACGGGCGCAGCGCCGGGCACCAGCAGCGGCAGTACTTCGGCGGGCAGCCCGGCCGCAGGTGAGCCGGATCCACGTAAGCCAGGCGCCGCAGGCGAGGCCAACGCCGAAGGCAACCCCGAGGCCAAGTAGCACCCGTCACTCATGTCGGCGATTTACCCAAAAGGGCCGCCCACCTAACAAGCCGAGCGGCCTTTTTTGGCGAATCGGCGGAGCAGGACGGTGCTTACGGCGAAGCCGTCATCGCCCACTGGTCCTCCACAGCGGGCCTAAATTGTGGACAACGGAATGCAGGCCCACCCGGGGCAGCAGAATGCTCCTATGCCGCGTCCACGCCCTCTTCCTCCCGCCCTGCAGGCACAGCCGTTCACCATCCGCCAGGCCACTGCTGCCGGCCTGACCCGCAGGCGTGCCCGCGCTCTCGACTTGGCGAGCCCCTGCCATGGCGTACGCGCGCCGGCGGCCGTGGAAATTACACTTCTTGTTCGCGCACGGGGGCTTGCACTCGCGACCGGAGCCGTGGTTAGCCATCTCTCCGCCGCTGCGCTCTGGGGTTTCCCGCTGGCTTTGCGTTTCGAGGATCACGCCGTGATCCATCTGACCAGCCGGGACGGCGCCAGGGCCGTCCGGCGCAAGAACGTCAGCGGCCACCGGCTTCCGCTCCCGGAGAACGAGATCTTCGATGGCCGCTACGTTGCCTGCACCTCGCCACTACGGACCTGGTTCGATCTGGCCGGCATCCTGTCGCTGGAGGACCTTGTCATTGCCGGCGACTTCCTTCTGCGCCGCAAGGGTCCCCTTTCCACGCCGGAGGCAATGGACTCCTTCCTCGCGGCAAGGCAAGGACGGGCCGGTTATCGCAAGGCCATGAAGGCCAGGGCACTCATCCGCGCGCGCACCGACTCACCGAAAGAGACCGAGCTGCGGCTTCTGTTGACCGGCGCGGGGCTGCCTGAGCCAGCCATCAACGTTCCCATGTTCGATGAGACCGGGGCCTGGGTCCAGGACCCGGATATGTCCTACGAAGAGTTCAAGCTTGCCATCCAGTACGACGGCGGCCACCACGCCACTCCAGCGCAGCGAAGAAGCGACATCTTCCGCGATGAAAACGCACGGGGCCTCGGCTGGCTCGTAGTGGTCCTGACGCAGTTGGACTTGGACCCCCTCACACCAGGCATGGAGCCCAGCGCAGTCACCAGGATCCGCGCGGCGCTGACAAACCGAGGTTGGAAGCCCGCCCGCTAGTCCGCCGTCGCTCCCGGCGGCCAACCGCACGTCACCCGTAAAGCCCGACGACGGTTCGCGCCTTCACCGTTTGGCCAAAAAAGGCCGCCCAGCTGTCAAGCGGAGCGGCCTTTTTTGGTAAATCGACGAGCAGCCGCGGAACCCCTACAGCCCCGAGTACGAGTGCAGGCCGTTGAAGAACTGGTTCACGATGGTGAAGTTGAAGACCACGCAGAGGTAGCCCACGATCGACAGCCAGGCCGCGCGGGTCCCCGTCCAGCCGCGGGTGGCGCGGGCGTGCAGGTAGCCGGCGTACACCACCCAGATCACGAAGGTCCACACTTCCTTGGTGTCCCAGCCCCAGAATCGGCCCCACGCTTTCTCTGCCCAGATGGCGCCGAACATGAGGGTGAAGGTCCAGCCGATGAAGGCGATCGCGTTGATGCGGTAGGAGAGGTTCTCGAGGCTCAGCGCGGACGGCACGAGGCGCATGAACCCCAGCTTGTCGGCGCCGCCGGCGGCGATGGTCCGCTGCCGGTGCGACTGGACCAGCTGCAGCGCGGACATGGCAAACGTCAGGGTGAACAGCGCCGAGGACAGCACCGCGATGGAGACGTGGATGAGCAGCCAGTAGCTCTGCAGCGCCGGCACCAGGTGGCCAACCGGTGTCCAGAACGCCACCGAGGCGGCCACCAGCATGATGATCACCAGGCCCACCACGAACGTGCCGAGGAAGCGCAGGTCGCGGCGGACCAGCACCACGAGGAACACGGCCGCCACCAGGAACGCCCCGGTGGTGAGGAACTCGTACATGTTGCCCCACGGCACACGGCCGGCGCCGACAGCGCGTGTCAGCACGGCGGCAGCGTGGATCGCGGCGCCCAGGCCGGTCAGTGCCACTGCCACGCGTGCGGGGGCTCGGCGTTCGCCGTAGCGCATGCTGTCGTCGGCGGTCTGCCCGGCTGCGCCGTTCGCGCCGGAGGAGTACGACGACGGCCGCTCGGCACGGTCTGCCGGTCCGGCCAGGCGGACCCCGCCGCTGCCCGCGGTCCGCGACATGGCTGCGCTGGCGGATGCCCCGGCGGATGCGCCTGCCGCCACCGGAACCTTGGCCCCGGCAGCCGAGTCGGCTGACTTATCCGTAGCTGCGGCCTTGAGGTCAATCGCCTTCAGGGCCTTGCTGCTCTTTGCGAGGTCCCACGCGAACGCGATGAACGCCACGGTGTAGGTCCCAGCCGCAAGCAGCATGAAGAGCTCGCTGTACTGGCCCATGGTCTCGTTGATGGGAAACATTACTGGTCCTTCTTCGGCTCAGGCGAGCCTGCTGGTGAGGAATTGGAAGGTGCTGTTTCGGGGTTGTCGGCGTCCACGTCCCACTTGCGCGCCAGGAGGCTGCGCAGCGTTGCGGCCTCGCCGGCCAGCCGGTGGTCTTCGCCGCGGGCCAGGAGGCCGTACTCAACCATGGTCCGGCCGTCCTCGTGGGTGCCGGTGCGGACCCAGACACGGCGGCGGTTCACGTACAGCGAGACGATGAGTCCGGCCACGGCAAGCAGCGCGAAGATGAGCGCGGAGAGCTGCCCGGGGTTGTGGTGGATGTCCAGGCCGACGTACTTCTTCACGCCGTCGAACGTGATGGAACCCTTGCCCTCGGGCAGCGTGTACGTGTTGCCCGGTGCGAGCGTGATGCCGCCGGCTTTGAGGTTCCGGCTGTTGAGTTCCTTGAGGTTCTTCACGTCGAGCTCAAAGACGTTCTGCGGAGAGCCCTTGTCCAGGCCAAGGTCGCCGTAGAAGGAGTTCAGGCTCAGCTGCGGGTTGATGAGATCAGGATCGCCACTGAAGGAGATGCCCTTATCGGTCACCAGCGCCGTGGGCAGGAAGAAGCCCACGAACCCCAACTGGTCGGGCTTAGCGTCGGGCACCTTGATCACCACGGACGAGTAGTAGTTCTGCCCCTGCAGCTTGGCCACCACAGGACCCTGCATGGCGATGTTGCCCTTCCCGTCGCGGACCGTGACGACGGGCGCGTAGCCGTTTCCCGTCAGGTAGATGCTGGTGCCGCCGAGGTTGACGGGGTCGTTGACCTTGAGGACTTCCTTCTTGGCCGGAGCCCCGGGGTTTTCCTTGGTGGTGACGTCCGCCGTGAAGTCGATGGGCTGGCCGTACTTGCCCTGGGACTCGCGGTCGAACGTGGCCTGGAACTTGTCCAGCTGGATCGAGTACGGCTGTAGCTGGCTGCTCTGGAAGTTGGTGCCGGGGTTGAACTGGTCGTAACCCACCAGGGTGTTCACGAACGTGTCGCCCTCCACCAGGATCCGCTGGCCGCTGTAGCCGAACAGGCCGCCGACGGCCACGGACACCAGCACGCCGATCAGCGAGGTGTGGAAGACCAGGTTGCCCACTTCCTTCAGGAAGCCGCGCTCGGCCCCCAAAGACGGCCGCGCGCCGTCGTCGTGCCTAACCTCAACACGGTACCCGCGTTTCTTCAGCAGCTCCGCTGCGTCCTCAATGGCGTCCGACGCCGGGATGCCGGCTTCCGCGGGCACCACCAGGGTGCCGTACTCGGGCAGGCGGGACAGCCGCTTCGGGGTGCGCGGCGGCTGCGAACGCATCGCCCGGTAGTGGGCGATTGCGCGGGGCACCACGCAGCCGATCAGCGAGATGAACAGCAGAATGTAGATGGCCGAGAACCATGCCGAGGAGTAGACGTCGTACAGCTGCAGCGAGTCCAGCAGCTTGCCGTAGTCGGGGTGGTCCTTGATGTACTGCGTGACCACCGAAGGGTTGGCGGGCCGCTGCGGGAACAGCGATCCGGGCACCGCTGCCACCGCCAGGAGCAACAGCAGGAACAGCGCAGTGCGCATGCTGGTCAGCTGGGTCCACGCCCAGCGGAGCATGCCCACGATGCCCAGGGACGGGACGGACGCCCCGGCCTTGGCAGCCTTCACGGCGTCCTTGGGCGCGTCCTTCTGGGCAGGCCCGGGCTGCGGGACGTCCTCGGCCGGGGATTTCTCGGTTGACTTCACACGCTCGCTCATCAGATCGGCAACTTCACATCGGTTTGGAACCAGTACTGCAACTCGGTGACCCAGGTTCCCCACAGACCCGTGGCCATCAGGATGCCCAGGGCAATCAGGACTCCGCCGCCGGTGCGCTGGATGGCCAGCCGGTGCTTGCGGAAGAAGGACATCACGCCCGCGCCGCGGCGCACCGCCAGGGCAATCAGCAGGAACGGGATGCCCAGCCCAAGGCTATAGACGAAGGCCAGGAGCGCACCCTTCGCGGCGGAAGAGCCTCCGGAGAGGCTCAGGAGCTGGACGGCGGAGTAGGTGGGGCCGATGCAGGGTGCCCAGCCGAGGCCGAACGTGATGCCCAGCAGCGGCGCGCCCCAGAGGCCTGCCGGCGGCTTCGCGTGGATCTTGGCGTCGCGCTGGAACCAGGAGAATCCGCCCATGAACACCACGCCCATCAGGATCACCAGGACGCCCAGAACCTGCGTGATCCACGCGTTCTGCCCGCCGGAGATCAGCGAGCCCAGCTGCCCGAACGCCCCGCCGAGCAGCACGAAGATCACGGAGAAGCCGAGCACGAAGAGGCCGATGCCCGCCAGCATTCGGCCGCGTTTCTGCTTCTGCAGGTCCACGCCGGTGAGCCCCGTGACGTAGCCCAGGTATCCGGGCACCAGCGGGAGCACGCACGGCGAAAGGAAGGACACGAGTCCGGCCAGCAGCGCCACGGGAATGGCGAGCAGCAGCGAACCGTTCAGGATAGCTTCGGCGAAGGGACTGTTCACGGGAGGTTACTCTGCCACGGCAGACTGGATGAGAGCTTTGAGCGTGCCCTTCTCGATCTCCCCCAGCACGCGTGACGCCACCCGGCCCTGCTTGTCCACCACGAGCGTCGTGGGAACGGCACCCGGGGGCACCAGGCCGGAAACGGCCAGCAGCACGCTGCCGTCCTTGTCGTCGAAGCTCTGGTAGGTCAGGCCGAAGGTCTTGTCGAAGGCGTCAGCCGTGGGCTTCTCATCCCGCAGGTTCACACCGAAGAACTGCACGCCCTTGCTCTTGAACTCCTTGTGGAGTGCTTCCAGGGACGGCGCCTCCACCCGGCAGGGTGCACAGGCGGCGAACCAGAAGTTCAGGACGGTGACCTTGCCCAGGAAGTCCTTGGACGTCACGGCGGTGCCGTCAAACAGCGTGCCCTTGATTTGGATGGCGGACTTGCGCTCGGCTGCGGCAAACTCGGTCACCGAGCCGTCGCCGGCCACGTAGTTCTTATTGTCCCCGGCCTTGGCCTGCTTGGCCAAGGCATCCTCCTGTGCGCAGGAGGATAGGCCCAGCGTGATCGCGGCGAGGGCCAGGCCGCCGGCGGCGAGGACGCTCCGGCGGGAACTTTTGGGTGTTTCAGTCATGACTAGGCTCCGGGGGTGCTCGAGGCACCGGGAAGAAGGGCGGCGGCCGGTTCACTGTACTCCACGCGCAGCAGGGCGCCGTCGTCGCCGAAAACCAGGGAGGTGAGGGAGGTCAGGGTGCATTCGCGTTTCCGCGGATCGTGCCACAGCGGCTTGCCCTCGGCACTGAGCCGGGTGGCCCAGATAGGTAACTGGTGGCAGACCAGGATGGCCTCGGCACCGTCACCACCGAGTTCGACCGCCTTGGCGCGGGCCTCCTGGACGGCCTCGGTCACGCGGGCCGCCTGCTGCTTGTAGGGCTCGCCCCAGGAGGGCCGGAAGGGGTTGACCAGGTGCGGCCAGTGCTTGGGCTTGCGCAGCTCGGCCTTGGTGACCTTCAGCCCTTCGAAGTAGTTTTCCGCCTCGATGATCCGGCTGTCGGTGTGGATGTCCAGCCCAAGCGCTTCCGAGGTGGGTTGCGCTGTTTCCTGGGCGCGGGTGAGCGGCGACGCCACCAGGTACACGATGTTGGCGCCCTGGGATACACGTTCGCGGAAGTGCTCGGCGAGCGTCTGCGCCATCTGCCGGCCAAGTTCGGAGAGGTGGAATTCAGGCAGCCTGCCGTACAGGACACCTTCGGGGTTGTGGACCTCGCCGTGGCGGAGCAAATGGACAGTGGCTTGGGGCATGTCTACCAGTTTCTCAAAGGGCAGGGGTAATGGCGAAATCTTCTACATCAAGTAGAACTCAAAATTTTTTCGAAAAGTTCCCGACCGATGGAATAAAAGATGCAAATGCATGTTTATACTGGATGCAGCAGTTAGTTGAGATTTCAATGAAAGTTTCAACCGTCACCAGATCGACCCACTGAACAAGGAGAACCACCATGGCACTTTCCACCGAACTCGCCCGCGGTACCTGGACCCTCGACAACTCCCACAGCGAAATCGCCTTCACCGTCCGCCACGCCGGCATCAGCAAAGTCCGCGGCCAGTTCAAGGATGCCGCCGCCACTCTGGACCTCGCCGACGACGTGACCGCCACCAAAGTCGAGGCCACCATCCAAACCGCCAGCTTCGAGTCCGGCGACGCCAACCGCGACGGCCACGTCCGCGGCGAAGACTTCTTCGACGTCGAGAAGTTCCCCGAGATCTCCTTCGTCTCCAACGGCCTGGTGGCCAACGGCGACAGCTACGAGCTCCAGGGCGACCTGACCATCAAGGGTGTCACCCGACGCATCTCCCTGGAGACCGAGTTCAACGGCGTTGCAGTGGATCCCTTCGGCAACACCCGCGCCGGCGTTTCAGCCGAGACCACCATCAGCCGCAAGGACTTCGGCCTGACCTGGAACGCCGTGCTGGAAGCCGGCGGCGTGCTGGTCAGCGACAAGGTTGCGATCAACCTTGAACTGGCCTTCATCGCACCTGCAGCGTAGTTTCCGGGCACGTCCCGCAGCCACGATTACTGGCAACGAAACGCCCCGTCCGCGGACTTTCCGCAGACGGGGCGTTCGGCGTTCCAGCCTTCTGGAATTGGCAAAATCCGGGGCTTAAAGTGAAAGCCATGAGCACCCCCAGCGATGAACCGGAGCCCCGTGATCCCGGCGCCGTGCCGCGGTCCGGCAACGACCGTCCGACGCCGGGACAGCAGTTCCCGGGTCAGGAACCGGCCGAGCCGTTCCCGGCCCAGCCGACGGCGGGACAGCCATTTCCGGGTCAGCAGCCGCCCGCCGGCAGGGGCCGGTTCGCCTTCGAGATGCCGGCAGGCCGGCCACGGAACTTCAGCGAGGTTCTGCCGCGTGGCGGCTTCTCCGGCCTCTTCGACGTGACGGGTCTTCCCACAGAACTCAAGGTGTCCTACTGGATCTGGGTGATCGGCGGCCTGCTGGGGCTGCTGGGCGGCGTGATCGGCATCTTCGGTGTGCTCGTGCTCTTTGCGATCATCCCCGGTGTGGCCATCCTGGTGCTCCTGCTTGTCCTCGTGGCCCTGGCCCTGGCGGCAGCGGAGATTGTGCTGGCCATGAAGCTGAAGGAACGCAACGAGTGGGCACGGCTGGCCTTGACCATAGCGGCCGGGGTTTCGCTGCTGCTGGCCATCACCAGCTCGAGTTTCCGCCCGGGCCAGGACGCGAACTGGCTGGGCTTCGTGGTCAGTCTGGTGGCCACGGCGCTGATGTGGGTGCCCAGCTCGCAAAACTGGTTCGCCGCGGGGCGGGGTAGGGCCTGATTGGGGCAGCCAGCAGAGCCGCCGATCATCGGGCGGAGAACTGCTAGCCGGGCAGCGTTTCCGCAGGTTGGCGCGCTTTTGGAATACCTCTCCGGAATGATCCACCGCGCCCCCGCCGAGGGGTACGGTGGGAAGTGAACCATGCTGGGGAGGGCAGGCGTCTGAACCGGTAGCCGATTCAGACGTCACTACGCAAAGGACCGCTCATGAGCAATCCTCCAGTCCCGCATCCTAATGAACCCGGCTCCAACGAGCCGGATAACGGTCCCCAGCCAGGCAACGATCAGCCCCGCTACGGTCAGGACGCACCCCAGTACGGGCAGAACGCCCCGCAGTATGGCGAGAACGCACCGCAGGCGCCCCAGTACGGGCAGAACACCCCCCAATACGGCCAGAACGCGCCGCAGTACGGGCAGGGTTCGCCGCAGGCACCCCAGTACGGCCAAAACCCGCCCCAGTACGGGCAGGCCGGGCAGGGCGCTCCGCAATACGGCCAGGCACAGTACGGACAGCCGCAGTACGGACAGAACCAGTCCCAGCCCAGCCAGTCGCCCTATGGCCAGTCGCCCTACGGCCAGTCCCCCTACGGGCAGTACCCGTCGGAACAGGCCAAGGCCGCGACCGGAGCCGGCGTCCCGAAGCTCGTGAACTATTCCTTCTGGATGATCATCGCGGCGGGCATCTTGTCCATCCTGACCATCCTGGTAGCGATCCCCACCCTGGATGACCCTGCCATGCGGAACACCTTTGAGCAGCAGTTGCGCGGCAGCGGCCAGAACATCGCGTTCGACGACGTCAAGGGCTTCATCATCGGAACCATGGTGGTCTTTGCCCTGATCGGCGCCGGCCTGTACGCGCTGGTGGCCTTCAACGTCCGGAAGGGCAAGAACTGGGCCCGCATCCTGGGGACAGTATTTGCTGCGCTTTCCGTCTTCAGCATCTTCCCGCCGGGCCTGAACACCCTGGTGGGCCTGCTCGGAATCGCCGCGATCGTGATGCTGTACCTGCCGGGATCGGCGCCGTACTTCCAGAAGCCGCAGCAGTTCGCCAACCCCTACTCGCAGCCGGGCGGCCCGTACGGCCGCTAGCCAACGCCAGCTACTAGCCAACGCAAGCCGCCGCTAGCCAACGAGAGCAAGAAGCGGGGGACACGAAAAGTAAGAGTCCCGATACGCCAACGGGCGCGGATTTCCTGGGAGGCCGGAGCTACTCCGACTGGCCGGGGGTCTGCGCCCGTTGCGCGTGGTAGGCCAAAATCTGCAGCTCGGTGGCCATGTCCACCTTCCGCAGCGTCACGCCGTCCGGCACCTGAAGCATCACCGGAGCAAAGCTGAGGATGCTGCGCACTCCGACGTTCACCACCCGGTCGCACACGCTTTGCGCCACAGCGGCCGGCAGCGCCAGCACCACCATGTTGGTGCCGGTCCGCTCCAGGACCGTCTCCAGATCGGCAACGTCGCTGACCCGCAGCCAGCCCACCTCGTTGCCCACGACCATCTGGTCGGCGTCGAAGATGGCAACCACGTCAAAGCCCCTGGACTCAAAGCCACCGTAGCGCGCCAGTGCCTTGCCCAGGTTACCGGCGCCGACAATCGCAACTTTCCAGTCGTGCGTCAGCCCGAGCGCGGCGGCGATGTGGCGGCTCAGGTACTGAACCTCGTAGCCGACGCCCCGCGTGCCGTAGGAGCCCACGTGCGACAGATCCTTGCGGAGGGTCGACGAGCTGACTCCGGAAAGCTCAGCCAGTGATTCGGAGGAGACGCGCTCGGTGCCTTCGGCCAGCAGGGAGTTCAGTGCGCGCAGGTAGATCGTCAGCCGGGCCACGGCCGCGGGCGGGATCTGCTTCCCGGCGGCGCCGGTCGGACCGGGCACGGCCTGGGGTGGTGAATCGAGCGAAGTCACTGTCTGCTCCGATGCGTCGCGTTGTGAGTCCACTCTAGATCCCCATCAGTTATGCCAACAAAGCCGATGCCATTGTTCGAAATCGGCTAATCCCCTGCCATGGCACGGCGCAGGACTCGCTCGAGGCGCGCCTCGTCGATCTTCCAGAAGTCCCGCTGGATCCCGTCCACCAGCACCACCGGGATCTCCTCGGCGTAGCGGTCTCGCAGCTCGTCGTCGGCGTCCAGCTGCCGCTCCGACCACGAAAGCCCCAGCCCGGCAGTCACCCGTCCAACGGCGTCGCGCGCCGCGGCGCACAGGTGGCAGTCAGCTTTGGTGAGGAGAACGACGTCGGGGTTTGCCATGCTTCAACCGTATCGCCGTTCCCGGCGGCGGGCGACGCGGCGGCCGTCAGGTGTGGCGTACGGCATTGACTAGACTCAGTGGCATGCCCGAGGAGAAGTACGTCGCTGTGGCCCACCGTCCGGTTGCGAAGCAGCAACACGGCGAGGCAGCCTTCTTCGACGTCGACAACACCCTCATGCGGGGCGCAAGCCTCTTCCACGTCGCCAGGAAAATGCACCAGCGCGGCGCCTTCACGCTCGGGCAGGCGGCGGGCATGGCGTGGAAGCAGCTCAAGTTCGTGCTCCGGGGCGAGAACCTCAACGATGTCCACGCGGTGCGGGATTCCGCGCTGCGTCTCGCCGCCGGCATCACAGAGGAGGACATCAAGGCACTGGGCGAAGAAGTCTACGACGAGATGATCGCCTCCCGGATCTGGCCAGGCGCGAAGGCCCTGGCCGAGCAGCACCTGCGCGTCGGCCGGAAGGTCTGGCTGGTCACCGCGACGCCGATCGAGGTGGCCACGGTGATTTCCACGCGGCTGGGGCTCACCGGTGCCCTCGGGACCGTGGGTGAGACCAAGGACGGGTTTTACACCGGCAGACTTGTCGGGGACATCCTGCACGGCGCGGCCAAGGCGGTGGCAGTCCAGGGCATCGCGGACAACCACGCACTGGATCTGAAGCGCTGCTGGGCCTACAGCGACTCCTACAACGACATCCCGCTGCTGACGATGGTGGGCCACCCCGTGGCGATCAACCCGGACGCCCGCCTGCGCAAGCACGCCCGCAAACACAACTGGCCGGTCTACGACTTCCGTTCAGGCCGCCGAGCCGCAACCCTGGGCCTAAAGGCAGCCACAGCAGGAGGAGCGGTCTACGGCCTCTGGCGGGGCTATACCCGCTTCCGCGGCCCCCGCGCCTGACGCCGTCTTAATGCAAAAATGCCCGCACCCTCGAAAGGGAGCGGGCATTGACGCGTAGAGCGAACTCTACTTCTTATTGCGGCGCTGGTGGCGCGTCTTACGAAGCAACTTGCGGTGCTTCTTCTTGGCCATACGCTTGCGACGCTTCTTAATAACTGAACCCACGAAAGTTCCTTACAAACTAGATGCAGTACCTGTCTGATGGAGAAGGTCCGTGGACTGAGCAACAGACTGAACAACTGACAGATTCTTACAATGACGTAAAACGTTCCTTAACAGGGTACCGCTTATCTGGAGCCTCCCCTGACCAGCACATCTCCCGTGGCGTGCAGCGGCCCCCAAGGCGGCTGCAGCAACCTCGGGATCGGTGCGGTCAGTCGGGTCCGTTAAGCGGTGCCCGTATGACCGTCCACGACAGCACCCTTGAGGTACTGTTCGACGGCGGTCTCCGGGACACGGTAGGAGCGGCCGAACCTGACGGCGGGCATCTCCCCCGAATGGACAAGGCGGTACACGGTCATTTTGGAGACACGCATTACCTCAGCCACCTCGGCCACGGTCAAGAACTTGGCGTTCGAGAAGTTCGACTCTGCGGACATACCCATATTCCTTTGCTCTCAGCAACGACGCCTGCCTATCTGCGGTGCGCCGATGCTGAGCCATCGAACAACCGTGTTCTAGTTACTCTAGATGCTCACGTGGCCATTGTGAAAGCCCGCCGTTTCCGCGAGGATGCGGCCAGCTGTTCGAGGACGGAGGCGGTCACATCCCACTCCATGCAGGCATCCGTCACGCTCTGACCGTAGACCAGGTCCGAGCGTCCGGCGGCGTGTTCCGCCACGTCGAGGTTCTGCGCGCCGCCCACCAGGAAGCTCTCCAGCATGACGCCGGCGATCGCCCCGGCGGCCGTTCCCGCGCCCTCGAGCTGGGCGCCGATCTCGAGCGCCACCTCCGCCTGGCGGTGGTGGCTCTTGCCGCTGTTGGCGTGGCTGGCGTCAACGATCAGCCGCGGGTTGAGGTTCTTGGCGGCGAGCCTGGCGGAGGCCCCCTCGACGTCGGCAGCGGAGTAGTTGGGGCCCTTGCGGCCGCCGCGGAGAATCACGTGCGTGTCGGGGTTGCCGGCGGTGGACACCAGCGCAGCCCTGCCGTCGCCGTCGATCCCCAGGAAAGCCTGTGATGCGGCGGCAGCACCGCACGCGTCGACGGCCACCTGGAGGTCGCCGTCGGTTCCGTTCTTGAAACCGATGGGCATGGAGAGGCCGGAGGCGAGCTGACGGTGGATCTGACTTTCCGTGGTCCGCGCGCCGATGGCGCCCCAGGAGATGAGGTCGGCCATGTACTGCGGGCTGATGGGTTCGAGGAACTCGGTGGCCGTGGGCAGGCCCAGCGCGGTGACCTGCTGCAGGAAGCTGCGGGCAGCGCGCAGGCCCCCGGCGATGTCGTGGCTGCCGTCCAGGTGCGGATCGTTGATCAGGCCCTTCCAGCCCACCGTAGTGCGCGGCTTTTCGAAGTAGGCGCGCAGGACAATAAGCAGGTCTTCCTGGTGCTTCTCTGCCTGGCTCACCAGCCGGCGGGCGTATTCCAGGCCGGCCTTGGGGTCGTGGATGGAGCACGGGCCCACGATTACCAGCAGGCGGTCGTCCACGCCATCCATGATGGCGCGGACTTCGTCGCGGCCGCGTTCGACGACGTCCGCCGCCTTCGCGTCCAGCGGCAGTTCGGCGATCATTTCCTGAGGGGTGGGCAGGGCGGTGATCTCGCTGACCCTCAGGTTCGACGTGGACTGGCGTTTCGACGTCGGCAATGCGGGCGCCTGCTGGGGTTCAGTGGCTGTTGCGCTCATTTTAGGGGTCCTGTTCCGGGTGGGAGCGGGCCCCTGATCAGAACCCGCCGTAGATATGGCGAAGGGCAGAGAATGATCTCTGCCCTGTTGGCTCTGAAGGAAAGTTGGATGCGTGTCAGTTAGACGCGGGCCCCTCCAGAGCCAACGAAAAATACGCATACCAACGGTTAGTCATAGCCACACCATAGCCGCGGCCCGGCGCGGGCCGCAAATCGGCCGACGCGCGAACGGACATTTGTGGCCCCGGGTTACGTCAGCCCAGCAGCTTGCGCAGGTACTGCAGCTGCCGGATCCAGTGGTGCTCCTGGCCGCCCTCATGGTTGTTGAAGCGGTACACCGCAATGTCCTTCGCCACCGGCCCACCGGCGTCCGTCCCGTACGCGTTGTAGCTGGCAAAGACGGTCGACGGCGGGCAAACGTCGTCCATCTGCGCCACGGAGAACAGCGCCGGGGCCGTCGCGGACTTGCCCAGGTTGACGCCGTCGAAGTAGTTCAGCACGGCCAGCGTGGGCTCGTACCGCTCGCGGTGCCGGCCGAGGAAGGCCGCGATCTCGGGATAGGGGCCGCGCGGTGCGATGTCGATGGCGCGCGGGAAGTCCTGGAGGAACGGGACATCGGCCAGCGCGGCGATGACGCCGTCGAGCCTTCCCGCCACGAGCCCGGCCACTGCGACGGTGATGCCCCCGCCCTGGCTCATGCCTGCCACGACGATCCGGGACGCGTCCACGTCTGGGTAAGACTGCGCCGCCTCCACGGCGCGGAACGCATCGACGTACACGCGGCGGTAGTAGTAGTCCTCGCGGCTTGCCGCGCCCCGGGTCATGAGGCCCGCGTACGCCACCTCGCCCGCCGACGGGTGCGGGTCCGCAGTCTCGCCGACCGCCCCGGCGTAGCCCTGGCCACGGGTGTCCATGATGAAATGCGCGTAGCCCGCCTGCGCCCACCGCGTGTCCTGGTTGGCCAGGCCCCGGCCGCCGGAATACCCGGCATACTGCACGACGGCGGGCAGTGGGGTCCCGGGCTCCCTGGTCACCGGCAGATGCAGCCAGCCCTTCACCGGGGCGCCGCCGTAGCCGGCGAACGTGACGTCAAAGGTGTCCACGACGGCCAGGTAGTTTTCCACCGGTTCGAAGGCGGCGTCCAGTGGAAAGGCCCGCGCCTCCGCAATTGTGCGGTCCCAGAAGTCCCGGAAATCCGGCGGCATGGTGGCTGCGGATGTGTACCGGCGGAGCTCCTCGAGGGGCAGATCGAACAGCGGCATGGATTATCCGTTCTTCCGGGGATGGCGGGCTTCCTGGGCGGCGGTTGCTGCGTCCTATCAGACCAGCGCTGCCTCGAACCTGTCGAGCCTGTGAGACGCGCGCACCAGGGCCCGCAGCGCATCGAGTCCGCCGTTGACGGCACCTGCCGCACGGGCCTGGACGAGGATGTTGCCGAGGGCTGTGGCCTCGACCGGGCCTGCGATGACGGGTTTGCCGGTGGCCTGGGCGGTGAGCTGGCAGAGCAGCCTGTTCTGCGAGCCGCCGCCGACGATGTGCACCACTTCGACGGCGATACCGGCGAGGCGCTCGGCGTCAGCGATGGTGCGCGCGTAGCCGGCGGCGAGGCTGTCCAGGATGCAGCGGACGATCGCTGCCGGGGCCTCGGGAAGGACGGCGCCGGTGTTGCGGGCTGCTGCGCGGATGCGGTCCGGCATGCTGTCCGGGGCGATGAAGGCGGGATCGTCGGGGTTGATCCGGGGCCCGCCGGCCGGGAGCGCCGCGGCTGCGTCGAGGAGGTCCCCGATTGCGGGCCGGTAGCCACCCTCGGCCCAGGTGCGCTGGCATTCGCTGAGGAGCCAGAGGCCGCCGACGTTCCGCAGATACCGGGTGGTGCCGTCCACGCCGCGCTCGTTGGTGAAGTTCGCGGCGCGGCTGGCCTCGGTGAGCACGGGATGGTGCAGTTCCAGCCCGACAAGGGACCAGGTGCCGGACGAGATGTAGGCGAAGTTTTCCTTCTCCCCGGGGACCGCTGCCACGGCCGAGGCGGTGTCGTGCGAGCCGACGGCCACCACCTTGGTTGCTGCGGGGAGCCCGGTCCGCTCGGCGATGCCGGGCAGCAGGGTTCCGAGCGTTTCGCCCGGCTGGATCAGCGGCGGAAACAGATCCTTGGGAAGGCCGAGGGGTCCGAACAGCTCGCTGGCCCGCTCCCCCGCGACGGCGTCGAACAGTCCCGTGGTGGAGGCGTTGGTGGCCTCGGTGCGGCGCTGTCCGGTGAGCAGGAACGCGATCAGGTCCGGGATCAGCAGGGCCTGCAGCCCGTCCAGGTCCGGTTCGGTGGCGAGCTGGTAGAGCGTGTTGAACTGCAGGAACTGCAGCCCGGTGGTGGCGTAGAGCCGTGCCGGGTCCAGTTTTCCGTGCACGCGGGCGACGGCTGCGCGGCTGCGTTCGTCCCGGTAGCTGTAAGGCTGCGCGGTGAGTTTCCCGGCCTTGTTGACCAGCCCGTAGTCCACCGCCCACGTGTCGATGCCGATGCTGGTGACTGTCTCCCCCCGCTCCGCGGCCGCCTTGCCGGCGGCAGCGAGGCCGGTGAGCACCTCGGCGAAGAGGGCGTCGAAGTCCCAGCGGAGGCCGCCGTCGGACTGCACCACGGCGTTGGGGAAACGGTGGACGACGTCGAGCGTGGCCCGCGCCACACCGCCGTCACCGGTGATCCGTCCCAGGATGACGCGGCCAGAGGAGGCGCCGATGTCGACGGCGGCGAACAGGCCGCCGTCGACACTGGCAGTTGGCACGGTGCTCACCGCAGGAAGGCTGCCGCGACGCCGGCGTCCACGGGGATGTGCAGGCCGGTGGTGTGCGAGAGTTCGTTGCTGGTGAGCACGGCCGCGGCGTTGGCGACGTGCTCGGGCAGGACCTCGCGCTTGAGCAGGGTGCGCTGGGCGTAGTACTCGCCCAGTTTCTCCTCATCCACGCCGTAGACGGCGGCACGTTTCGCGCCCCAGCCACCGGCGAAGATCCCGGAGCCGCGGACCACGCCGTCGGGGTTAATGCCGTTGACGCGGATGCCGTATTCGCCCAGTTCCGCGGCGAGCAGCCGGACCTGGTGGGCTTGGTCGGCCTTGGTGGCGGAGTAGGCGATGTTGTTCGGGCCGGCGAACACCGAGTTCTTGGAGGAGATGTAGATGATGTCTCCGCCCAGGCCCTGTTCGATCATGGCCTTCGCCGCGGCCTTGGCCACCAGGAACGAGCCCTTGGCCATGACGTTGTGCTGCAGGTCCCAGTCCTTCTCGGTGGTTTCCAGCAGCGGCTTGGAGATGGACAGGCCGGCGTTGTTGACCACGAGGTCCACGCCGCCGAAGGCCAGCACGGCTTCGTCGATGGCGGCGGCCACCTGCGCCTCGTTGGTGACGTCGGCCTGGACGCCGACGGCGACATCCGGGCCGCCGAGTTCGGCGGCGACGGCCTGGGCGTTTTCGAGGTTCAGGTCTGCGATGACCACGCAGGCGCCTTCCGCGGCGAGGCGGGTGGCGATGGCCTTGCCGATGCCCGAGGCCGCGCCGGTCACCAGGGCGATGCGGGTGGCGTGCGACTTGGGCTTGGGCATCCGGGCGAGCTTGGCTTCCTCCAGGGCCCAGTACTCGATGCGGAACTTCTCGGCCTCATCGATCGGGGCGTAGGTGGAGATCGCCTCGGCGCCGCGCATCACGTTGATCGCGTTGAGGTAGAACTCTCCGGCGACGCGGGCGGTCTGCTTGTCCTTGCCGTAGGAGAACATGCCCACACCCGGGACGAGGACGATTGCGGGGTCGGCGCCGCGCAGCGCCGGGCTGTCCGCATCGGCGTGGCGGTCGTAGTAGGCCTGGTAGTCCGTCCTGTACTCGGCGTGGAGTTCCTTCAGCCGGGCCACGGAGTCCTCGATGGAGGCGTCCGCTGGCAGGTCCAGGATGAGCGGCTTGACCTTGGTGCGCAGGAAATGGTCCGGGCACGAGGTGCCCAGCGCGCCCAGGCGCGGGTGTTCGGCGGCTGCGAGGAACTCCAGCACGGCGGGGGCGTCGCTGAAGTGGCCCACCTGCGGCCTGTCCGCGGAGGCCAGGCCGCGGATCACCGGTGCCAGCGCGGCGGCCTTCGCGCGCCGTTCCGCGTCGGCCAGCGGGGCGAAGCCCGGCAGGGCCGGGCCGAAGGGTTCGGCCCGGCCGTTCTCCGCGATGTACTGCTCGGCC
Organism: Arthrobacter sp. 05T423; assembly: GCF_056396245.1. Lineage (NCBI taxonomy): Bacteria > Bacillati > Actinomycetota > Actinomycetes > Micrococcales > Micrococcaceae > Arthrobacter > Arthrobacter sp. 05T423. The sequence goes on from NZ_JBFTLC010000009.1 coordinate 39,980, forward strand.
TGTTCGATGATCCACAGCGAGTTCGCTTCCGCTGCCTCGCTGGTGGCACCCCACGCGGTGATGCCGTGCCCGCCCAGGATGGTGCCGATGGCCTGCGGGTTGGCGTCCTTGATCGCGGCGATGTCCAGGCCCAGCTGGAAACCCGGCCGGCGCCAGGGCACCCAGACCACCTTGTCACCGAAAATCTTCGCGGTAAGCGCTTCCCCGTCAGCGGCCGTGGCGACGGCGATGCCTGAATCGGGGTGCAGGTGGTCCACGTGCGCGGCGTCCACGAGCCCGTGCATGGCAGTGTCGATGGACGGGGCAGCGCCGCCCTTGCCGTGCAGGCAGTAGTCGAAGGCCGCAACCATCTCGTCCTCGCGCTCCACCCCCGGGTACACGTTCTTCAGCGCCTGCAGCCGGTCCAGCCGCAGCACGGCAAGGTTCTGCGCCTGCAGCGTGCCCAGGTCACCGCCGGAGCCCTTGACCCAAAGGAGCTGGACGTCCTCGCCGGTGACAGGGTCCTTCTCCGCGCCCTTCGCGGACGTGTTGCCGCCGGCGAAGTTCGTGTTCCGCTTGTCCGCGCCGAGGCGGTTGGACCGGGCGATCAGGTCCTGAACAGTTTTGTTGGTTGCTGTGTTCTGCATGTTCATGCCCTTTACGCGCCCCATCCGGATTGCTGGCCGCCCACGCGGTCCTCGTTGATTTTCTTCTGGTAACCGCTGGCCTTGTAGGCGGCCAGCGGGTCCGCGGGCAGGCCGCGGGATTCACGCCATTCGGCCAGGACCGGCCGCACATCGGTGTAGAAGGCATCATTGAACACGCCATTCGCGGCCAGGACGTCCCCGGCGCGCTGTGCCTCGGCCAGCGCTGCGATGTCGATGAGCAGGGCCCGGGCGGTCATCTCCTGGACGTTCAGGACCGAGCGGATCTGGCCGGGGATCTTCTCCTCCAGGTTGTGGCACTGGTCCAGCATGAGAGCAACGCCTGCATTGTCTCCTGCGGACTTGCCGAAGCCGCCGCCGCGGATCACCTCGTGCATGATGCGGAACAGCTGGAACGGGTCCGCGGCGCCCACGATCAGGTCATCGTCCGCGTAGAAGCGCGAGTTGAAGTCAAACGAGCCCAGCTTGCCCAGTCGCAGCAGCTGCATGACGATGAATTCGATGTTGGTGCCGGGGGCGTGGTGTCCCGTGTCCAGGCAGACAAAGGCCTTCTCGCCCAGCGCCAGGGTCTGCGCGTACGAGGTGCCCCAGTCCGGAACGTCAGTGTGGTAGAAAGCCGGCTCGAAGAACTTGTACTCCAGCACCAGGCGCTGCTCCTCGCCCAAGCGGGCGTAGATCTCCTGCAGGGACTCTGCCAGGCGGTCCTGCCGGGCGCGCATGTCATCCTGGCCCGGATAGTTGGTGCCGTCCGCGAGCCAGATCTTCAGGTCACGGGACCCGGTGGCGTGCATGATGTCGATGCACTCGAAGTGGTGGTCGATCGCGCGGCGCCGGACGGCGTCGTCCGAGGACGTCAGCGACCCGAACTTGTACTCATCATCCTGGAAGGTGTTCGAGTTGATCGTGCCCAGCCCCACGCCGAGACCGGCCGCATACTCCTTCAGGGCGGCGTAGTCATCCACCTTGTCCCACGGGATGTGCAGCGCCACCGTGGGCGCCAGGCCCGTGAGCTCGTGGACCTTGGCGGCATCCGCCAGTTTCTCCTGGACAGTGCGCGGTGTACCCGGCGTGCCGAACACCTTGAACCTGGTGCCCGAATTGCCATAGGCCCACGACGGAACCTCAATCGCAAGCTCCGAAAGCCGGCCCAATGCCGATGCAGTGTTGTTCATGATCTTTCTTTCGTCGGTGTTTGGCAGTGGAAAGTGGTGAGGAATTTAGTTTTTGGCGCCATCAGCGGTGCTGCGGGCGGCGGCCAGCTGGTCCTCGAGGTTGAATACCTCATCGAGGACCCGGAAGCCCTCGTCGGGCGGAACATCGCTGTCCCGGAAGAGTGCGGCCATCTCCGCCTGCCAGCGGGCGTTGACGTCCGTGAGCGCCATCCGCGCCCGCACCGCGTCGAAGTCGTCGCATTCGAGGTAACCGACCAGCAGCCCGTCGCTGTCCAGGAACAGGGAGTAGTTGCTCCAGCCCGCGTCATTGAGCGCAGCCAGCATTTCCGGCCAGACGGCGGCGTGGCGCCGTCTGTACTCCGCCAGCAGCTGCGGCTGGACGGAGGATCGGAAGCAAACCCTCATGTTGTACTCCTCTGGACGTTTCGGTAGCGGCGGTGGAAGCGGAGACGGAAACCAATTCGTTCGGCTGCGTTGTCATCTCTGATCATTGTCCGTCTTTGAATCGTTTCATTGTTACGATTCAAAGTACTCTGGATGGAAGAAGGGTGTCAAGCGTTTTCACCCGGATGGGCAATCGATCTTTCGGAGGATCAGAGAATGTCGCGGGCAGCCAGTATCAAGGACGTCGCCAACCACGCACAGGTTGCGGTGGGGACGGTCTCCAACGTCCTCAACAACCCCGACCGCGTCTCCAAGCGCACTAAGGACCGGGTACTGAAGGCCATTGACGAGCTCGGGTTCGTGCGTAACGACGCCGCCCGGCAGCTGCGCGCAGGGCACAGCCGGACCATCGGCGTCGTGGTCCTGGACGTCGGCAACCCCTTCTTCACCTCGCTGGTCCGGGCCGCCGAGGACGCGGCGGCAGTGAACGGCAGCGCGGTACTGCTGGGCGACAGCGGCCACGATGCGAACAGGGAATCGCACTACATCGACCTTTTCCAGGAGCAGCGCGTCCAGGGCCTGCTCATCTCCCCCGTGGGGGACGTGGCTGACAGGCTCGATGCACTCCGGCAACGCGGCGTGCCAACGGTCCTGGTGGACCGGCTGGCGGATGAGGACCGCTTCAGCTCCGTCTCGGTCGATGACGACGCCGGCGGCTACCTGGCCGCCCGGCACCTCCTCGATCTCGGGCGAAGGAAGCTGGCCTTCGTGGGCGGGCCGGTGTCCATCCGGCAGGTGTCCGACCGCCTTCTCGGCGCCCGCCGCGCCGTGGCCGAGGTGGACGGCGCCGCACTGGAGGTGCTTGACTCGGACGGCCAGTCCGTGCTCGCCGGACGCGGCGTGGGCAACGGCCTCGTGGACCGGGGTGCCGGGGATATGCCGGACGGCATCTTCTGTGCCAACGACCTGTTGGCGCTCGGCGTGATGCAGTCGCTGACCATGACGAACGGCGTGCACATTCCGGACGACGTCGCGCTGATCGGCTATGACGACATCGACTTTGCCGTGTCCGCCGTCGTGCCTCTCTCCTCGATCCGGCAGCCCACCGACGCGATCGGCAGGACTGCTATTAAACTCCTGACGGAGGAACTGGACGCGCAGCATCCGCGTCACCGCGCCGTCGTTTTCACGCCCGAGCTGGTGGTCAGGCAAAGCACCGCGGGAGCCGAGGCGCCCCACTAGGCCGGCACATACCCTGGGCGGCTCCCACTGACCCGGCACGCCCGGGCAGGGAGTACACTGGGTGGCAAACGACACCGGGAAAGCGCTTGCCACATACGCGCACACGTTCCCGGCAACGGTCGACGATGGCGTCGCACAGCACCGCAGCGCCGGACAGGAGCACCATGGACACTCAGTCAACGGCAGAAGCTGCGGGCACCGGCACCGCACCCGGCACAGACATGCAGTCCAGTGCAGGCGCCACGCCCAGCGAGCGAGCCGTAAATTCGGCCACCCAACGCCGCAGCGCCCCCGCCCGGGTGGCCCTGATCGGCGTCCACGGCTTCGGGGCCCACCACCTGGCCAACCTCGAAAGGCTGCGGCAGGCCGGCGCGGTGGAACTCGTGGCCGTGGCGGACCCAAATCCGCCGGCCCCTGGCGCGTTGCCGGCCACCACGGCCGTCCACCCCGACCTGCAGTCCCTGCTGGCCGGCAACCACAGCCCTGACGTGGTCATCGTCGCCACCCCCATCCAGACCCACGCACCACTGGCCCTCGCCACCCTGGCCTCCGGCGCCGACCTCTACCTGGAGAAACCACCGGTGGCATCACTGGCCGACTTCCGGCAGCTGCAGGAAGCCGCCGAGTCATCCGGGCGCAGCGTACAGATCGGGTTCCAGAGCCTCGGCTCGCAGGCGCTGGCGGCCATCGACAAGCTCCTCCAGGACGGCACCATCGGCACCCTGCAGGGCATCGGTGCGACGGGACGCTGGGTGCGGGACCGCGCCTACTACAAGCGCTCCCGGTGGGCCGGCAAGCGCAGCCTGGACGGTGTGGACGTGGTGGACGGCGTGGCCACCAACCCCCTGGCGCACGCCATCGCCACAGCCCTGCGGATCGCCGGTGCCCGGACCACAGAGGACGTGGCTTCCGTGGAAACAGATCTATATCGCGCGAACGACATCGAGGCCGATGACACCTCCGTCATTCGGATCCGCACCGCCGCGGGGCTGCCGATTACCTGCGCCCTGACGCTCTGCGCCTCGGAGCCCGTGGAGCCGTACATCACCCTGCAGGGTTCGGAAGGAACGGCCGTTTTCCACTACACGGAGGACCGGCTGCACGTCAGCAACGCGGACGGCGGGCACTCTCAGGAGTTCGGCCGCGACGACCTCACCGAAAACCTGCTGGAGCACCTCGCCGGCGGCACGGCGCTCACCAGCGCCCTCAACGACTCCGGCGCGTTCATGCGGGTGCTCGAGGCTGTCCGCACAGCCGAGCCGCCGGCGCCGGTCAGCCCCGCCTATGTGTTCTGGCAGGGCGACGGCGATGCGGCCCATGCGGTGATTCCCGGCATCGAGGACGCCCTCGATCGGGCCATCGGGGCACACGTCACCTTCAGTGAGCTGGCCCTGCCGTGGGCGCGCCCGGCTGATGCCGCCGATGCCTCGGTGCTTTTCGACGCCGGCGGAAGGCCGTTGGCAGTCCAGCGCACCGGCGCCGGGCTCAACGCAGGTTTGTCGCCACGTCCCTACCTGCACCCCGTCGCCACCCTCGGCGGCACCGTGGTGACGGACCATCTGCCCGCCGACCATCCGTGGCATCTGGGCGCCGGCTTCGCGCTCCAGGACGTCAACGGCACCAATTTCTGGGGCGGCAAGACGTACACGCGCGACGCCGGAGCCTACGTGTCCAGGAAGGACCATGGCCGGATCGAGCTGCTTCCCGCCAGCCCGGACGAGCCGGACACCCGTCAGCTCCGCTGGCTCGGTCCGGACGGACAGCCCCTTCTGACCGAACAGCGGACCGCCAGCCGCGAGATCCTGGGTGAGCGCGTGTGGCGGCTGGACGTGAGCAGCGAGCTGACCGCCGCCGTCGGCGTTTCACTGGGCGGCCCCGGCTCCAACGGCGCCGCGGGCAGCGGCTACGGCGGCTTCTTCTGGCGCCTTCCGGCCTGCAGCGGTGCCCGTATCTTCACGTCCGACGCCGAGGGGGAACCGGCCGTCCATGGTTCCGCGGCGCCGTGGCTGGCATGGACGGCCTCCTTCGGCGAGGTCCCCGGCATCCGGGCAGGACAGCCCGCGACCCTTGTGTTCGGCGCCCCGGCCGAGGCAGCCGATCCATGGTTTGTCCGCTGCTCCGGCTACCCCGCCGTCGGGTCTGCACTGGCCTGGGACCGGCCCGTGGCTCTCGCCGCAGGGGAATCGCTCCGGCGAAGCCTGAGCGTTTGGGTGTGCGACGGCGAACTGTCGCCGGCCGCCCTCGAATCCCTGGTGGCTTCGACGTAAGGTCGGAACACTATCGCTGAGCCGGATCCTCCGCCCGCCAAAGGAGCCCACATGCCCACCCCAGAGTCCTCTCTCCCAACTCCGGCCTGGAACAGCGGCCCCGGCCTTGCGTTTGGCGGCGACTACAATCCCGAGCAATGGCCGGTTGACGTGCGGCTGGAGGACATCGGCCTCATGAAGGAAGCCGGGGTGACGCTCCTCAGCGTCGGCATCTTCTCCTGGGCGCTCCTGGAGCCCCGCGAAGGGGAGTACGACTTTGACTGGCTGGACGAGGTGCTGGACAACCTGGACGGAGCGGGCATCAAGGTGGCCCTCGCCACGGCCACGGCCGCTCCCCCGGCCTGGCTGGTGGGAAAGCATCCGGAGGTCCTGCCGGTGATGGCGGAGGGCACCGTCCTGGAGCGCGGCTCCCGGCGGCACTACTCGCCGTCGTCCGCTGTTTACCGCCGGTATGCCGCGGGCATCACCCGGAAACTGGCCGACCGGTACAAGGACCACCCGGCGCTGGCGCTGTGGCATGTGGACAACGAGCTGGGCTGCCACGTTTCGGAGTTTTACGGCGATGAGGACGCCGCGGCGTTCCGGCACTGGCTGGAGCGGCGCTACGGCAGCATCGAGGCACTGAACCAGGCCTGGGGCACAGCCTTTTGGTCCCAGCATTATGCCTCGTTCGAGGAGATCATTCCGCCGCGGGCCGCCCCCACCACCCTCAACCCGACGCAGCGGCTGGACTTCCAGCGGTTCAGCTCCTGGGCGCTGATGGACTACTACCGGAGCCTGCTGGCGGTGATCCGGGAAGTGACGCCTGATGTCCCGGCCACCACCAACCTCATGGTTTCCAGCGCCACCAAGTCCATGGACTACTTCGACTGGGCGAAGGACCTGGACGTGGTGGCAAACGACCATTACCTGGTGGCCGCAGACCCGGAGCGGGAGATCGAACTGGCGTTCAGCGCTGACCTCACGCGCGGCGTCGCGGGCAACAGGCCGTGGATCCTGATGGAACACTCGACGTCGGCCGTCAACTGGCAGCCGCGCAACCGGCCCAAGTTGCCCGGCGAAATGCTCCGCAACTCCCTGGCGCATGTGGCCCGTGGTGCCGATGCGGTCATGTTCTTCCAGTGGCGGCAGAGCGTTGCCGGCGCGGAGAAGTTCCACTCGGCCATGGTGCCCCACGGCGGCCGCGACACCCGGGTGTGGCGGGAGGTGGTGGCCTTGGGCGACGCCCTTGGCAAACTCGGGGCCGTCAAGGGTTCCACGGTGGAATCCCGGGTGGCTATCGTGTTCGACTACGAGGCGTGGTGGGCCAGCGAACTGGATTCACACCCGAGCGAGGATGTGAAGTACCTGGAGCTGCTGCGCGAATTCCACCGCTCGCTGTTCCTGCGCGGCATCGGCGTGGACTTCGTCCGCCCCACCGCAGACCTGACGGGCTATGACCTGGTCCTCGTGTGCACGCTCTACTGCGTCACCGACGCCGCCGCGGCCAACATTGCCGGCGCTGCCGAAGCCGGTGCCACGGTGCTGGTCAGCTACTTCAGCGGCATCGTCGACGAACGCGACCACATCCGGCTGGGCGGCTACCCGGGCGCTTTCCGGGAGCTGCTGGGCATCAGGACCGAGGAGTTCCATCCGCTGCTCGAGGGCGGGCAGGTGACTCTGAGCGACGGGACCATTGGACGGGTCTGGAGCGAGCACATCCACCTTGCCGGGGCTGAAGCCCTGGCCACCTTCACCGGCTACCCGCTCTCCGGCGTGCCCGCACTGACTCGGAGGAGCACTGGCCGCGGCGCCGCCTGGTACCTGGCCACCCTCCCCGACCGTGACGGCATCGAGAGCCTGCTGGACCGGCTCCTGGCCGAAGCGGGAGTGGCGGCCTCCGCGGAGGCCGCTGCCGGCGTCGAACTGACCCGGCGGGTCGCGGCCGACGGGCGCCGCTTCCTCTTCGCCATCAACCACGGCCGGGAGGACGCGTCATTGGAGGCCGACGGCGAGGAACTGTTGGGCGGCGGACGTTTCGGCGGGTTCGTTCCCGGCGGGGCGGTGGCCGTGATCGCCGAAGACTGAGCCTCCGGTGGAGTTTTTGTCCAGATAATGGCCCCTAGGGGCCCCCGAAGTCGCGATACGTGGACAAAAACTCCCCGCCCCGCGCCAATAATTCCACACCTCGTTCGCGAAAAACCCCGGGCGGCCTCCGTTGAGAGACGGCCCGGGGTTTTTCCTTTTCCGTGGAGGAGCTAACTGCTGATGGCTGACGTCATCTCAGCCACCGCTTTCTTGCCGGCTTCATCTGCCGAAAGCCTGTTGAACAGCACTTCCGAGGTGTAGCGCTTGACGATTTCCTGGATGGCACCTGCGCCCTTCGGCGGCGGGGCAGGAGCCTCACCGAGTTCGTTCTTGATCTGGTCGATGAACTTGACCACCTTGACGTCCGCAGGGGTCAGCTTGGCGGAGATCGCCTCGCGCACATCGGTGTTCGGGTAGACACCGCGGTCGGCCAGGAGTGCTTCGCCAGCCTTGGCGTCGTTCGCGAGGAAGTTGATGAACTTGGCGACTTCCGCAGGGTGCTTGGTTCTGGAGGAGGCCGACCAGAACTGCGAGGCCTTGTACCAGAGCTGGGCATCAGCAGCGGAGCCGGTCTTTGTGGGGAACCTCAGAATCTTCAGTTCTGAGCCTGCAGCCTTTTCCAGGGCGGGAAGCTGGTTGGACCACCAGAAGGCGAGTCCATTCTTACCCGTTGCGAGGCCGCTCTGGTCCAGGGGCGCTGCTTCAGCTTCAACAACCTCCGAGGCCGAGGGAACTGCCTTGCCCTCACTCATCTGCTTGAGGAACGCCCACCAGGCGGCGATGTCCGCTGGCTCAAAGCCGAGCTTGCCCTCTTCGGTGTAGAGGGACTTTCCGTTCTGCCTCAGCCATACGCCCAGGGATGCCTCATCGGTCCCGTAGGCGGCCGCCCCGTAGGTGCCCTTCGGGGACTTCGCCGTCACCTCGGCGGAGATCCGTTCGAAGTCTTCCCAGGTCCAGGTCGCGTCGTCGGGCAATGCCACACCTGCAGCCTTGAACACAGCCGGGTTCGCAAGGATGGTGGCTGCATTGATGCCGGCCGGGATCCCCGTCAGGCCGTCCTCGCTCTGACCCGCCTTCAGAGTGGCCTCGTCGAGCTTGGACGTGTCGATACCGTACTTCGAGAGGTCAAGCAGGGCTCCGCGGCTGGAGTACTCGGTGATGTATTTTTCGTCCATCTGGATGATGTCCGGGGCGTCGTTCGCAGCTACCTGCGTGGCCAGCTTGTCCCAGTAACCGCTCCAGTCGCCGTACTCCGGCTTGATCTTGATGTTCGGGTTCTCGGCTTCGAAGGCCTTGATGGCTTCCTGGGTCACCTGCGCCCTCTTATCGCTGCCCCACCAGGAGAAACGGAGTTCAACCTTTCCATCGGCGCTCTGGGCGGCAGATCCCCCGCCACAGGCGCTGAGCGCAAGGACGACGGCGGCTGCGGCAGCAACCACTCCCGCCCTTCCTAGCCGTCGCGGGGCCTCGGATACGTGGGGCCGGCCGGCCACGGCATCAGGGGCAGATTTGGAAAACTGTCGCACAGTTCACTCCGATCTTCTTTGATCTTGAAGGAGAAGGAAAACGCTTTCCAACTAATATTATAAGTACTTATCTTGTATTACAAGCTCTTGCGCTCGATTGAATCGGCCGCCCTTGGCGGTGGGCCGGGCCCAGTCTTCGGTAGCGCCCTACTTGATGCCGGTCGTGGCGATCCCCTTGATGAGGAACCTTTGCCCAAAGAGGAAAACCAGGAACACGGGCAGGAGGGAAACGATGGACATGGCGAAGAGCGAGCCCCAGCTGGTGGCGGACTGCGAATCCACGAAGGCCCTGAGTGCGACCGGAACGGTGAACATGTCAGGATCCGTCAGGTAGATCAGCGCCCCGAAGAAGTCATTCCAGGTCCAGATGAAGGTAAAAATGGTGGTGGTGGCCAGCGCGGGAACCATCAGCGGCAGAATCACGCGGAGGAAGATCCGCGGGTGGCCGGCGCCGTCGATCCTGGCTGCTTCATCGAGCTCCTTCGGGATGCCTCGGATGAACTGGACCATGAGGAACACGAAGAACGCGTCCGTGGCCAGGAGCTTGGGCACGATCAGCGGCCAGAAGGTGTTCACCCAGCCGATCTGGGAGAACAGGATGTACTGCGGAACGATCACCACATGGAACGGCAGCATGATGGTCAGGAGCATGATGCCGAAGAACAGCTTCTTTCCACTGAACTGGAGCCGGGCGAAGGCGTAGGCAGCCATGGAGCAGGAGATCAGGTTGCCCAGGATTGATCCCAGTACAACCACCGCGGAATTGATCATGTAGTGGCCGAACGGGTGGGTCAGCGCTGACCATCCGTCCGTGTAGTTGCCCATTTCCAGGGTGCTGAGCCACAGGCCGGGATCGCGGAAGATGAGATCGTTGGGCCGCAGCGAGGAAACAACCATCCACAGCAGCGGGTAGATCATGACTCCGCCGGTGACGATCAGTATCGCGTGCTTGATCAGCGCCTTGGTCCGCGCGCTGCGGCTAAAGGCAAGGCTGCCGAGTGATTCGCGGTTCTTGCCTGGCCCTCGGGGGTTCGTTGGCTTGCCGGCCGAAGCTTTGTTGCTCGGGGCGGGAAGCGTCTCCAGCTTAGTCGTCATAGAAAACCCAATACTTTGCAGCGATGAAGTTGACGGTAGTGAATGCGCCGATGATGACCAGCAGGAACCAGGCCATGGCCGAGGCGTATCCCATATCAAACTGGCCGAAGCCCTTTTGGTAGAGGTAGAGCGTGAAGAACATGGTCGAATCGGAAGGCCCGCCGTTGCCGCCGGAGACGATGAACGCCTGGGTGAACGACTGGAATGATCCGATGATCTGCAGCACCAGGTTGAAGAAGATGATGGGGCTCAGCAGCGGAAGGGTGATGCGCCAGAACTTCTGGAGCTTGGTGGCCCCGTCTACTTCGGCAGCTTCGTAGTACATGTTCGGAATCTGGCGCAGGCCAGCCAGGAAGATGATCATCGGGGCGCCGAAGGTCCAGACATGGAGCAGGATAATCGAGCCGAGAGCCGTGCTCGGGTCGGAGATCCACCCCGGCCCTTCAATGCCGCCAAGGGCCAGCACCTGATTCACGAGTCCTGTGGTGCCGAAGATCTGCTTCCACAGGATAGCGATGGCGACCGAACCGCCCAGCAGGGACGGCAAGTAGAAGATGGACCGGTAGAACGGGAGGCCGCGCAGGCCCTTATCCAGCACCAGTGCGATCAGCAGGGCAACCGCCAGCTGCAGCGGAACGCCCACGAGTACGTACGTGAACGTCACCCCGAGCGAATTGTGCAGCCTGGCGTCGGTGAACATCCGCTGAAAGTTCTCCAGGCCCACCCACTCCGGGGCCTGAATCAGGTTGTAGTCGGTGAAGGAGAGGTACAGCGACATAACCATGGGACCGACGGTAATGGCCACAAGTCCCACCAGCCACGGCAGCAGGAAGATGTAGGCGGCCTTGTTGTCCCGCCCGCTGGCCTTCTTCTCTTCGGCAGTCTTCGGCCCCTTGCGGCGCGAGAGGGACGTGAGTTCGGTAATGGCACTCACGGCGCGCACCTCGCTCGGTGCGGCTTAGGTTTGTGTTGAGCGGCCATGCGGTCTCCTTCGGTCATCGTGGCCATTCCCGCGCGGGCGTTCCGTCCCAGGTAGTCCCAGGACCGCCGCTGCCGCGGATAAGTGCTTCATTCAGCGGGAGTGCTTTGTGCCCCCCGTCACTTTCGTGAAGCGGTCGGGTACTACGGTAAACGCTTTCCGAGGCGATGTACAGGTTATTTCGAAAACCTAGGAAACCGCTTTCCATGTCAGGTCGAACCGCCCAGCACACCCAGGAGATCCCGCTCAACCAATCGAAGCCCGCCCCGGGACTGATGTCAGAAAACGTTTTCTCGAGTACGGTATGAGTGCCTGCGTTTTTCCTCCCTGTCCAGCACTTACCAACGCCAGAAGGATCAACCCACATGTCGCTACCTGCCGCTCACGCCTCCTTTCCCGCCGCCGGTACGCAAAGGGCACAGAACCCCGCGCCCCGGATCGCCCTCGTCGGCGTACACGGGTTCGGCGCCCGGCACTTGGCCAACCTGGCCCGGCTGCAGGCCTCCGGAGTGCTCGATTTCGTGGCCGTAGCGGACCCCCGCCCTCCCGCAGACGGAGTCCTGAAGGACTCCGTAGCCGTTTTCGAGACTCTCGATCACCTCCTTCAGGCGGGGACCGCTCCGGATGTCGTCATCCTGGCTACCCCCATCCAGACGCACGTTCCCCTCGCGCTGGCTGCCCTCTCCGCAGGCGCGGACGTTTATGTAGAGAAGCCGCCGGCAGCGTCCCTGCAGCAGTTCCAGGAACTGCTGCAGGCCGCCGAGTCCGCAGGCCGGCTCGTGCAGGTTGGCTTCCAGAGCCTGGGATCCGACGCGCTGCCCGCCATCCGGCGGCTTATCGCGGACGGGGAGATCGGAGACGTGCTCGGACTGGGGGCCACGGGAGCCTGGCTCAGAACGCGCGGCTACTTCAAGCGCTCGCGCTGGGCCGGTAAACGGGCAATCAACGGAACCGATGTTGTTGACGGCGTCGCCACCAACGCGCTGGCACACGCCGTGGTGACGGGTCTCAGCATCGCCGCTGCCCGCACCCTTGATGATGTGGCCAGCGTGGACACCGATCTCTACCGCGCCCACCCTACCGAAAGCGACGACACGTCAGTGATCCGGGTGCGCACCTCCGCGGGACAGGTTCTCACGTGCGCACTGACCCTCTGCGCCCCCCGGCAGACACGTCCTTCCATCACTGTTTTCGGCACCGCAGGCAAAGCAGAGCTCTTTTACACGGAGGACGAACTGGTGGTGAGCACTGACCAAGGCGAGCGCCGGGAAGTATTCCCCCGCACGGAGCTGCTGGAGAATCTGCTGGAAGTACGCGCATCGGGCGGGGAGCTGCGCAGCCCGCTGTCCGGCTCGGGAGCCTTTATGGCTGTGCTCGAAGCAATCCGAACGGCACCCGCACCGCAGCAGATCGACGACGGGTACATCAAGTGGGAAGGCAGCGGCGATGATGCCCACCCCGTCGTGGAGGGAATCGCCGAACTGATCGAACGGGCCGCCCTCGCCCAGGCAACGTTTTCCGAACTGGGCGCACCGTGGGCCAGACCGCTGGAGCCAGCCGTTACTAGCACCGTCGCCGGACGCGAAGTGGCCAGCTATCAGGACGGCAGCCGCATCCGCCCCATCTCATCCCCGCGGCCTTACCTGCATCCCGTTCGCACTTTGGCCGGCACCGTGGTGACTGACCACCAGCCCGCCGATCATGTGTGGCACCTTGGCGTCGGTGTGGCAGTGCAGGACGTCAACGGCATCAACTTCTGGGGCGGGCGGACGAACACGCGCGACGCCGGCCGTTACGTCTGGCGCCCGGACCACGGCATGATCGTCCGCACCTCAACGAGCAGTGACTCATCCGGCAGTGCGCTGTCTGAGGTACTGTCCTGGAACGGACCCGACGGCGCCCCGGTTCTGCGGGAACAGCGCAAATGGACGTGGGCTGCCGTCGACCTTCAGACCTGGCGCCTGAGGCTCGGCTTCACCCTGGCGCCGGCGGGTGACGCTCCCGTCAGCCTTGGCAGTCCCGGTTCCAACGGGCGGTGGCTAGGCGGCTATGGCGGGTTTTTCTGGCGCCTGGCTTCCTGCGATGATGCCCGCGTTTGGTCCGCGGCAGGGTCCGGGGAGGCCGCGGTACATGGATCCGTCACCCAGTGGCTCGCGTGGAGCGGAACCTTCGACGGAGATCCGGCAACGTTGGTCTTCACATCTCCCGCGGATTGCGACGATCCGTGGTTCGTGCGGGTCAGCAGCTACCCAGGTGTCGGGCAATCGCTCGCTTGGGAGGAGCCGGTACTCCTGCAGCCCGGCGAATCGGTCACCAGGAGTGTCACCGTGTTCGTGTCCGATGCGCGGCTTGGAACCGCTGATATTGACGCACTGGTGACGGGCATGGAGGGCAGCTCGTGAACCCCGGGCACGTTGACACAGCGCCGGCAGCGCGGCCGGACAGGGAGTGCCCCCCGGGCCGCACCGCCCCTGGGGCGCTGACGGACCGGGCGTTAAAGCGGCAACGGGTCCTGGACATTCTCGACGCCGCGGGGCGCCACTCGCTGCTGCTGACCAGCCACACTGCCCTGACCTGGTACCTGGACGGCAGCCGTGTCCACATCAGCCTGGCCGGCGACCCGATCGCGGCACTCCTCGTGGACCGCACCGGTGACCACCTCATCACATTCAACAACGAGGCGGAACGCCTCGCCGCCGAAGAGCTGCCATCCGGCGTCGAACTTCACACGGTTCCCTGGCACGGCCAGCTCACGGACGCCGTCGGTGCGCTGGCCGGACCCGGCGAGGCGCTGGCAGAGAAGGAAGTGGCCACGCAATTGCGGGCAGCCCGGCAGCCGATGCTGCCCGGCGAGAGTGCCCGTTACGCGCGGCTGTGCACGGATGCCGCAGGCGCCATGACCGACGTCCTTTCGCGGGCGACGCCGGAGACCACCGAGGTCGAGGTCGTGTCCGCCCTTGCCGCACGGATCGTCGCGGCGGGTGCGGAGCCCCTGGTCCTGCTCTGCAACGGCAGCTCGCGCAGCGCGTTCCGGCACCCGCTGGCCACCCGCACACCCTTGGGCCGCCGCGCCATGGCCGTGGTCTGCGCCCGGCGGCACGGCCTGGTGGCCAACGTGACCAGGTGGGTGAGGTTCGACGCCGGCACCCCCGACGAGCTCGACGCCGAGAAACGCATCGCGGCGGTTGAGGCGGACATCTTCGCTGCCACAGTTCCGGGCGCCCGGCTCGGCGGCATCTTCGCCGAGATCCAGGACGCGTACGCCCGGCACGGCTTCGGCGCCGACCAGTGGACGCTGCACCACCAGGGCGGACCCGCCGGCTATGCTGGCCGCGATCCCCGTGCCACCGCCGCCACGGACGACGTCGTGGTGTCCAACCAGACCTTCACGTGGAATCCGTCCGGCCCGGGCGTCAAGATCGAGGACACGGTCCAGCTGTCGGCGGCGGGTACCAGCGTCCTGACATTGGACCCGCGGTGGCCGGCGGCGGACCTCAACGGACTCCCCCGGCCGCTGACGCTGCAGCTGTAGCTGTAGCTGGCCCAACTATGTAGCAGCACAGGGCGTTCCCAGACCTGGGAACGCCCTGTGCTGCTACCCGGATAGGGTGAGCGGGCCCTACGAGAGCCGGAACGCCGGGTCCGCCGGCAGGTCGAAGCTTCGGTCCCGCGGCTCGGGCGTGAGCGCGGCGGTGAAGCTGAACCCCAGGCCCGGCAGCCCGGTGCTGTAGAGGCGGCTGTCGCGGATCCGGACCGGCGACCGGCCCGCGAGGATGCCCAGTTGCTCGAAGGAAGCGTCCTCCACGTCCTCCACGCTGACGGCCTCCGCGAGGGTCAGCGCCAGCTGGCCGGACAGCTCGGGCAGCAGGTGCGGCGCCACCCGGACGCTGTTGGCCCTGGCCAGCTCAACAATGCGGCGGAACGGCGTAATGCCGCCCACCCGGATGATGTTGGGCTGGATGATGTCCACCGCCTCGGCCTCGATGAAGTCCCTGAAACGGTAGATGGTATGCACGTTCTCGCCCAGCGCGATGGGTACCGGCGACTGTTTCCGCAGCCGCCGGTAGGCCGAAAGGTCGTCGGCGCGCAGGGGTTCCTCCAGCCAGTCCAGGCCGAACTGGCCCAGCACCTCCAGGGCGCGGACGGCCGCGGGCAGGTCCCAGCGCTGGTTCGCGTCGATCATGAGCCTGCGGTCGGGGCCAAGTACCGACCGGACCGCAGCCACGCGTTCGGCGTCCTCAGCCAGGTCCGGCTTTCCCACCTTGATCTTCACGCCCTGGTGGCCTGCTGACACCCACCGTTCGGTTTGCGCGACGAGTTCGTCCAGGGAATAGTGCAGGTTCACGCCCGAGCCGTAGACCTCCACCGATTCCTGCCGCTGGCCCAACAGGCCGGCCACGGGCACACCCGCATTGCGGGCCGCCAGGTCCCAGAGGGCAAGGTCGACGCCGGCCGTTGCGATGGTGGTGAGCCCGCCGCCACCGGCCTCGTGCAGCCGTTTCCAGAGCTGGTCCCAGACCACCTCCGGATTGGCGTCCAGCCCGGTGATAAAGGGGGCGATGTCGTGGTCAAGGAGGGCCTTGACGGCTTGCGGCCCGATGGTGGGCGTCCAGGAAAAACCGTGTCCCGCACCGCCGTCGTCCGTAAAAAGGCTGGTGGCGATGATGTGGTTCTCCGGCGCATCAGCACCCCAGCTGCGCCGCAGGGGCACCGTAATCAGGCGCGTGTGGAGCCCGGTGATCCTGGCCGGCATCAGCGGCCGGCCAGCTCGTGGCCCCTGGCCAGGATCGCCTTGAGCTCCACGAGCTGGTCCTCGGTGGGGTCAACCAGCGGAGGCCGGACCGGGCCGACGGCCAGGCCGTCGAGGCGCAGCCCGGCCTTGATCAGGGAAACCCCGAAGCCGGGTGTCTGGTCCCGCAGGCGCACCAGGGGCGCGTAGAAGCCCTCGAGCAGGGCCTGCCGGCGGTCCTCATCGCCGCTGGCGTAGGCGTCGTAATACGCGGTGGCGATGTCCGGCGCCATGGCGAAGGCAGCCGAGGAGTACAGCGGGATACCCAGTCCGCGGTAGGCACCCTGCGTCAGTTCTGCGGTCAGGAGGCCGTTGAAGAGCAGGAAGTCCTCCCGGCCGCTGGCCCTGACGGCGGAGACGATCTCCTGGGCCAGGCCGACGTCGCCGATGCCGTCCTTGAAGCCGATGACCTTGGGGTTCCCGGCGAGCTGCGTGATGGCTTTCGCCGTGAACTTGGCCGTGCCGCGGTGGTACACGATCACCGGGAGGCTGCTGGCGCAGGCCACCGCCTCGATGTAGGCCACCACGCCGTCGGTGGGTCCGGTGACCAGGTACGGCGGCAGGACCAGCAGGGCGTCGGCGCCCGATTCCTCGGCGGCGCGGGCCGCGGCGACCGCGTGCCCCAGGGGGCCGCCGGCGCCGGCGATGACCGGCACCTGGCCGTTGACGGTTTCGACGGCGGCCGTCACCACGGTGCGCACCTCGTCAATGCTCAGGGCGTGGAATTCGCCGGTGCCGCAGGCCGGGAACACCCCGCCGGGGCGATGCTGCATGCGGGAGGCGATGTGTTCCTTCAGGACCTCAACGTCCACTGCGCCGTCGGTGCCGAAGGGGGTGACGGGAAAGAAAAGCACGCCGTCGAGTTTCATTTGGTCTCCTGTGATCCGAGTGTGGCTGATCCTGCGGTGGCTGGTCCTGCGGTGGCACCGGCCAGGGCGAGTTCTGTGCGCCACGTGCGTTGGGGCTCCCAGCCGAGCAGCCGCTTGGCTTTGGCGATGGAAAAGGCGGGGGTGGTGCCGGCGAGTCCGGCGGCGTGGCCGGCGCTGCCGGGCAGGTACCGGGGCATAAGCGTGGCCAGCGGTTCGGTGGCCAGCGCATCGGCGGCGCCCACAAAGAAGGTCTCGCCGTTGGGAATGGACTCCATGTTCCGCAGGAGCACATCCAGGAAGTCGGCCACGTCCCGGGCATCCACATAGTTGAAAAGGGCCGGCGCGGACAGCGCCGGGTCGGCGAGCCGTTCGCGGACGGTGTGTCCCTGCTGGGTGGGGGCGCCCGCCCACTCCTCCGGCGAGATGACGTAGCAGGGCCGGAAAGCCGCATAGCGGATCCGGTCCCCCTGGGCGGCGGCGAACATCTGCACCGTCTGTTCGGCGATCAGCTTGGACAGTGCATAGGCGTTCCACGGGCGGGGCGCGGTGTCCTCGTCCACCGGGAAGGACTCGGGCAGCCAGCCGGCTGGCGAGCCGTAGCCCAGGACGGTGGGGCTGCTGGCCGTGATGATCTTCCCGATCCCGAGTTCGGTGGCCGCGCTGAGCACCGCGAAGGCGAGGCGGGTGTTGGTGCTGAAAATGACATCCTCGGGTGCGCTGAAAGGCACGGCAATAGCAGCGAGGTGGATGACGGCGTCGGGCGCTGTGCGTTCCAGGAGGCGGAACGCCTCGCCGGGGACCAGCAGGTCCGCCGTTTCCTGTTCGACGCCGGCCGGGAACGTGCCGGCCGGGACGGCGTCCCGGTCCGCCGAGACCACCCCGTGGCCCCGTTCGGCGAGGCCGGTGACCACGCTGCGCCCCAGGCGCCCGGCGCCGCCGGTGACAAGAATTCTACTCATGGTGTTGTTCCTGTTCCTGCTGCGTTCAGGCCCGGCCGCGGCGCAGTTCCACGCCCAGGCCAAGCTCGCTGATGCGGACGGGGAGTCCGGTTTCCAGCGATGCGTTGCCCGCGATGCCCACGGATACGGAGCGCAGCCCATCGAGGTAGCCGGAGGGGCGGCCCAGCAGATCCTCACACGGGCCGTTGAAAAGGTCGGAGAGCAGAAGGTTGTCTCCGCCGCCGTGGCCTCCCTCGCCGTTCACGATCGGCACCTCGTATGCCCGCTCCCAGTGGCGCTGGACCACGAGGCGTTCTCCGTTGCGGCGCACGGCGTCGTCCTCCTTCACAGGCGTGGCGGAGGGGTCCATCACGGTTTTCTTGTCCGTGCTGTGGACGACGGCGGCACGCTCCACCACCTCCAGCTCGGCCCGGCCTTCGGTGCCGTTGACGGCAACCCGGTAGCCCTCCCAGGGGCTGTGGGCGTTCAGGGAGTAGCTGAGTGTGGCCCCGCCGTCGTAGTCCACCGTCAGCGCCAGGTTGTCCTCGATGGTGATGCCTTCGGTGAAGACGTCCTGGTCCCGGCGGTAGCCGTCAAACTTCTCGTTGTCGTAGTACAGCTCGCGGAGTCGCTCATCCTCGCGGAGGTCCAGCGCGAAGGGGTCCCGCGTCCCTTCATCGGTGGTTCCGGGCTCTGTGCCGCGCTTGGGGCGGGCGCCGAGGCCGCGCTCCGCGGCATTTGTGGCGCCGTAGAACCGCAGCCCGCCGGAGGCGTAGACCCGCTCGGGAACGTCGTCGATCCACCAGTTCACGAGGTCAAAGTGGTGGGAGGCCTTATGGATAAGCAGGCCGCCGGAGTTCTGCTTGTCGCGGTGCCAGCGGCGGAAGTAGTCGGCCCCGTGGACCGTGTCCAGCACCCAGCTGAAGTCGATGGACGTCACCCTGCCGATCACGCCGTCCTGAATGACCTGCTTCAGCGCGGTGTTCCGGGGCGAGTAGCGGTAGTTGAAGGTGACCACCACGTTGCGGCCCGTGGCCGCAACCGCTGACGTGATACGGCGGCAGCCCTCGGCGTCGATGGTCAGCGGCTTTTCGACGACGACGTCGGCCCCCGCCTCCAGCGCTTCCACGATGTAATCGGCGTGGGTGTAGTCCGGGGTGGTGACGATGACGCGGTCGATCCCGTTGGCCCTGATGTATCCGGCCAGGTTGCCGGGCTCGAACGAGTCAGCCGGAGCCTCCGCGCCGAGTTGGCGGATGAGCCGCTGGTAGTACTCCACGCGGCCGGGATTGGCGTCCGAGAGGGCCACCAGCTCTGCCACATCCGCGTGCTCGCCGAGGATGGCGCGGATGTACATCTCCGAGCGGCCGCCGGTGCCGATCAGGGCAATCCGGGAGCGCTTTTCCGGCGTTTTCGTTCCGGGCCGTGGTTTCTGTGCTGTGTCGACATTGACCATGGGTGAGCCCCTTTCCAAAGGCGGTAGGCGGGCCGCTTGACGCCCTGCCCACATGAAGGAAAAATCCTGAGAAAGCGTTTTCTCGAAACGTTATAAGCTTTGTATCAAGACACCGGCAAGCGCGTCAACCATCTTTCGCAAGGCCGGAGGAGCCGCGGCTGGACAGTGGCTGCGCAGCCGCGGCTGGACAGTGGCTGCGCGGCCGCGGCTGGACAGTGGCTGCGCGGCCGCGGCTGGACAGTGGCAGCAGACAGGGAAGGAAGCACATGGGCAGGAGAAACGGCACCCGGCGCATCGGCATCGCGGACGTCGCCATCAAGGCCGGCGTCTCGCATGCCACCGTTTCCCGCGTCATGAACGGCAACTTCACCGTGGATCCCGCCATCGCCCAGCGCGTGCGGGATGCGGCGGCGGAACTGAACTACCAACCGAATCCTGTGGGCCGCAGCCTGGCCCTGGGCAAGACCGACACCATCGGAATCGTGGTGCCGGACCTTGCCAACCCCACGTTCCAGGCCATCCTGCGGGGGCTGAGCATGGCCGCGGCCCAGGACGGTTACCGGGTGCTCATTGCGGACTCTTCGGAAGTCTCCAGCGAGGAGGCGATCCTGGCCGGCGAAGCGCGGCGACGCTGCGACGGGCTGGTGCTCTGCGCGCCGCGTATGGCCGACGCCGAACTTGAGGAACTGGCGCCGTCACTGCATCCCATGGTCCTGATCAACCGCAGCACCACGGAAACCCGCGTGCCCAGCCTCGAGGTGGACTACGGCCAGGGCGTGCAGGAGCTCGCCGAACACTTGGTCACCCTGGGGCACACCAGCATCGCCTTCCTTGCAGGCCCTGCCCGAAGCGCCTCCAACCGGGCCCGAATGGCCGGGCTGGACAAGTTCCGGGCCGGGCATCCCGGCGTCGAGCTCCGGATGCTCGACGGCGGGTCCAGCTTCGAGACCGGCCATGAAGCCGTGGACCAGGTGCTGGCCAGCGGGGCCACTGGCGTCCTCGCGTTCAACGACCTCGTGGCCATGGGGTTGCTCAGCGGACTGCACGAACGCGGCGTCCGCGTTCCCGAGGACATCTCCATCACCGGCTTCGACGACATCCCCTTCGCCCGGTACACCACCCCGCCGCTCACCACCGCCGCGGTGCCGATCACGGAACTCGGCGAACGGGCGTGGCACAGCCTGCGGGCCCTGATCCGCAACGCGGAGGCACCGGACGAGGAGACCACCTTCCAACCGCGCCTCGAGATCCGCGGAAGCACGGGCCCCGCCGGAAAGTAGCCCCTCACCGGTGGAGTTTTTGTCCAGATAATGGCCCCTAAAGGCCCCCTAAGTCGCGACAAGTGGACAAAAACTCCACACCACGGGCTTGAGGGGCCACCTGCTTGAGGGGCCGCGGCCTTTGAGGTGCCGCGTGCCTGATGGGCTGCGGTTTGAGCGCGCCGGAGTTAGGGCTTGGCCGGGACCAGGAGCACGTCGACGAGCTCCGTCAGTCCGCCAGCCATGTCCACCTTCTTGTCGTACAGCCACTGCAGCTGCAAACCGTCGAAGGCGGCGATGACCAGCCGCGCGAGTGGCTCCGCGGCAACGTCAGACCGGACCTCTCCCGCCTCCTGTCGCCGGCCGATGTCGAGCGCCAGCACGTCCACCAGCTGGGAGTACCTGTCCTGGAAGTAGCCGTGCGAAGCGTGCCCGGGGTCATTGGCCGTTGCCGATGCCACGGCGTACAGCGTGGTTAGCCCGGGCTCCTTCCTGTTCCGCTCCGCCACCGGGGCCAGCATCGGCAGGCCAAACTCGACCAATCCCCCAAGGTCCCTGCTGCGCCGGTCCCGCTCGGCAAGCACCGCCGTCAGCAGCTCCTGCTTGCCGCTGAAGTAGTGGAAGAGCGTTGCTTCCTTGACGCCCACGAGCTCGGCGACTCGCTTGAGGGCCGTGCCCTCGAAGCCTTCGGTGGCAAAGACATCTGTAGCGGTCTGGATGATCTGCTCGCGGCGTTCGGCGCCTTTGGCGTACTGCCCGCGGGGCTTTGAGGGAGACATTTCGCCAGTTTATTTCACGGTCCCGTTCCACCGGGCGCCAAGTCAAGTTCCACAAAACCTAGTCACACTAGGTTTTTGGCGCTACGCTTTCACCGAGGCCCAACGGTGGGCCACTTTTCGTCAGGAGGCAATGTGGCCATCGAATCCATATCCGAAGAGACAGCGGCTCCGCCCGCACGATCTTCAACCGCAGGACCGTCCGTCAGGGCACCCCGGGCATACGTCATCGGCATGCCCATCGCCAGCGCAGGCCTCTGGATGGCCCTGCTCGCACCTGCCCTCGTCGTCCTCGCCATCAAGGTCTCCGAAATCACCACCCCGGAAACCAGGGCCGGAGCGCTGAGCCTCGTGGCCGGCGTCGGGGCCGTCATCGCCCTGGTGGCCAACCCGTTCTTCGGACGCCTGAGCGACCGCACCACGTCCCGGCTCGGCATGCGCAAGCCGTGAATCGTTGGAGGCTCCCTCATCTGGCTCGGCGCGCTCTTCTTCCTGGGCCTCGCCGGCGATGTGGCCGGGGTCCTGGGCGCCTGGGTTGTGGCGCAGCTCGGATTCAACGCTGCACTGGCCGCCCTCGTCGCGACGCTCCCGGACCAGGCCGCCCCCGCTGAGCGCGGCCGCCTCTCCGGCCTCATCGGCATGACCTTGCCCATCGGCCTCGTGGCAGCGGCGTACTTCGCGCAACTCTTCGACAACGCCTTCCAGATGGCGGTGGTTCCGGGCATCGTGGGGACCGCCCTGGCCATTGGCTTCGCCTTCACGTTCAAGGACCGGGTCCTCACCGAACGGCCGGCGCCCCTGAACCTCAAGGAAGTCCTGGGATCCTTCTACTTCGATCCGCGCCTCCACCCTGGCCTCGGCTGGGCCTGGCTGACCAAGTTCATGGTCTACATCGGCTACTGCGCGGGCCTGCTCTGCCTGCCGTACTTCTTCGCGGACCAGCTCCACGTGGCAGAGGAAAGCATCGCCTCCCTGGTCTTCCAGGCCACGCTGGTCAGCTCGGCCGGAACTGTAGTCACCAGCATCGCGGGCGGCTGGATCAGCGACAGGATCGGCAAGCGCAAGGCCCTGGTCATCGCCTCCAGCCTCATCATCATGGCCGGCCTTATCGTCATCGCCATGAGCCCCGGCACAGACCAGGTCCTGGTGGGCCAGGCGATCGTGGGCCTCGGCCTGGGCTGCTTCGGCGCCGTTGACGTGGCCCTCATCGCCGACCTCCTGCCCAGCGGCCAGGCCGAGAACGCCAAGACCTTCGGGGTCTTTAACATTGCCCAGGCACTCCCCCAGTCCATCGTGCCCGCCGTCGCCTTCCCCGTCATCGCCCTCGGCGGCTACCCCGCCCTCTTCCTCGGAGGGGCCGCCGTCGGCATCATCGGCGCTGTACTGGTCACCCGTATCAAAGGAGTCAAATAAATGAACCCCACCCTGTCCGCACAGAAGACCTCACAGAAGACCTCACCCAAGACCGCCCCGGCAGATGGCGCCGGGCTGCTGCCGCAAGAGGCCGAGGCGCGCCTGCGCGACCTGGCCCGAAGCCTGAGCCTGGAACAGCAGGTCGGGCTGCTCACCGGTGCCGACGTGTGGTCCACGCGAGCCATTCCGGAAATCGGCCTGAGCCGGATCGTGCTGTCCGACGGCCCGGCCGGCGTCCGCGGCGAAGACTTCGACGAGCGCCACGACTCCGTCTCCCTGCCGTCATCGTCCGCCCTGTCCGCCACGTGGAACGTGGACATCGCCCGCCGCTACGGCCAGGTGCTGGGCCAGGAGGCGCGCCGCAAGGGCGTCCACGCCGTCCTCGGCCCCACCATCAACCTGCACCGCTCTCCGCTGGGCGGCCGCCACTTCGAATGCATGAGCGAGGATCCGCGGCTCACCGCCACCCTCGCGGCCGGCTACGTCGCCGGCGTGCAGTCAATGGGCGTTGGCGCCACCCCCAAGCACTACCTCGCCAACGAGGCCGAGACCGACCCCTTCACCTCCGATTCCGTCGTCGACGAACGGCCCCTGCGCGAGCTCTACCTGGCCGCGTTCGAGGACGCCATCACCGAGGCCCGCGCCTGGCTGGTCATGAGTTCCTACAACTCCATCAACGGCACCACGGCCAGCGAGAACAAGCTGCTGGAAACCCCGCTGTCCACTGAGTGGGGCTTCGACGGCGTCGTGGTTTCGGACTGGACCGGTGTCCGCTCGGTGGACGCCGCCAAAGCCCACCAGGACCTGGAGATGCCCGGGCCGGTGGGCCACTGGGGCGCCAAGCTGCTCGCCGCCGTCGAGGACGGCCGGGTCAGCCGGGACGCGATCCTGGAAAAGGTCACCCGCATCCTGCGCCTCGCCGCCAGGGTCGGTTCACTGGAAGGTTTCGACGCCGCGGTCACCGAATTGCCCGCGGAGCTCGACGGCGCGCAGCTGGCCCGCGAGGTGGCAGTCCGCGGAGCCGTGCTGGTCCGCAACGAGGGCGGCCTGCTCCCGCTGGACACCAAGGCACTCGGCAGCGTGGCCGTCATCGGGCACAACGCCGACGAGGCCCGCACGCAGGGCGGCGGCAGCGCCACGGTCATGCCCAAGTACACCGTCTCGCCGCTGGAGGGCCTGCGCAAGGCACTGCCCGACGACGTCACCCTCACCTACGCCCGCGGCGCCAAGGTGGCCGAGGGGCTGCAGCCGTTCGCCCGCAAGGCGCTGCACAACCCGGTCAGCGGCGTGCCCGGCATGCGCGTGACCTTCCTGGCCGCCGACGGAACGGAGATCTCGGGCGAGGACCGGCTGGCTTCGCACCTGATCTGGTTCGGCGTCGGCATTCCCGGGGGCACGGCGGCTATCCGCATGCAGACCGAGTGGACAGCGGAAACCGCAGGCGTCCGCCACCTCGGCGTGGGTACCGTCGGGCACATCGCCGTCTCCATCGGCGGCACCGAGGTCTTCAACGGTGAGCTGGAGGACGATACCGACGTCCTGGGCGCTGCCCTGTTCGATCCGCCCCAGACCATCCACGCCTTCGAGGCCACGGCCGGCCAGCGGTTCGCCATCGACGCGCTATACAAGCTGCCGCCGCAGCAGGAGATTCCGCTGACGGCCATCCTGCTCGGCGAGGAGGCCATCGTCGCCGATCCCCAGGCCGAGATCCGTGCCGCCGTCGAGGCGGCGCGGACGGCCGACGTCGCCGTCGTCGTGGTGGGCACCAATGCAGCCATCGAATCCGAAAGCTTCGACCGCAAGGACCTGGACCTCCCCGGCCACCAGAACGAGCTTGTTGAGGCTGTGGCCGCGGTCAACCCGCGCACCGTCGTGGTGGTCAACTCCGGTTCGCCGGTGCTGCTGCCGTGGCTGGACAGGGTCAGCTCCGTGCTCCTCGGCTGGTTCGGCGGGCAGGAGTTCGGCACCGCCGTGGCGGACATCCTGCTTGGCAAGGAGGAGCCCGGCGGCCGGCTTCCCACCACCTGGCCGTCGGCGCTCGCGGACGTTCCCGTCCTGAACACCACGCCCGTTGACGGCAAGGTGGTGTACAGCGAGGGCATCCACGTCGGCTACCGCGCGTGGCTCAGGCAGCAGGCCGCGGGCGGCGCCACCCCACTGTTCCCGTTCGGCTTCGGCCTCGGCTACACCACATTCGAACTCGGCGCCGCCCATGCGCCGCAGTCCGTTCCCGCCGGCCGGGACATCGTGGTGCACGTCCCCGTCCGGAACACCGGCACGCGCACCGGCCGCGAGGTGGTCCAGGTCTACCTTTCGCGCGAGGATTCTGCGGTGGAGCGGCCCGTCCGCTGGCTGGCCGGATACGCCAGCACGCACCTGGCAGCGGGCGGCACGGACACAGTTGAGGTGCGGATCCCGGCCCGTGCCTTTGGCCATTACGACGGCAGCTGGCAGGTTGAGCGCGGCCCGTTCCGCCTGCTGGTGGGCCGGCACGCGGCGGACGACTTCCAGTCGCTGGAGGTCGAGGTCCGCTAACCCTCACCCCCCTGGAGTTTTTGGACAGATATCGCGAGTTACACCCCCGGTTGGGGCCATTATCTGGACAAAAACTCCATCCCAAAGGTCGATTACGGCCGGGCCGGGTCCGAATCCTTCGGGCCCAGCCCGGCTTCCTTGTAGTACCCCCGGATATGGGCCGCCACCAGCTCGGCTGCACGGCCGCCGTCGTCCTTTTTGATGGCCGCCAGGATCTCCCGGTGCTCGGCCCTCAGCCGTGCGGCGGTGGCATCCCAGTCGGGCAAATTCGCCGTCAGCTGCCCCGCGTAGCCCTGGATGGCCTCCCGCAGGGACCCCATCATGGCGCTGACCACGGCGTTGCCGGCGGCGTCGGCAAGGGCCAGGTGGAAGCGGACGTCCAGGGCCAGGAAGTCGTCCGTGCCGTGGCCCTCGTCCATGTCGTCCAGCAGGGCGCCGGCCACGTCCAGCTCCGGTGCGTCAGGCCTGGCCCGGGCGGCCGCCCAGGACTCGAGCAGCACACGCGTCTCTACCACGTCCTCCACCGGCAGGTGCTGCGTGGCCACGTGCAGCCGCAGGGCGGAGCCAAGCGCCGCCGTCGGATCTGAGATCACCACCGTTCCCGCCTCCGGGCCGGACCCCACGCCTGCCCGTACCACTCCCATGGCCTCGAGGACCCTGATGGCCTCGCGGACGGAGGTGCGGGAGACACCTAGCTGCTCGGCCAGGGTCCGCTCGGCTGGAAGCCTGCCGCCGACGGCGAGCTGGCCGCCGGAGAGCTGGTCCTCGATCCACCGCAGGACAAGTTGGTGCGTGCGCATGAGCCCATGGTACTTGATGTGGTTGGACCACATGCTTTACAGTGTGGTTAGACCACAGCAGGGAGGCTCTGGCTGTTCAGCCCGTCTCCCGGCATGCCCACGGAGGAAAGCCATGACCCACACCATCCAGCCCAGCAACCCCGAGACCACCCCGGCCCCGGACGCGACGGACGTTCCGGCCACGCGGACTGCCACCGGCGTCGCTGCGGCAGCCACTGCCGTTCCGGCCGCGCTGAAGCGCCGCATCCCGAAGTACTCGGACCTCGCCCCGCTCATGCAGTTCAAGAAGCCCGAGTTCAGCAAGGAGGCCCGGCTCAAGCGCGCCAGTACTGTCTGGGAACTGCGCGACATCGCCAAGCGCCGCACCCCGCAGGCACCGTTTGACTACACCGACGGCGCGGCGGAGTCCGAGATCACCCTGCGGCGTGCCCGTGAAGCATTCCTGGACATCGAGTTCCGCCCCGGCATCCTGCGGAATGTCTCCAGTATCGACCTGAGCACTGACATTCTGGGCAAGTCCTCCCGGCTTCCCGTGGGCATCGCCCCCACCGGCTTCACCCGGATGATGCAGTCCGAGGGCGAATACGCGGGCTCGCAGGCCGCCGAAGCCGCAGGCATCCCCTACACGCTCTCCACCATGGGCACCGCCTCGATCGAGGACGTGGCCGCGGCGGCACCCAACGGCCGGAACTGGTTCCAGCTGTACCTCTGGACGGACCGCGACCGCTCCCTTGGACTGATTGAGCGGGCGGCGAAGGCCGGGAACGACACCCTCATGGTCACGGTTGACACCGCCGTCGCCGGGGCGCGGCTGCGCGATGTCCGCAAAGGTATGACCATCCCGCCGGCACTGACGCTGAAGACCGTCCTGGATGCGTCCTACCGGCCGGCCTGGTGGTTCAACTTCCTCACCCACGAGCCGCTCACCTTCGCGTCACTCTCGCGGTACACGGGCACGGTGGCCGACCTCATCAACTCCATGTTCGACCCCACCCTCACCTTCGAGGACCTGGACTGGCTGCGCGAAACCTGGAAGGGCAAGCTCGTGGTCAAGGGCATCCAGACCGTGGACGACGCCCGCAAGGTGGTGGACCACGGCGCCGACGGCGTCGTCCTGTCCAACCACGGCGGCCGCCAGCTGGACCGCGCCCCCATCCCCTTCCACCTGCTCCCGGAAGTTTCCAAGGCGCTCAAGGCGGACAACAGCAACGCTGCCATCATGCTGGATACCGGAATCATGAGCGGCGCGGACATCATCGCAGCCCTGGCCCTCGGTGCCGACTTCACGCTCATTGGCCGCGCCTACCTCTACGGGCTCATGGCCGGCGGCCGGGCCGGCGTCGACCGCGTCCTGCAGATCCTCGAAAAGGACATGGCCCGCACCATGGCGCTCCTGGGCGCCAGCAAGATCTCCGAGCTGACCCCGGACCACGTGCGGATCCTGCGCAAATAACCCGCCCTCCGCGCTGGAGTTTTTGTCCAGATAATGGCCTCAAATGGGCGATTAGCCCCCATTATCTGGACAAAAACTCGTTGAGCGGGCTACTTTTTGCGGCCGAACTTGGGCAGGCTGGCCAGCAGGTCCGCGGCTTTCGTCGCCGCACGGCCCACGGAGCGGCCGATCTGCTGCGGGACGGTGTCATCCTGGCCCGCGCTTGCTGGCAGCTGTCCGCCGGGAACCACGACGGCGGGACTCAGCTCGCCGCTCGCCGGACGGCCAGAGGCGTGGGTGGCATCGTCCGCTGCACCGCGGGCGTGCGCCGCGGCTGCCGCGAAGGCGTCCGGGACCTCCGCAACAGGGACGGCCGCGGCCGTCCCTGGACTTACGGAAGGGGTCCCGGCGGACGCGGCTGACGAAGCCGTCTGGGCGGAACCGGTCGGTGCTTCCTCAGCCTGCTGGGGTACGGCCTCAGGTGATGCTGCGGCGGAAGCCGCGCGTCCGACGTCGAACGTCTCAAGCCAGCTTGCGACTCCGGCCAGCGGCTTGGGATTAAGCGCGTAGTAGCGCTTCTGGCCCTGCGCGCGCATGCTGACCAGGTCTGCTTCACGCAGCACCTTGAGGTGTTTGGAGATGGTGGGCTGGCTGGCGGCGAGCTCCTCGACCAGCTCCCCCACAGCTTTGTCCCCCGACTGGAGAGACACGAGAATGTCGCGCCGCGTTGCCTCAGCAATGACGGCAAATACGTCGTCTGTCACCATGAGACCCACCCTAGCGACATATACGCCGAATGGCATCTACTATTTCGCCTCGGGCCCGTCCCGTGAAGAAACTGGTCGAACCAGTGAACTAGTCGAACCAGGGGTCCAGGCCGTACAGCGGGAAAACCTCTTTGCGCGTGGCCATCACGGTGCGGTCGATGTCGTCGTTGGGATCGAAGCCCACCTCCCAGGAGCGCCACCAGACGTCGGCGTCGTCGCCCATAGTCTCTGGCGTGTCAACGGCGTAGCGCTCCTGCACATAGGTCCGCCACGCCTCCGGCACGGGGGTCCGCAGCGGCACTGGCCGGTTCGCGGCTATGGCGATCAGGTGGCTCCACGTCCGCGGCACCACGCCCGTGATGTGGTACCCGCCGCCGCCGGTGGCGATCCAGCGGTTTCCGCAGTACCGGGCGGCGAGGTGCGCGACGGCGGTGGCGGCCTCACGCTGTCCGTCCACGCTGACGTTGAGATGGGTCAGGGGATCGAGCCGGTGCGAATCACAGCCGTGCTGGCTGACGATGACCTCGGGTGCGAAGGCGCCCACCAGCTGAGGCACCACGGCGTGGAACGCCCGCAGCCAGCCGGCGTCCCCCGTCCCCGCGGGCAGTGCCACGTTCACCGCGCTGCCCAGGGCCTCGGGACCGCCGATCTCGTTGGCGAAGCCGGTGCCGGGGAAAAGGGACATTCCGGTCTCATGAAGCGAGATGGTAAGGACGCGGGGCTCGTCCCAGAAGATGCTTTGCGTCCCGTCCCCGTGGTGGGCGTCGACGTCGATATATGCCACCCGCTGCACGCCGCCGTCGAGCAGTTTCCGGACGGCCAGGGCGGCATCGTTGTAGACGCAAAAGCCGCTGGCCCGGTCACGGGATGCGTGATGGAGTCCGCCGCCGAAGTTCACGGCCCGGACCGCCGAGCCGTCCAGGATCGAGCTCGCCGCAAGGAGGGAGCCGCCGGCCAGTCGCGCGGCGGCCTCGTGCATGCCGGCAAACGCGGGATCGTCCTCGGTGCCGAGTCCGTAAGACTCGTCCGCGGCGGCGGGGTTGTCGCTGGCCCGGCGGACCGCGGCCACGAAGTCGGGGCTGTGGACTGTGGTGAGTTCGCCGTCGTCGGCCACGTCCGGGGCCGCCAGCGTGACGTGGCCGAGGTCCAGCAGGCCCAGGCTTCCGGCCAGCCGGGCGGTCAGGTCCAGGCGCTCCGGCGCCATGGGGTGGCCCGGGCCGAAGTTGTAGGCCGTCATGGCGGCGTCCCACACCACCGTCGTTGGCAGTGCGGGGAGGCTGAGTCCGGGCTGGAGTGTCATCACTCACAGGCTACCGGAGGCCGGTCTGGTCGCAGGCCCGGTCACGGCGCGGTGTTTAGTGGTTTACTACTGGAGGAAGCAGAGTCAATCGAGGAATAGCCGCACATGACCCAAAGCCAGTCGAGGTCCAAGAGCCCCGCCAGCTGGCAACCCGCACCGCCGGAGCGTGAGGGCCTGTGGATATTCACGGGCATCCGTGACTTCATCGATGACATTGCCAACACCTCCCCGGCCCGCCTTGCCCTGAGCGCCTTCGTGGTGGTCATCGTCCTTTTCACAGCGCTCCTGTCGCTGCCGGCCTCCTCGGCAACCGGTGACTTCACGCCGCTTCACCAGGCGCTCTTCACCGCGGTCTCGGCCGTCTGCGTCACGGGCCTGACCGTGGTGTCCACCGCCGCGCACTGGTCTTTCTTCGGGCAGCTGATCATCCTGATCGGCATTTTCGTCGGCGGCCTCGGCACGCTGACGTTGGCGTCGCTGCTGGCCCTCATGGTGAGCAAGAAGCTGGGGGTCAGGGGCAAGCTCATCGCCCAGGAGGCCATGAACAACGCCGGCCGGCTCGGTGAAGTGGGTACCCTGCTGCGGATCGTCATCACCACCTCCGTGGTGATCGAGGGCACCCTTGCGCTCGCCCTGATCCCGCGCTTCATGGTCCTCGGCGAGCCATTCTTGCAGTCCGTCTGGCACGGCGTCTTCTACGCGATCTCGTCCTTCAACAATGCCGGGTTCACCCCGCACTCGGACGGAATCGTCCCCTACGAAACAGACCTCTGGATCCTCATCCCGCTCATGCTCGGCGTGTTCCTGGGCAGCCTGGGCTTCCCCGTGGTCATGGTGCTCCAGCAGAACGGGCTGAACTGGAAAAAGTGGAACCTGCACACGAAGCTCACCATCCAGGTCTCGTTCATCCTGCTGGCGGCCGGCACCGTGCTGTGGGCGCTCATGGAGTGGGACAACAGCCGGACCATCGGGAACATGAGCCTCGGCGACAAGATCACGCACGCGCTCTTCGCCTCCGTCATGACACGCTCCGGCGGCTTCAACCTCGTGGACCAGAACCAGATGGAATCCACCACCAAGCTGCTCACGGACGCCCTCATGTTCGCCGGCGGCGGCTCCGCGTCGACGGCCGGCGGCATCAAGGTCACCACCATCGCCGTCATGTTCCTGGCCATCATCGCCGAAGCCCGCGGCGACGCCGACGTCAAGGTCTACGGCCGCACCATCCCGGAGGGGACCATGCGCGTGGCCATCTCCGTGATCGTCGCCGGCGCCACGCTGGTCTCCGCGTCGGCCTTCCTGCTCCTGCACATCAGCGGCGCCTCCCTCGACCGGGTGCTTTTCGAAACCATCTCAGCCTTCGGCACAGTCGGCCTCAGCACCAACCTCAGCGCCGAACTGCCGCCGGAGGGCGTGTATGTGCTGTCGATCCTGATGTTCGCCGGCCGCGTCGGCACCGTCACGCTTGCCGCTGCCCTGGCCCTGCGCCAGCGCAGCCAGCTGTACCACTACCCGGAAGAGAGGCCCATCATTGGCTAATTCGTCAGGCGCCGCCAACCGCCCCGCCCACAACGCACCGGTCCTGGTGATCGGGCTGGGCCGCTTCGGCGCCTCCACCGCCGAGCAGCTGGTGAAGCAGGGCCGCGAGGTGCTGGCCATCGAACGCGACAGGTCGCTGGTCCAGAAGTGGTCGCCTGTCCTAACCCACGTGGTGGAGGCGGATGCCACAAACATCGATGCGCTGCGCCAGCTGGGTGCGCAGGAGTTCAGCTCGGCGGTGGTGGGCGTGGGCACGTCCATTGAGTCTTCGGTGCTCATCACCGTGAACCTGGTGGACCTGGGCATCGAGCACCTGTGGGTCAAGGCAATCACGCCGTCCCACGGCAAGATCCTCACCCGCATCGGCGCCAACCACGTCATCTACCCCGAGGCCGACGCCGGCGTCCGCGCCGCTCACCTGGTCTCCGGGCGCATGCTGGACTTCATCGAGTTCGACGACGACTTCGCCATCGTGAAGATGTATCCGCCGCGTGAAACGGTCGGTTTCACGCTGGACGAGTCCAAGGTGCGGTCCAAGTACGGCGTGACCATCGTGGGCGTGAAGTCCCCCGGCGAGGACTTCACGTACGCCCGGCCCGAGACCAAGGTGTCCGCCCGCGACATGCTGATCGTGTCCGGCCACGTGGACCTGCTGGAACGGTTCGCCGCCCGGCCGTAACGCAAGGTTAGTAACGCACCCGACGACGGCGGCCCGCCGTCGTCCGTAAAGTCCCGCCCGCCGTCGGGAGAGTTTTTGTCCAGATATCGGGCCCTAAAGGGGCTTTTACCCGCGGTACCTGGACAAAAACTCCAATCCTGGAGCGGGAGGGGTGCGTGGCTAGCCGAGCTGCTTGGTGATCTCGGCGGCACGGTCGGCAGCGGCGCGTGCGCCCGCGGCGATGATCGCCGGCATGCCGCGGTCATCGAACGTGGCGATGGCGCGTTCGGTGGTGCCGTTGGGGCTCGTGACGGCCTTGCGCAGGGCGGCCGGTTCGGCGCCGGGTTCCGCGAGCATGAGGCCGGCTCCGGCGACGGTTTCGCGTGCCAGCAGGAGTGCCAGCTCCTGGTCAAGGCCGAGTTCCACGCCGGCGGCTGCCATCGCCTCGGCCAGGTAGAACGCATAGGCCGGACCGGAGCCGCTGATGGCGCCCAGGGCGTCCACCTGTTCCTCGGGAATTTCGACGACGGTTCCCACGGCGCCAAGGATGTCTTTCGCCCGCTGGAGCTGCTCGGGCGAGCAGCTGCTGCCGGCAGACACAGAGACCACGCCGCGGCCGAGCTTCGCGGGGGTGTTCGGCATGGTCCGGATCACCGCCTGGCCCGTGGGCAGGGCGGCTTCGAGCTGGGCGATGGAGACGGCGGCCGCAACGCTGATAACGATCGCATCGGGGGAAAGCGAGCCGCTGACTTCCCGGGCCAGCTCGGCGATGCCCACAGGCTTGACGCCGAGAATCACGACGCCGGCCCCCTTGGCCGCCTGCTTGTTGTTGTCGGGTTCTTCGCTGCCGGCGATGGCCGTGATGCCGGTGTGCCGTTCGGCCAGCTCCGCTGCCCGCTCCGCCCGGCGGACGGTAGCCACGATCTCCATGGGATTCGTGCCGCTCTCCAGCAGGCCGCCCAGAATGGCCTCGTTCATTGATCCACAGCCAAGGAATGCGATTCGGTTGCTCATTGCTCCATCATTGCAGTTCATCGCTCCGGATGCAGGCCAGCCATTCACAGGAAGCTCACATGCTGGCCGAAGCATTCACACACCTTCGGCACCTAACTTAGTAATTACCTCATTGAGGGTGCGAGTGATGAAGCAAGCATGGGGATGCTTGTCAGGCACCGACGGTCTGCAGTGGTTTTGCCCATTTTTCTGCAGCAGGCCGTCGGTGTCTTTTACTTTTAAGCTCCGCGAGGCTGCCGACAGATTCCCAGCCTGCTGTCAGGCAAATCCCGCAGAACACCCATACTGCCCCTCTAGTGTCGTAGATACCTCACAGGTGCGAGTGATGGAGCCGGTCCTTCGGGACTGGCATGGCGCCGGTCGGTTGCAGAAGTGTTCCCCCCAGCTTCTTCTGCGTAGCCGGCCGGCGCTTACTCGTTTAAAGGCGCCGGCCCTAGACTGCAGGCAGCGCCGAGGCCTGCTGGATGCCCACGTGCGGTGCCGGCTCCAGCGGGCCGTCGAAGACCAGCTGGTCGAGCCGCCGGAGGATGAGGCCCTCGCGCAGCGCCCACGGGCAGATCTTGATTTTCTTGTACTCGAAAAGCTCCAGGGCCGCTTCAGCCACCAGGGCGCCGGCGAGGAGCTGGTTGGCCCGTGCCTCGGAGACCCCCGGCAGGTGCAGCCGGTCCTCGGTCTTCATGGCAGAAATGCGCTGCGCCCAGATGCCGAGGTCAGCACGGTTCAGGTCGCGCTTCACGTAGGGGCCGGCGGCGCTGGGGGCGGCCCCGGCGATCCGGGCCAGTGAGCGGAAGGTCTTCGAGGTGCCGGCCAGGACGTTGGCCCTGCCCACCTCGTTAAAGTTTCGAACCACCGGCTTGAGGGTGGCCCGGATGTAGCGGCGCAGTTCCTTGACGCTCTTCGCGGAGGGCGGATCCTCGTGCAGCCAGTCCCGGGTCAGCCGGCTGGCACCGAGGGGCACGGAGGTGGCCAGCTCCGGCAGCTCATCCTGGCCCAGCGCCATTTCGAAGGAACCGCCGCCGATGTCGAAGTTCAGGACGGTGCCGGCGGCCCAGCCATACCAGCGGCGGACGGCGAAGAACGTCATGGACGCTTCCTCGCTGCCAGAGAGTTCCTGCAGCGTCACAGTGGTTTCGTGCTTCACCCGGGCCAGCACGGCGGGACCGTTTGTGGCCTCTCGGACTGCCGATGTGCAAAAGGCCAGCAGGTCGTCAGCCTTGTGCCGCGCCGCGAATTCCCAGGCCTCGAGCACGAACTCCGTCAGCTCATACTGGCCCGCGTCGGTGATGTTGCCGGCCTCATCGAGGTACTGCACCAGCGAGAGGGGTCGCTTGTGCGAGGCGAAAGGTACCGGCCGCGCGCCTGGGTGGGCATCCACCAGCAGGAGGTGGACAGTGTTGGAACCGATGTCGAGGACGCCTAGCCGCATCCTGCCATTATTCCTCCCGCCGGCGCGGCGGACGCAACCCGACAGTTAGATTGCGGACCTCCGGCTGCGGACAGCCGCAGCGTTATTCGCCCTCGAGGCCCGCCGGGTTAGGGTCCATTTCATCGGCGCGCTTGAAGTCGCGCTTGATGTTGGCGATGCCCTCGGGGTTGATCTCGAAGCCATAGGCAGCGCCCGGGTTGATGACCATCCCCAGCTCATCGCCAATGTTGGCGATGATTGCCGCGCCCTGGGTCCCCAGAACGTTCGGGGCAGCCTCCAGGTACTGCGCGTCAACGCGGCTGGGGTGCGAGAACACCGCAAGGACCGGCCGGCCGTCCGCGTTCCCAAGCACCAGAGGCTCGACCTGGGAGTCTTCGCCCTCAAGCGCGTCGGAGCTCACTACGTAGACCTCGTTGTTGAGGAACGACAGGATGACGTCCACCGGGTCGGCGTCCGGCTGGCCGCCCCGGGCCAGCTTCTCCTCAAGGTCGTTCAGCGGCGTGGTGTCTGCGGATTCCGGCTGTTGAGTCATGCATCTACTCGACCACGTCGCGGGGCACGACGCAATTCCGGTCAACCACCGGGCTTACTTTTTCGCCGCGGCCTTCTTCGCGGGGGCCTTGCGCGTGGCGGTGCGCTTGACCGGGCCCTTGGCCCGCTTTTCGGCGAGGAGTTCGACGGCGCGTTCCCGCGTGAGCTCCTCCAGCGAGGTGCTCCGGGGCACGGTGATGTTGGTGATGCCATCGGTGATGTACGGACCGAAGCGGCCCTCCTTCACGACGATGTTCTTCTCCGACACCGGGTCCGGACCGAACTCGGCCAGCGGCGGCACGGCGGCACGGGCGCCGCGCTGCTTGGGCTGGGAGTAGATCTCCAGCGCCTGCTCCAGCGTGATGGTGAAGATTTCCTCTTCCGAGCCGATGGACCGGGAGTCCGTACCCTTCTTCAGGTACGGGCCGAAGCGGCCGTTCTGCACCGTGATCACGTTGCCCTCGGCGTCCTCGCCGAGCGCACGGGGAAGACTCATGAGCTGCAGGGCCTCGTCCAGGGTGACAGAGTCCACGGTCATGGAACTGAACAGCGACCCTGTGCGCGGCTTGGCCTTGACAGGCTTCTTCGGCGGCTTGGGCTTGCCGTTCTTGTAGTACTCCACGGGCTGGTTGGCCAGTTGTTCCTCAGTCATTTCCGGGATGA
Source organism: Arthrobacter sp. 05T423 (assembly GCF_056396245.1). Classification (NCBI taxonomy): domain Bacteria; kingdom Bacillati; phylum Actinomycetota; class Actinomycetes; order Micrococcales; family Micrococcaceae; genus Arthrobacter; species Arthrobacter sp. 05T423. Next base: position 75,521 of record NZ_JBFTLC010000009.1, read on the forward strand.
TCTCGGTGACGTAGGCGCCGTACCGGCCGTTCTTGGCAACAACAGTGTGGCCGGTGTGCGGGTCGGCACCAAGGACACGTTCCTCGGGAGCCGCCGTTTCCATGAGCTCCACTGCCTTTTGTGCAGTGAGCTCATCCGGAGCCAGGTCTTCGGGGACGTTGGCGCGGGCGGACTCCACCACCTCGCCGGTCTTGGGGTCCACCGTGGGCAGGGAGCTCTCCAGGTAGGGGCCGAACTTGCCTACGCGCAGCGTGATGCCGTCCGCGATGGGCACGGAGTTGATCTCACGGGCGTCGATCTCACCCAGGTTGTTCACGATGCTCAGCAGGCCGGGGTCGGCATCTTCGCCGTAGTAGAAGTGCTTGAGCCAGGCGGCGCCCGCAGCCTGGCCGTTGGCGATCTTGTCCAGGTCGCCTTCCATGTCGGCGGTGAACTCGTAATCCACATAGTCCGTGAAGTGCTGTTCAAGGAGTCGCACCACGGAGAAGGCGATCCAGCTCGGCACCAGGGCCGAGCCTTGCTTCCGGACGTAGCCGCGGTCCTGGATGGTGGAGATCGTGGAAGCATAGGTGGACGGGCGGCCGATGCCCTTCTTTTCCAGCTCGGCAGTCAGGGACGCTTCCGTGTAGCGCGGCGGCGGCGAGGTCTCGTGGCCGACGGCGATAATGTCCGAGGCGTTCAGCGCGTCACCCTTCGTGACGTTCGGCAGGCGGCGGGCCTCGTCGGACTCGTCGTCGCCACGGCTTTCGTCCTTGCCTTCCTCATAGGCGGCGAGGAAGCCGGGGAACGTAATGACCGTGCCGGAGGCGGAGAATTCGGCGTCGCGGCCGTCGGAGGCCACCGCGCCCAGGCGGATGGTGGCGGTGGAGCCCTTGGCGTCGCCCATCTGGGAGGCGACGGTGCGCTTCCAGATCAGCTCATACAGTCGGAATTCGTCGCCACTGAGCTGCTTGGCAACCTGCGCCGGGGTGCGGAAAGAGTCGCCGGCGGGGCGGATGGCCTCGTGGGCTTCCTGTGCGTTGGCGGCCTTGCTGGTGTAGACGCGCGGCGACTGCGGAACGTATTCGGGGCCGTACAGCTCGGAAGCCTGGCGGCGCGCGGCCGTGACGGCCTCGTCGCTCAGCGCCGAGGAGTCCGTACGCATATAGGTGATGTAGCCGTTCTCGTACAGCCGTTGGGCGACCTGCATGGTGCTCTTGGATGAGAACCGGAGCTTGCGGCCGGCCTCCTGCTGCAGCGTCGAGGTGGTGAAGGGCGCGGCGGGGCGGCGCGTGTACGGCTTGGTGTCAACGGAGCGGACGCGGAAATCGGCGTCCTGCAGCGCGTCGGCCAGGGATGTGGCGAGTTCCTCGTTGAGGTGCGCAACATTGCGAGAGGTGAGTTGGCCGTCGTCGTTAAAGTCCCGGCCGGTGGCCACCTTGGCGCCGTCAACGGCGGCGAGCTTCGCTTTGAAAGAGCCGGCGTCGGCACCGAACTGCCCGGTCAGGTCCCAGTAGGACGCGGCCTTGAACGCCATGCGCTCCCGTTCGCGGTCAACGACCATGCGCGTGACCACGGACTGCACGCGGCCAGCGGACAGTCCGCGCGCCACCTTGCGCCACAGCACCGGGGAAATCTCGTAGCCGTAGAGGCGGTCCAGGATGCGCCGGGTCTCCTGGGCGTCCACCAGGGCGGCGTCGACGTCGCGCAGGTTGTCCATGGCCCGGTGGATGGCTTCCTTGGTGATTTCACCGAAGGTCATCCGGTACACGGGAACCTTGGGCTTTAGGACCTCCAGGAGGTGCCACGCGATGGCTTCGCCCTCGCGGTCCCCATCGGTTGCGAGATAGAGCGCGTCAGCGTCTTTGAGCTGGGCCTTGAGCTCGGCCACCTTTTTCTTTTTGTCCGGCGAGACGACGTAGTAGGGCTTGAAGTCATTTTCGACGTCGACGGCGAACTTGCCCAGCGAGGTTTTCTTCAGGTCCGCGGGGAGCTCGGACGGCTGCGGCAGGTCGCGGATGTGACCGATGGAGGCCTCAACGATGAAGCCCTCGCCCAGGTACTTGGCGATGGTCTTGCTCTTGGCCGGAGACTCCACAATCACGAGTTTCTTGCCGGTTTTGGCCTTGCTTGGCACAGTGCTCCTACAGAAAAAGGTTGCTCGGGCAGATCAGCCCATATTGGCCTAGTTCACCATATTTTGCAGAATTCTGCGCTGTCATGTGGAAAACGGTGGCTCCCGTCACGGCCCGTATTGCCGGCCGTCCGCCCGGTTCCTCCGGCGAGCCGGCGCAGGACCGGAGCGCGCCTGTCAGGTGCCGTCTTCCCTGCCGGAGGCACCGGGCAAGGTGCGGTCATCCGGAATCATGGACCACATGGTGGCGATCCGTTCGGCGCCCGCTGGAATGTGGTTGGGATCCTCAAGAGCGTAGTCGCGCAGCAGGTCAAAGACCCTTTCCGTCAGTTCGCTGCGCTGTTCTGCCGTCAGGTACAGGAGGTTGCTCGCGAGCAGCACAGCCTGCGCCGGCTCCGCTGACTCACCGCGTTCGCGCTGTTCGTCCCGGGTACGGGCGTAAGCGCTGGCGCGGCGGCGGAAAGCGTCCAGTTCGAGGTCGATCACCGCGAAGTCCGGACCGGCCACTGCCCCTCCGGAGTTGATCGCAAAATCGGTCCCCGCGGCCTTCCACCGGCGTTCGCGCGCGTCGGCCGACGCCTCGGCCGGGACCACGATGCCCCACTTCTGCAGTGCCCGCAGGTGGTAGCTCATCGCACTGGGCGTGAGGCCGGTCTGCTGGGCGAGTTCCGTGGCGGTGCGGCTGGATTGCGTGGAGTACAGCTCGGAGATGACCTCCAGGCGGGCGGCGTGGGCCAGGGCCCGGATCGCCGTCGGGTCGGTGATTTCCACCTTCCTTTCGGGCCGGTTCCTGCGATGCCCGGGCGCAGCCCCGGCCATCCCGGACGCGGGCGCCTCGGACCCAACCGGGGGGGCGTCCGGCGCCGGTTCCGGCGTGTCAGTACTCACTCCCCCAGTTTACGCAACGGGAAGCGGCTCTGAAAGAAATGCTTGATATCCGCGGACCGGCCGGCCCGGCTTGCCCCGCAAATACTAAGCATGCTTTGCTTACATGCGTAAACAGACCTCCCGCAAGCAGTTCGCGGCGGGGCCGCCAACGTTGGCAGCCCCGTAAGAAGCCCAAAGGATGACCATGATTACCCTCGACGAAGACGCTTTGATGCCGGCCGCCCGACCCTCCGGCGAACTGACGGGCGCAGGCCAGGACGCAGGCACAGCCGCCGACGGCTCCCTGCTGGCGGCGACGGGCACCCCGCGGCACTGCCGGCGGCCCATGAAGCGACTGGACCAGGAATTCTCCCTGGAAATGGCCATCAGGGTGGACGGCCAGCGCCTGATCCGCTCGGTGAAGGCCGTGGGCGCCGCCGACGCTGTCACATTCCGCTGCATGTGCGGCTTCACCATCGATGTGCCTGCTCCCGGGATGGGCCGTGCCCTGATTAACTGACGGTGAAATTAGCTGCCTGCGCCTTCGCGCTGCGGGACCGCTGTCAGTCCGGGTCCACAGGCAGCAGAAAACCGTCCCGGACCAGATTGCCCACCTCCGTGAGCAGGCCGGTCCGGAAGGCCTCGCCGTCGAACTCGTCCGTTCCGCCCAGCAGCGCCTCAAGGGCGCCGACAATCTGTCCGGCGGTCAGGTCGCCGTCGCACGCGGAGACAAAGCCCGCGAGTTCGGTGCTCAAAAGGTTGGTGCGGCGGAGACCGGCTCCCTGGCGCAGCAGGATGACGCCGGGGTGTTCGGCGCCGGGGCGCTGGTGCCGCTCCTCGGTGACGTCCTCGGCCACGAGGAGGTGGGCCGCGGCCACGTCGTGGTCCGCCAGCCAGTCGGCCCTTTCGACCGCTGCCCCCAGGTGCGGGCCGACCGGCTGTTCGATCGGATAGGTGATCTCCTCGAACCGGTGGATCCGCTGCTCACCCGCCGGCCGGCGGAGGAAGATCATGCCGAACCCGATTCCGCCGACATTCCGCGAGGCAAAGTCGTCCAGGTAGGCGGCGTAGGCCTCCTGGTAGTGCCGGCTGTCCCGGGTTTCGGAGGCATCCTGCAGCCAGGTCTCGGCGTACAGCTCCGGCCCGACCTGCTCGCGCTGGATGAACCACGCGTCCGCGTCCGGACCGGCCCAGCTTTGCGGCCGCTCATCCCACGACGCCCCCTTCAAGATCTCCCAGTTGCCCAGAAGCTGGGCTGTTCCACCCGGCGCAAGCGCCTCAGGCAGCGAGCGGATGAGCGACGCGACGATGTCGTCGCCCGGCAGGCCGCCGTCGCGGTAGGTGAACTGGCTGGCCGCAGCCTCGCCCGCAGTGCGCGGCGTGATGACAAAGGGCGGGTTGGACACGACGAGGTCGAAGGCCTCGCCGGCCACAGGCTCTAGGAGCGATCCGAGCCGCAGGCTCACCCGCTCTTCCGGCTGCGCCGGATCGATGTCCAGCGTTTCGGCATTGAGCAGCAGGTTGAAGCGCGTGAAGGCGAGGGCTCGCACGGAGATGTCGGTGGCGGTGACGTGCCTGCTGTGCTGCAGCAGGTGGAAGGTCTGGATGCCGCAGCCGGTGCCCAGGTCCAATGCTCGTCCGGCAGGGCGGCGGATGGTGGACTGGACAAGGGTGGTGGACGCCTGGCCGATGCCCAGGACGTGGTCGTGCCTGAGCACGCCGGGCCGCTGGTGCGCGGCGAGGTCGCTGGCCACCCAGACTTCGACGCTGCCATCCGCGCCGGAATCCCAGCCATAGGGGCGCAGGTCCGCTTCGGCGGCAGCCCCGGTCCCCGTGATTTTCGCCAGACCAAGAGCCACCAGCCCCTCGGTGCGGGTCCGCGGCAGCGCGGCGTCGAGCACCTCCGCCTCCTGCGGGACGGCCAGGAGCCAGAAACGCACGACGGCGGCCAGCGCCGCGGTGCGCGGCTCGCCGGCGGCTGCTGCTTCAGTCACGATCAGAGCCGGGACGAGCTGGTCGCGGTTCAGGGCCGAATACGCCGATTCCCCCAGCAGGTCAGCCACGCCCTCCAGGGTGTAGCCCACCCCGCGGAGGTCTGCGGCCAGCGCGGTCAGGAGGTCGGGGAGGTCGCTGCGCGGGGCGTCGGGAGTGTTGCCGGCGGTGAAGTGCGTTGGTTCGGTCACCGGCCAAGTCTATTTCCCGGCCGTGCCCTCAGTGTCGGGCGCCGGGGCTACAGTGGGGCCATGCTCGGAACCCAGGCATTGGCGGCCGATCCCGAATGGCTGCGGTACGCGGCGGCATTCGCACCGCTGCTGGCCGCCCTCATCGCGGGGTGGATCGCCTGGCGCACCCTCGCCCAACGGCGCGAGGCGGACCGGCGCGACCAGTGGTGGAAGCGGGCGCAGTGGGCCATCGAGCTTGCCATGGACCGCGACTTCAGCAGGGCAGTCGTGGGCCTGGTCACCCTGAGGTACCTTGCCACCAGTGATCTGTGCACTGACGACGACTACGAGATGCTGGACAAAATCGGCGGCGCCAAAATCGATGCGCTGACCCTGTCCGAGGAGAGCATCAGGCGCGAGGGCCCGCAGCCCCGGCCCCCACAGCAGGAAACCGCGGTGCCGCCGGGAACCGCTGCACGGACCGCCGCCATACCGGTGGCTCTGGAGTCACGCGGAGAGCGGGTGCTGGCAAGCTCCGGGGGCATGGCCAAGGTACTGACGGAGGCAGACAGACTTGTCTCCTTTGCGGCCTCCCGGCGGAGCGGGAGGAGGGGGACGGAAACCGGCAGCACCTGAAGCGGGTAAGTTTGAAGCCATGGCTGAACGTTATCCCCTCATTTTCCGTGCCCTTGGCGGGGCGGTAGCGTCCGCCGCCATACTGCTGGCAGCCACCGCCTGCACTGCCGTGGTTTCGGTCGAAAATGCGGACGTCCCCCAGTGGCAGGCCACCGCGCTGCCCTCCGACAGCCAGGCCGTGCTGCAGGACGCCGGCAAGATCCTCAACAGGAACAGGATCGTCCAGGAGGCAGCCAGCGTTCCGGCAGGTGATTACACGTTGACCATTACCTGCGACGGCGGCGGCAAGGCGTTCTTCGGGGTGACGCTCGCCGGTAAGGAACTGACGGAAGCCGGGGCGGCATGCAACGGCAGCCGGGAAACCACGAAGATCACCGTAGCCAAGCCCGGGCGGATGGAAATCAGTGCCTCGAGCGTGGACGCGCCGCTCCTGTACGCCTATCACCTGGTCCCCGCGCGTTAGGGTGGGAGCCCTCTGTACCCGGGGGCTGCGCGGGCCTAAAGTCGGGGTATGCCCACGGTGCGGATGGCCTCCGCGCTTCGTTTCCTGGGGCGGGCGCAACGCACGCTTTGGCTGCGGGCGCCGGCAGCCGCCGTCGTGCTTTTCTTGGTGCTGGTTGCCGCCGTCCTGGGCGGCTGTGAATACAACTACGACGACGGCAGGGGTGAACTGCCGGATGCCCCGGTGGTGACGGATCCCGTGCTGCCGCGGGATCCCCTGGAGAACGTGCCGGTGGCGGGCGATGAGCTCACCGAATGGGCGAAGGAAGTGCTGCCCGACGCCGAGGGGCAGGTTTTCCACACGAACTATGGCAGCGTTGCCAGGGGCCGCAGCAAGACGGAATCCACACGGCAGCTGCCGAGCGGCACATACTCCCTCACCCTCGCCTGCCGGAGCGAGCAGCGGGTCGCGTTCACCGTTCGCGACGCAGAGTTCGCGCTGGTGGACCTCAGCCTTCGGTGCGGCACGTCGCGCGTCAATGTGGTGCACCTGTCCGAGGATTCCGTGCTTCGGGTGACGGTGGAGGCACGGTCGGACGCCAATTTTGCCTACCGGATCAGCCGGATCTGACGCGGCAGGGCGTACCGGTCCGGTCCGCTCAGGCGGCGCAGCCGTCCGGGCAGCGCAGGGTCTCGGGAGTGGCCGCGCAGCCGGCGCAGTACAGGGTGAGTGTGCGGCAGCTGGGGTTCGAGCAGTTTTCGAACTTGCTCGTTGGCGCCTGGCAGCGGACGCACTCGCCGATGGTTTTGGCGTCCTCGCTGAATTCGAGGTGCATGCGCTTGTCGAAGACGTAGAGGGAGCCTTCCCAGAGGCCGTGGTCCTTGAACTGTTCCCCGTAGCGAACGATGCCGCCGTCCAGCTGGTACACCTCTTTGAAGCCGCGGTTCACCATCAGGCTGGACAGCACCTCGCAGCGGATGCCGCCGGTGCAGTAGGTGACGACGGGCTGGTCCTTGAGGTGGTCGTACTTGCCGGAGTCGAGTTCGGTGATGAAGTCGTGGGTGGTGGCGACGTCGGGGACGACGGCGTCCTTGAACTTTCCGATCTGCGCCTCGAAGGCGTTGCGGCCGTCAAAGAACACCACGTCCTGGCCGCTGGCTTTCTTTGCGTCAACGAGTTCGTGGAGTTCCTCGGGCTGCAAATGGGTTCCGCCTCCCACGACGCCGTTCTCGTCCACCTTCAGCTCGCCGGGTGCGCCGAACGAAACGATCTCATCGCGGACCTTGACGCTCAGCCGGGGGAAGTCCTCCGCCCCGCCGTCGGACCATTTGACGTCGATTCCCCGGAAGCCCCTGTATTCGCGGGTCGTTTTCACATACTGCTTGACGGCGCCGATCTCTCCGCCGACGGTGGCGTTGATGCCGTCCCTGGAGATGAGGATCCGCCCCGTCACGCCGAGCTTTTCGCAGAGGGCACGCTGCCAGAGCCGGACGGCGTCCGGGTCCGCAATAGGGGTAAAGCCGTAAAAGAGCACGATTCGGTTCAAAGCCACGTATTTAAGGGTACTTGCTGGCCGGCGGGAACGGACTCCAGGCCGGGGAAGAGCCTCCTATCACAATTGCATAAGCAAGCGCCGAAGCTCTGTTGCTTATGACAGCGCTGGAATACTCTCTTCACATGACGCCAGAAGCCATGGTTGGAGACATCACTCATCTGCTTGAAGTCTGGGTGGCCGGTTGGGCTGGTTGCCGCGGCTACGAGACGCGAACTGAGGGCCGGTTCCCCTCCGCCCTGCGGGCGGACACAACCGGGGACTGGGAATACTTCGCCTCCGATCCTACGGATACCGAGTTCGCGGACCTGGCGGCAAAAACTGCCGAGGCCCCGAAGCGGGTGCTGACAATCCTGACAAATGACGTGGGACGCTACAAGCTCTTGGCTGAGCAGCACAACCTCAATGCCACGTCAGCGTCCCAGACCATGATGGTCGTGGACATGGAAACCCAGGACTCCGAGGACCCGTGGCTCTCGGATGACGACCTCGCCCTGAAAACGTGGGAGTCCGACGGTGTCCATTTTGCCGAAGTACGCTCGGGCGACACCCTGGCGGTGAGCGGCCGCGTGGTGGTCATCAAGGGCACCGCGGTGTTTGACAAGATCGTGACCGAACCGTCCTTCCAGCGCCGTGGCCTGGGCAGCTTCATCATGAAGGCCCTGGCGGCGCAGGCGTTTTCGCACGACGTGGAGGACGGCCTGCTGCTGGCGTCCCTGGACGGACAAAAGCTGTACTCGCATCTGGGCTGGTCCTCGGTGTGCCACGTCCTGATGCTCTCGGCCTCCGATGAGGGCGCCGACCTGTCCGTGGTCTAAGCCGTTCAGGCACTTCCGTTCCCGCCTTCGGGTTACGGCCGGGTTTGGCTGCGCTGTGCCGGTTCGTTTGTCCTGCCTTCATTTGCTGTTCCGTGCGGATGAGTGTCCTATGCCGGCGATTTTTGCCCGGATGAAAGAATGTTGGGGTGAACCCCCATGACTCGCTGATTCCGTTGCTGGGCCGCGGCCCGGACCCGGAGCAGCTCCGGCATGTGCGGACGATTCCGGCACGCGCGGCCGTCCACGAACCGTGGCCGGCCTGGGCCCACCCGGACCTGGTCGCGGCCTACGGCAAGCTGGGCATCCACCAGCCGTACCGGCACCAGATCCGGGCAGCAGACATTGCCCACGGTGGCGATCACGTGGTGATCGCCACCGGGACAGCGTCAGGGAAGTCCCTGGCCTACCAGCTGCCGGCCCTGGATGCGATTCACCGTTCCGAGCTGCGCGTTCTGTCGGAACCGGGAAAAATCCACGACGACGGCGCGGTGACCCTTTATCTCTCCCCCACCAAAGCCCTGGCGGCAGACCAGCTCGCGGCTATCCGTTCCCTGAACCTGCCGACGGTCCGCGCGGAAACCTACGACGGCGACACCGACCAGGCCTCCCGCCGCTGGATCCGCGACCACGCGAACTTCATTCTGGCCAACCCGGACATGCTGCACTTCGGCATCCTGCCGAACCATGCGTGGTGGGCCGGGTTCTTCAGGCGCCTGCGGTACGTGATTATCGACGAGGCGCACAGCTACCGTGGCGTTTTCGGTTCCCATGTTGCCAACCTGATGCGCCGGCTGCGGCGCATCTGCGCCTATTACGCGGCCGACGGCAGCGCCGCGGGGCCGGTCTTCATCGCCGCCTCAGCCACCGCTTCCGAGCCGGAGAAGTCCTTCGGCCGCCTCATTGGCGCGGCGGTCAAGGGAGTCTCCGAAGACTCCTCGCCGCACGGGTCCACCACTGTGGCGTTCTGGGAACCGGCGCTGAGCGAGGTGCGCGGCGAGAACGGCGCCAAGGAACGCCGGACGGCGGTGGCGGAGACCGCCGATCTTCTCGCGAACCTCGTCTCGTCGCGGGTCCGGACCATCGCCTTCATCAAATCCAGACGCGGCGCCGAAACCATCTCGTCCATCACCAAGCGGCTCCTGGATGAAGTCGACCCCAGCCTGCCGCAGCGGGTGGCGGCTTACCGCTCCGGGTACCTCCCGGAAGAACGCCGTGCCTTGGAAAGGGCACTGCGGACCGGCCAGCTGCTGGGTATTTCCAGCACCTCGGCCCTGGAACTGGGCATCGACATCTCCGGGCTTGATGCCGTCCTGGTGGCCGGCTGGCCGGGCACCAGGGCATCCCTCTTCCAGCAAATCGGCAGAGCTGGCCGTGCGGGCCAGGACGCCATCGCCGCCTTCGTGGCCAGCGACGATCCCCTGGACACCTACCTGGTCAATCATCCGGAAGCAATCTTCGACGTGTCCGTCGAGGCGACAGTGTTTGATCCGTCCAATCCCTATGTGCTGGGCCCGCACCTCTGTGCCGCAGCCGCGGAGCTCCCGCTCGGCGTGGCGGAGCTGCCGCTGTTCGGAGCGACTTCGGAGAAGCTTCTCGGGCAGCTCGTGGCACAGGGGTACCTGCGGCGGCGCCCGGCCGGCTGGTTCTGGACCCATTCGCAGAGCGCCGCGGCCATGGTGAACCTGCGGGCCGACGGCGGCGGGCCGGTAAGCATTGTGGATGCAGACACCGGTTCGCTGCTGGGAACCATGGATTCGCCGCAGACCCATTACCAAGCCCACACTGGTGCCGTGTACGTCCATCAGGGCGATAGCTACGTGGTGGAGGACCTGAATGAGGATGATCACTGCGTGGTGGTACGCCGTGCCAACCCGGACTACTACACGACTGCCCGGGACGTCACGCAGATCGAGGTTCTTGAGACCCAGCGGACCGCGCAGTGGGGCGATGTTGGCGTGCACTTCGGCGACGTCAAGGTCACGACGCAAGTGGTCTCCTTTCAGCGGAAGGCCCTGATTTCCAATGAGGTCTTGGGCGAGGAGCCCCTGGATCTGGGCGCCAGGGACCTGTTCACGAAGGCCGTGTGGTTTGTAGTGGAGAACCGGTCACTCACAGGCGCCGGGCTCGTCGAAGCGCAGTTTCCAGGTGCCCTCCACGCCGCGGAACACGCCGCCATTGGCCTGCTGCCGCTGGTTGCCTCAAGTGACCGCTGGGACATCGGCGGGGTTTCGACCGCCATTCATGCCGACACCGGCGTGCCGACGATTTTCGTGTACGACGGGCACCCTGGCGGCGCCGGCTTTGCCGAACGGGGCTTCGAGAAGGCCAAGGTATGGCTCACGGCCACGAGGGACGCGATCGAGGCCTGCGAGTGCGAGTCCGGATGCCCGTCCTGCGTCCAGTCCCCAAAATGCGGCAACAAGAACAACCCCCTGGATAAGGACGCCGCTGTCACGCTGATCGATGTCCTGCTCAGGGATGCGCGGGACGCGGGGTCGCAAAGGGATACCGAGGCGGGCGCGCCGGCGCCGACCGTAGTCTAGGTGTGCCGAAGAGCCGAATACTAAGGGCCAAACAGCACGGCCCGAACAGCGACGGGGCCGGGACAGCAACTGCGCCCCAGCAAATGGGGCCCAACAGCAACTGCGCCAGGACAGCAAGGGCCAGGTGCCACCCAAGCCGGCCCCACTTAGGGCGGTGGTCCGGCCCTGGCGCGGCCAGTGGCAACACCCAGGAGGGGTCCGGCAGATAGTTCCGTCCTGACTTCGACGGACTGGTCACCTTCCTCCGTGCAGCTGACGAGCCTTGCTTCGTGGCGGGCTGCCACGCCGGCGGCCACCAAGCAGGGTTCGCCCGCCGAAACCCCGCGGAGCGCGTCAGCCGCTGCCAACGCCGCAAGGTCGGCCGCGGCGGCGGCCTTGGATGCCGCCGCGGCCGCATGCGCAAGGAGGAGGAGAAGGGCCATGACCATGACAACGGCCATGCCGAGCGCCGCTGCCAGCACAGTGCCGGATCCGCGTTCGGATCCGAATCCTGACACCGGGTGCCGCCACCGGCCACGCGGCTGTGTCCGCCGCCGGCTCACAGCGGCCGCCCGGCAGGAACGGCGTACGTTCGCCCGGCCAGTGCCGCCTGTGTTGCCTGGACTGCCTGGCCTCCCTGCGCTGTTCCCGGCAGCGGCGCCGACGATGCCGTTTCGCTGCGTGCCTCGGCCCTGGCGGTCAGCGTCCACGGCACCATGCGTCCCAAGGGTCCCGCCGCCCTGTCCGACACTGTGACGCTCATCCATTCGCCGCCGGGCACCACAGCCGACGAGGCCGAAGGGCCGGCCAGCTTCCGCACGATACCGTCGACGGCGGCGGCATCCTCACCCCTGGCGAGTGCCCTGGCACCTGCCCGGGCCGCCTCCTCCAGCCGGAGCTGGGTGATCCCGGCCGCAGACCCCGCCAGCAGCATCGCCAGGAGAAGCAGGACCGCCGGCAGAGCGACGGCAAATTCCGCCGTCACCGCGCCGCGGCCGTTCCCGAGGCCACTCACAGCGCGCTCCGTCCCCGGACCGCGAGCGCCAGCCTCCTCTCCGGACTGGTGCCCGGGCTGCCGGCAGGACACAAGACCGCCGGCCGCCGGAAGGGTCTGCGGGGCGGGTCTCACGGCAGGGCCAGCGCCGTACGGATCAGGGTGAGCAGGAAGCCACGGACTTCGTCGCTTCGAAGGATGAACACCAGGAGTCCGGCGAAGCCCACCGCCGCCAGCGTGGCGATGGCATATTCTGCGGTAGCCATGCCGGCTTCCGACCCCATGAGCCGCCTGCGGGGCCGCGCCTTCACCCGCGGCGCCATGCTGGCGCCCGGGTAGATCTCCAGGACATCTGCTTCTTCGGGGTCCTGGCCCAAAGGCCGGGCAGCTTCACCCGGAGTGTGGTGGTTGAGGGACATGAATATTCCTTTCTGGACTTCCGGCCAGTTGCCGGTGCATTCGACTCTTCCGCCGGACGCCCGGACCGGTAAGGCCCAAACTTTCCTAAGTGGAAAAGCTGCGCGGCCAGCCGTCTGTGGAGGAAAAGTGCCCGTGCGCTTGGCGGCCGCGCGGGCAGCCAGCACCGCGGCACGAGAGCACTTGGCGTCTGTCTGCGCGGGCAGCCAGCACCGTAGCGAGAAAACGCAGGGCAAGCGCCACCACGCAGCGGCGCGAGTCACTATCGCCGCGAATCAGGATCGGTGCGCATCAGTTTTGCCGCGGGGAATATCGTGAGGGCCCATGACAGTAGGGCAAGCACCGGGTCCGAAAGGCATAAGACCAGCCCGCCGTACATGCGATGCCAGGAGGTTTCGGCGCATGCACCGTGCGCCCACAGGATGCAGCTTCCCCAGGGAACTCAGCTGCCGGAGGGAACTCAGCTGCCCGAGGGAACCAGGGCAAGCAGCACAGGAACGACCCCCAGGCAGATGAAGGCCGGCAACGAGCATAGCCCCAGTGGGACCACCAGCTTGACGCCGAGCGAGGCCGCGCGCTTCTCCGCGGCCCGGAAACGTTCCCGCCTCATTCTGGCGGCCTGGGCATAGAGGATGGCCGAGGACGGTGCACCCGTTAGCGCGGCAAAGCCCAAAGCGTCGCGCAGGGCCAGTATTTCCGGCGAACGCACGTCTGAACTCCGCCAGGCCGTCTCCCAGTCCGCGCCAATGGCCATGGCTCCCACGACCGGCCGCAGGGCCCGGGCATACTCGGGTGAGGCCGCGGCGGCCACCAGTTCCAGGGTCCGTCCGATGCCCGAGCCTGCATGAAGCATCGCGGCAATCAGCTCAAGCATCATGGCGGTATCACGCAAGCCCGGCGACTGTTCTGCCCGGCCCTGCGGCTCGTCGTCTCCATCCGCACTGCCGTTCGCCGCCACATGTCCTTTCCGTCGCAGGAGGCCTAATCTCCCGTGAGCGGTTCCGCTAAACGCGAGGCCCGCGGCGGCGGCGAGTGCCAGTGAGACGACGGCAGCAGCCAGGACAGGTCCGGTCATTGGCCTGATCCGGTCATGCCGCGGTACCACAAGTGGCGGGTTTTCATGGCGCAGCCGCCCCGGCCGCCGCCCGCACGAGTCGCGCGGACCAGATCCGGCCAATAAAGGTCAGTCCGATGCCCGCGGTCAGCGCTGCCATCCCGAACGGCGTGCCCAGCAGCATGGCCAGCGGATCCACGCCGAGACAGATGCCCAGTCCCAGGCCAAGCACCGGTAGCCAGGTCAGCAGGGTGACCGTTGCCTTCGGTCCTGCAAGCGCGGTCTGGCGGGCGGCTTCAGCGTCATCCTCAACCTCCAGCTGCGCTGCAAAGCGTGTCAGGACGTCTGCCAGCGGACAGCCACTGGCGGCTGCTATCTCGAAGCAGGCCGCCAGCTCCGCCCAGATCCGCGGTTCACGGCCGCCGGCGCCATGATGTTTGGGCGAAGCCGCCGAGCGGATTGCCTCGGCCACCGGCGCTCCCCGCATGGCCGCTCCCCGGGCAGCGGCCAGGACCGCTGCCGATCCGGGGCTGAGCTGTGGCCGGCGCGGGTCGTCGTCTGTGAGGCCCGACTCCACGTAGAGCTGCCACAGTTCGTCCCACAGGCGCGAAGGAGACCGGCCGCCTTTCAGCAAGGCAGCCAACTGCTGAACCACAACCGTCAGGGACACGAAGGACTCCCTGCGGCGGCCCTGGGCGAGGCGGAACCTGCCGTGGCCCGTTGCGGCAGGCCTGCCATCACGGCGAAAACGACCGCCGATCGAACGGCTGAGGCCGAAGGCATGGTGCGCCCGCCGAACAGGTCCCCGGGCTGGGCCCAGGATCAGCCAGGCGGCAAGGACCAGTGCGCAAACGAACGCCGCGGTCATGCTGCTGCCCTGCGGGCCACGCGGTTTTCACGGCCGGTCTCCGGGCCGTGCAGTCCGCCCGGCGCGGCCAACGCCGCCGACGCGGCCGGCTGGGCTGGGTCTGCCCAACCTGTCGGGCAACCCGATGCGTGACTGGCTGGGCCAGCGTCGAGTGCGGGGCTGGAGTCGCGGACAGGGACAGAATCCAGGGCAAGGCCCGGATCGAGCGCAGGCCCGGCATCGGAGACAGGGGCTGCAAGGGCAAAGCCCGGATCGAGGGCCAGGCGCCGGGCAAGGAGCTCCCACGCCGGCCCGCGAACCGGCTTGCCGGCCGAAATATCCAGGGCCACGGAGACGTCGAGGCCACCGGGCCGCTCGGTCAGGATTCCGACGCACGCGACGTAGCGTCCGTGCCTGGACCGGGCCACGTGGATTACTACGTCCACTGCGCTGGCAACCTGGAGCCGGACGGCTTCCTGCCCAAGGCCGGCAAGGGCTCCGAGAGCGGTGAGCCGGGCAGGAACGGCTTCCGCGGCGTTGGCGTGGATGGTCCCTCCACCTCCGGTGTGGCCAGTGTTCATGGCAGTAAGAAGTTCGCGCACCTCGGCGCCCCGGCACTCCCCCACAATCAGGCGGTCCGGCCGCATCCTCAGGGCCTGGCGAACGAGTTCCCCGAGGTCCACGGCGCCGCCTCCCTCGAGGTTCCCGTGCCGCGACTCCAGGGAGACCACGTGCGGGTGTACCGGGTTCAGCTCCGCGGCGTCTTCGATCAGGACCAGCCGCTCCCCTGGATGGCAGAGCCCCAGAAGAGTGGACAGGAGGGTGGTCTTTCCGGATCCGGTGGCGCCGCTGACCAGGAAACTCAACCGCTGTTCCACCATGCGCTCCAGAACGCACTGCACCAGGGGCCCAAACATGCCCCCGCCCCGGAGCTCATCCATGGTGAAGACCTGTTCCCGCCGGATTCTGATACTCAGCAGCGTGCCCGACGCCGAAATGGGCGGCAGGACTGCATGGACCCGGTAGCCGCCCTCGAGCCGCACGTCCACGCACGGCGACCCGTCGTCCAGACGCCTGCCGCCCGATGCCACCAGCCTGGCGGCCAGGGCCCTGAGCTGGGCCTCCCCCGCAAAGGCCACCGATGTCCGTTCGATGCCACGGCCCCTGTCCAACCAGACGGAGTCCGGGGCATTCACGAAGATGTCAGTCACCGACGTATCCCGGACCAGGTGTTGCAGCGGCCCGAGGCCGTTGAGCTCGGCGCTGATGCGTTCGGCCGCGGCGAGGGAACCGGCTGTGCCCAACAGCTTTCCGGTGGCCTGCACTGCGGCAGCCACCCGCGACGGGGTCACAGGTCCGGCGTCCGCCATGACCGACTCGCGGACGGTCTCAAGAAGCCCAGCGTCCAAAACCCGGGCCGCACGCCGGCGCCCGGCAGTCTCGGTGAGGGCCGCGCGGGAAGCCGGTGTACCAGGAAAACCGGTGGCGGCCGCTCCCGAGTGGGCAGTCACAGGAGGTCTCCGACCTGCAGGTCCCCGGCGAGGAGCCCTAGCACCGACGAAGCGAAACGCCGCACGCTCTTCCGCCTGCCCTGGTCGAGCAGGCGGCCCAGCTCCGTGGCCGAGGCTGTGCCCCGCACCTCGGGCATCACGCCGTGCAGGGGCAGCCCCACGGACTCGGCGACCAGAGCGGCGTCCAGGGCAGCCCCGGCCTTGCCACGGATGACCAAGGCTGATTCGACAGGCGGAAGCTCCTGCAGGAGCCGGGCGGCGGCCACGGCAGCCTTCAACTGCGCCGGGACGACAACCAGGAGGCGGTCGCAATCCCACGCGAAGGTGCGCAGCGGCTCCGCGTTGCGGCCGATGTCGACAATAACCACCTCGTAGCCCCGGCGTGCGGCGTCGAAGACACCCCCCACTGTTATCGGGTCCACCAGGGGTGGCCGCTCCCGGCTTCCCGGCCAGGAGAGAAATGAGAATCCACCGGCGATGGGCAAGGCGTCCGCGAGCTGCTGCGGGTCAATGCTGCCGCTGGCGTCGGCCAGGTCCGGCCAGCGGAGGCCCGGTGATTCCTCCGCCGCGAGGGCCAGTTCGAGGCCGCCACCCCAGGGATCGGCGTCCACGAGCAGGACCCGGGCGCCGAGTTCCGCTGCCGCCTGGGCGAGCCACGCCGCCGCGGTAGTGGCGCCTGCGCCTCCGCAGCCGCCGGTAACGCCGAGGACGAGGCCTCCGGCCTCCGGTGAACGGGAGCGGCTGAGGTACTCGGCCAGCCACGCGGCGGCATCCGGGAGGACCGCGACGCGTTGGGCGCCCAGGGCAGCGCCAAGGTGCCAGAGCGTGTCCCCTTCCCCGCTCAGGCCCACGAGGACGGCCGGGGCACGGCGGCGGGGCGGCAACTCCCGGACATCGCTGCCGACGAGAACGTCGGCAGCGGAATCCCAGAACGGCGCGGCCTCCGCCACATCGTCCACCACCCGGAGCCGTCCGCCGGCAGCGGCGACAATCCGTTCCACTTCGCCCCGCAGGAACTCAAAACCCGTGACCAGCAGGACATCGCCGCCGTCAGCTGGGAGCCAGGTTCCGGAGTCAGAGCTTGTTAGTGCCCTCACCGGAGCTGACACGCGCTGCGTCTCCGGACGCCGTCTGCCCCGGGGCACCGGGGAGGAGCCGTCAGGGACGTCGCCCGGCGGCCCTGCCCAGAACCCGTGGGCATCCGGCAGCGCGGCATCCGGCAGCATGACATCCCGCAGGGCGCCATCCGGCGGGGCAGTGTCCGGGTCTGATGGGAGTCGCCGGTTCCGGGCGTGATGCCTGCTCATGCAGCAACTGTGCCCAAAGGAACGGCCTCCCGTCAGAGGTGAATGACTGTATGTGGAAAACCGGTCACCCCGCTTCCTGTCCAGCTCCCTGTGGAGGACAAGCGGCATAGGACCAGTGCGGGAGGGGCCAATGCAGACCAACCGACGGCCCACGAGATGCTCGGCACGAAAACAATAAGCCCGGCGGCAAGGCAGAATTAGACACATGTATCTGTTGCTCGCCGCCCACCCCGACGGCGCAGCCATACTGGAACTCACGGCAGCGGGCCTCCCTCATCCCGCCAATCCGGAACCCCGCGTCGTCCCTCTGGCCAGCGGACGGGAAACCGCACCCCAACCCGGCGCGGCAGGCAGCGGAACCGGGCTGGCCGCCGTCGTCCGTGAACTCGAGAAGCGGCGCCCGCGCTGGATCTGGCACCGCACCCAGGATTGGTACCCGTCGCTGCTGGCGGCCGGCGTCGACGTGGAGCGCTGCTATGACCTCTCCTTGTGCGGCGCGATCCTGGCCCATTCGGAGTTCACGGCGCACACCGCGTACGCCAGGAACGCCGAGAAGCTCACCCAGGACGACGACCTGCAGCCGCCGCGGCTGCTTCAGCCACCCCCGCCGCCCGCGGACCAGGGCGCACTCTTCGACGACCCGGGCGCGGCAACCGAACCGCGGCAAAGTCTGGCCGAGCTGCGCGCCGAATATGCCGCCCAGCAGGAGGCCCTGGCAGCCGCCGCCGGAGACGGGAACCGACGGCAGCGGCTCCAGCTCCTCCTGGCCGCCGAGTCGGCCAGCGCCCTGGTCGCGGCCGAGATGCAGCACGCTGGCGTGCCCTGGCGTGAGGAGCTGCACGAGCGGATCCTGGCCGATCACCTGGGGCCGCGGCCCCCGCAGGGGCACCGGCCGGCCAAACTCGAAGCCCTGAACACGGAACTCCGGGGCCTGCTGAACGCGCCAGCCCTGAATCCGGACTCGCCGCAGGAACTCATGCGCGCCCTGCACCGCAACGGCATCGAGGTGAAGTCCACGCGGCAATGGGAGCTGAAGGGATCCAACCATCCGGCCATCGCGCCGCTCCTGACCTACAAGAAACTGTCGCGGCTGCACACCGCCAACGGCTGGGCGTGGCTGGACGCGTGGGTGAGGCGCGGGAGGTTTCGGCCCGAGTATGTGGTGGGCGGAGTGGTGTCCGGCCGCTGGGCGTCACGCGGCGGCGGGGCGCTGCAGATCCCCCGCCAGGTCCGCGGCGCTGTGCACGCCGATCCGGGACACAAGCTCATCGTGGCCGACGCATCCCAGCTGGAACCCCGCGTTCTCGCGGCGCTCGCGCAGGATTCCACCATGGCCGAGGCCGCCCGGGACCAGGATCTCTACGCGGGTATCGCCGCCAAGGGTTTCGGCGGCGACCGCAGCAAGGCAAAAATGGCCTTGCTGGGCGCCATGTACGGGGCCACCTCCGGCGAGGCAGGCCGCCTGATGCCGCAGCTGGCCAAGACCTATCCGCGGGCCGTGGGCTTCGTCGAGCGCGCCGCCCGCGACGGTGAAGCCGGCAGGACCGTCACGTCGCGTCTGGGACGCAGCAGCCCGCCGCCGTCGGACCGGTGGTTCCTCAGCCAGCGCTCCACCTCGGCGGAGGAACAGCGCCGCGCGGACGCCATCGCGCGGTCCCGCGGACGTTTCACGCGCAACTTCGTCGTCCAGGGTTCCGCGGCGGACTGGGCCGCCTGCTGGCTGGCGGAATTACGACGGCGGCTGCGCACCATGCGTGCCGACGGTTCAGGAAGCGGGGAACTGGTGTTCTTCCTGCACGACGAAGTGATGGTCCATGCCCCCGACCCCGCCGTCGACGCCTGCATCCGCGCCATCGAGGAAGCCGCCAACGCCGCGAAGGAGCTGCTCTTCGGCACCATTCCGGTCGAGTTCCCCGTGAGCGTCGCCGTCGTCGATTCCTACGACAACGCAAAGTAGCCCTTCACCCCTGCAGCCCCAAAAGCCCGACGCCCCGCGAAGCCGGCCCGGCCGAAACGGGGCACTTTGGCACGCGACACGCCGGCCGCCGTCGTAATTCACGACGGCGGCACCCCCAAAGTGCCCCACGACGGCACCGCTCAACGCGTCCGTCGCCCGCCTGCCCGGGGTCGGGGGCAGGACAATAGCCCCTGCTCACGGGAAACAAAAGTCACATCCGCCACAGACGGAATACGCGGTTGTACTGAGTCATGTACCGGCGAGTAGTTCGCATCGTGTGGCGTGGACCACTAAGCTCTATGGTGGCCGGGCAGTGGCAATAAGTTGGCCCGGCACGTGCGACGAAGCATCAGCAGGGGGTTTCCACGCCAATGGCGGGCAAGTTTGAGGTTCACCAGGACAGCGATCAGTCTTACAAATTTCGTCTCATGGATGGGGACGGAAACATCGTGGCAGAGTCGCCGCGGTTCAAGAGCGTTTCGGGAGTAGTGGCCGGCATCAACGCATTGCGTGAAAACGCCGCCACCGGCCTGGTGGTGGATCTGCGAAAGTCGCAGCACTAACACCGGTCGCCGCGGGGCGGCCAAAGCCAGCAGTGCCGCCTAGAGGTCCAGCGGATGAAGCCGGGTCCGGTCCCACGGAACGGCCCAGCCCAGCTGGTCGAACATTTCGTTCAGAATCATGCCCGTGAAGCCCCAGACCACCAGGCCGTTCACCGTGAACGCCGGGCTCTGGAACGTCTGGTTCATGCGGGTCACGGCCGCCATGGTGCGGTTTTCGGGATCCAGCAGGTCACGGACCGGTACGCGGAAGACCTGGGCGGACTCGCCGTAGTCCACCACCCGGACCGGCGACGGCGAGGGCCACCAGGCCAGGACCGGGGTCACCAGGAAGTTGCCGCGCGGCAGTGCCAGTTCCGGCATGGCACCCAGCACCTCGACGCCGGACGGGTCCAATCCCGTTTCCTCCTCGGCTTCCCGGAGCGCGGCCTCCACCGGAGTTTCACCCACGTGGATGCCGCCGCCTGGAAAGGCTACCTGGCCGGGATGATCATCGAGGGTGTGGGCGCGCTCCAGGAGCAGGACGTCCAGGTCTGCAGCCACCAGCGGCTTGTCAGAGCCGGCGGGCACATCGTCCAGGGCCCCGAACAGGATCAGGACGGCTGCTTTGCGGGCAGCTGACTCGTCAACGGTCAGCTTGCGCCAGTAAGGATTCCGGGCAGGAGCGGTTCCCGCGCGGATGGAGTCGACGAGGTCCACAAGGTTCTGGCGCGCCGTCACGGAGTCCTCCGCTGGGATTCCATCCGGATCTCCGCCGCGCGGTGCGTCTCGGCCAGCAGTTTTGCCAGGAGCTCCTCGCTTCCGGGCGCCAGTTCATATTTCAGCAGCTTCGCGGCCTTGGCCGGGTTTGTCTCACCCGAACCAAAGCTGGGGCACCAGTTGGCCACGGCACAGGCCCCGCAGGCGGGCTTCCGGGAATGGCACACCCGCCGGCCGTGAAAGACCACCCGGTGGGACAGCATGGTCCAGTCCCTGGGCTCAAACAGCTCCGCCACATCGGACTCGATCCGGACTGGGTCGTCCGACTCGGTCCAGCCGAAGCGCCGCGCCAGACGCCCGAAGTGGGTGTCCACCGTAATGCCTGGAATGCCGAACGCATTGCCCAGCACCACGTTCGCGGTTTTCCGTCCGACGCCGGGCAGGGTCACCAGATCTTCCAGCCGTCCGGGCACCACGCCGTCAAACTCGTCCACCACGCGGGTGGCCAGGGCGAGAAGGTTCCTGGACTTGGCACGGAAAAACCCGGTCGGCTTGATGATGGCTTCGAGCTCCGCGGTGTCGGCTTCCGCCATGGCACGGGCGTCCGGGTAGTGGGAGAACAGCAGCGGCGTGATCAGATTGACCGTCACATCCGTAGTCTGCGCGGACAGCACCGTGGCAACGAGCAGCTCGAACGGGTTCCGGAAGTCGAGTTCGGCGTGGGCGTACGGGTACTGCTCGGCGAGGGCCCGGTTGATCCTGCGCGCCCGGCGTTTCAGTGCCAGCGGCGATTCGCCGGAGCGGGCCGGGGCGTTAGCCCCCGGCCCGCTGACGGCGGGGATTTCGGCAGGTACGGCATCCCCGGGCGCCTCGGCGGGAGCCCCTGTTGGCACCTCCGCCGGAGCAGGGACTACGGTGATGCCGTCCGGCGAGCCGTGCCGGCGCGAAGCGGAACTGGCCACGGCGGCCGGCTAGCCGCGCTCGATGTTGCTGAGGTCGCGCAGGACGCCCACCCGGCCGTCCGTGTGCTGAACCAGGAATTCGTCCCCGCGGTCCTCGAGTGCCAGGACCCAGCCACCGGGCTCGATCCCGAACAGCGGAGCGCCCGTGCGCTCGTCGACGGCGGTGCGGTGCTGCGCCACGGCGAACCAGAAGGCCTCCTGGACCTGTTCCTGCTCGGACTCCTCCGGCCGGCTCGCCGGGTCGACGGTGGCGCCAATCGGTTCCTGCGACCGCACCTGCTGCTGCACATCCACCCTCGGGTGGACGGCGGTGGCAGGCGTGGCCGAGGCCGCCCGTGCAGCCTCCGCTTCCGCTTTCCGCGCAGCCGCGCCGGACTTGCCTTCGGCGACAGGTGCTTCCGTCCGCGCCGTCTCCGCCGCGGGGGCTGCGGCAGTGTCTGCGCTGGCCGGGGATGCTGCAGTGTCTGCGCTGATCGCCGGGGCTGCAGTGGCCCCGTCCAGCTGGGTCCGCTCGGCCTCCGGTGCCACCGGCGGCGTGGTGGTGGCATCGGCCTTGGCCGACGCCACCGTTGCCTCCTGCGTGGCGGCTTCCCCGGTCTGCGCGGACCGCACGACGGCGGCGGGTCCCGTTTCCGGCGATGCTGCGGCACTGCTGGCCGCGTTGGCGGCGGGCCACATGCCATTCGCCGGCGCTGTATCGGCAGTTCCGGCGGTTCCGGCAGTTCCGGCGGTTCCGGCGGTTCCGGCAGTTGCGCTTCCGGCAGCAGCTGCTGCGGGTCCAGTAACTCCCGCAGCCGCGGTACCGGCACCGGAAGTTCCGGCACCAAAAGTTCCGGTTCGGGCTGCTTCGCGCCCCGCCTGGCCGACCGCCGTCGCACCGTGGGAGACAGGATGCCGCGGCTCAGTACCCTGCGGAGCAGTGAAGGCCGTAGACGCAGCGCTATCCGGCAACGCGCCGGTGGAGCCAGTGCCGGGCGTGGCAGCCGCGGGTTTCGGCTCCTTGGGCGCCTTGGGCTTGCGCACCGGAACGGCCGAGTCGCGCGCCATGATGTGGGCTGGCACCTCGGTACGGCCGAGGAAGTCGCCGGCGAAGAACGGGATGAAGCGGGCCAGCACTGTGGCGGCCAGCAGCACGAGGGAACCGATCAGCGCCACGAGCAGGCTGGGCGTGTAGGCGCCGGCGATGGACAGGAAGAAGAAGGCCACCGCAAACGAGGCCACCACTGAACCGAACTGGTCCACGGACAGCGACCCGATCCGGACCTTCGTGTCGGGGGCGAGCCGGCGGGCCACAAACAGTGCGGCAACAATGAGCGGCAGCACCACGCCGAGCCCCAGGAAGAAGAGGCTTCCAAGGTTCCACAGGTTGTAGCGCACGGCGAACATGGGAATGAGCGATGCGATAAAGAGAACCAGGGTGGCCGCGAAGACGGTCAGGTCGCGGACGGTAAAGGGTCCAGCAATGGCCTCATTCCGCACCCCCTCCTGCTTCATGAAGTTCGGCGCAGTAGTCTGCGCTTCGGGCCGCGCGGACTGTCCAGCCCCGAGCGGTGCCTGACCGGGGCCCGGCTGGCCGGCACCCTGCTGGGCTGGCCCCGGCTGGGCCGTGCCCTGCTGGCCTTGGCTTTGCTGATTCATTCTGTTCTCCTTAGCGTGGCGGCGACCGGACTGGCGTCCGAAGCGTGATTCCGCCCTACGGCCGGAGCCTGACCACAAGCGGTCTGGCTGCCTCCGGCCATTGTCACGAGTCCATCTCAGCCTAGCCAAGAGGAGGGTGCTTCACTAGCTGGCTGGCCGCGGTGCGGCGCGCTCACAGAAGCCGCACAGCTCTCCTAAAGTTCCGTTCGCCGCTAAAAGGGCACCGCTCACGGCTCCTTGTGTGACGCTGCCCACGCGCACACGCCGGAGGCGCTAGTCTGGTTTCGGAACAGCTCTTTGCGGTTTGTCCGCGACGGGCCGTTGCCTGACGCCGTGCAGCGGCGGGGTGATGGCCGGGACCGGCGCACCGCGCAGCAAAGATCGATGAATGATGAGGTTCACCATGTCCCAGGACACCCCCGGTTCGACGGCCACCGCTGCCACCCCCAGCCAGCAGGGCGATGCACTTGAAAACCTGCTGTATGAGAACCGCAAGTTTGCCCCCTCCGAAGACTTCGCCGCCAACGCCGTGGTGGGCGCCGAAGTTTATGCCGAGGCAGCAGCTGACCGGCCCGCGTTCTGGGCCAAGCAGGCCCGCGACCTCCTGACCTGGAGCAAGGACTTCACCGAGGCCCTGGACTGGTCCAACCCTCCGTTCGCGAAGTGGTTCGTGGGCGGCGAGGTCAACGCGGCCTACAACGCCCTGGACCGGCACGTGGAGAACGGCCTGGGTGACCGGGTGGCGATCTACTTCGAGGGCGAACCCGGCGACACCCGCTCCTACACCTACGCGGAGCTGACCGACGAAGTGAAGCGGGCCGCGAACGCGTTCGAGTCCCTCGGCGTGGCCAAGGGCGACCGGGTGGCCGTCTACCTGCCCATGATCCCCGAGGCCGTCATCACCCTGCTGGCCTGCGCCCGGATCGGCGCCGTGCACTCGGTGGTGTTCGGCGGTTTCTCCGCCGACGCGCTCCGGTCCCGGATCGAGGACGCCGAAGCCAAGCTCGTGGTCACC
Organism: Arthrobacter sp. 05T423; assembly: GCF_056396245.1. Classification (NCBI taxonomy): domain Bacteria; kingdom Bacillati; phylum Actinomycetota; class Actinomycetes; order Micrococcales; family Micrococcaceae; genus Arthrobacter; species Arthrobacter sp. 05T423. Next base: position 99,594 of record NZ_JBFTLC010000009.1, read on the forward strand.
GCGGACGGCACCTACCGGCGCGGCAAGCCCAGCGCCCTGAAAACAGCAGTCGACGCCGCCCTCAGGGATGATGGCCACACCGTCCAGAACGTGGTGGTGGTCAAGCGCAACGGCCAGGACGTGGACTGGCACGAGGACCGGGACCACTGGTGGGAGGACACTGTCGGGGCAGCGTCAGCCGAGCACACCGCCGTCGGGCATGACTCCGAACACCCTTTGTTCATCCTTTACACCTCCGGCACCACCGGAAAGCCCAAGGGCATCCTGCACACCACCGGAGGCTACCTCACCCAGACCGCGTACACCCACAAGACGGTCTTTGACCTGCACCCCGAAACGGACGTGTACTGGTGCACGGCCGACGTCGGATGGGTCACCGGACACTCTTACGTCGCCTACGCGCCGCTCATCAACGGCGCCACCCAGGTCATGTACGAAGGCACTCCGGATTCCCCGCACCAGGGCCGCTGGTGGGAGATCGTGGAAAAGTACAAGGTCTCCATCCTCTACACCGCCCCCACCGCGATCCGCACGTTCATGAAGTGGGGCCGGGACATCCCGGACAAGTACGACCTGTCCTCCATCCGGGTCCTGGGCTCCGTGGGTGAACCCATCAACCCCGAAGCCTGGATGTGGTACCGGGACGTCATCGGCGGCAACAAGGCACCCATCGTGGATACCTGGTGGCAGACCGAAACCGGCGCCCAGATGATCGCGCCGCTGCCCGGCGTCACCGCCACCAAGCCCGGCTCCGCGCAGGTGCCGCTGCCCGGCATCGCGGTGGACGTCGTGGATGAGAACGGCGCCTCGGTCCCCGACGGGCACGGCGGCTTCCTGGTGATCCGCGAACCCTGGCCGGCCATGCTCCGCGGCATATGGGGCGACCCGGAGCGGTTCAAGGACACCTACTGGTCCCGCTTCGAGACCATGTACTTCGCTGGCGACGGTGCCAAGAAGGACGGGGACGGCGACATCTGGCTCCTGGGCCGGGTGGATGACGTCATGAACATTTCCGGGCACCGCCTCTCCACCACCGAAATCGAATCCGCCCTGGTCAGCCACCCCGCGGTGGCGGAGGCCGCCGTCGTCGGTGCAGCCGACGAAACCACCGGACAGGCCGTCGTCGCGTTCGTCATCCTCCGCGGCGACGCCGTGGACTCCGGCGACGAAATCGTCCAGGACCTCCGCAACCACGTGGGCAAGGAAATCGGCCCGATCGCCAAACCCAAGACCATCCTCGTGGTGCCCGAACTGCCCAAGACCCGCTCCGGCAAAATCATGCGCCGGCTCCTCAAAGACGTCGCCGAAGGACGCGACGTCGGGGACGCCACCACCCTCGCCGATAACACCGTCATGCAGCAGATCGCCGAGTCACTGAAGAATTAGCGGAGCCAAACCAGGGCCCGTCCGGATCACCGGGCGGGCCCTGTTTCTTTCGGACCCACGGGGGTCGCGGCACCGAAAATCCCCGTGTTGTTTCGCGATCTTTCCTGTTCCCTTTTGCGAGGTTATAGTCATCTATATGTGACACATGTCACAGGGCTCCGTCCCGCGGGAGAGATCATGGCAATGCATCCGGAAGCGTCAACCAGCGCCGGGCCAGCCCGGCGGACATTCCTCAAAACACTGGGCATCAGCGCCGCCGGCCTGGCGGGCGTGCCGCTGTTGGCGGCGTGCACCGGAGGCAGCGGGCCGTCTGCCGGAGGCTCGGAATCCTCCGGCCTGACGTTCGGATCCGGTTCCTCCGACGAAGTCCCCAAGAAGGCCTACCAGGCCGTCACCGACGCGTTCTCGCAGAAAACGGGCAAAACGGTGCGCACCAACGTGGTGCCGCACAACGACTTCCAGAACAAGATCAATTCCTATCTGCAGGGCTCGCCCGACGACACCTTTACCTGGTTCGCCGGCTACAGGATGCAGTTCTATGCCGGCAAGGGGCTCCTGGCACCGGTTGATGACGTCTGGGGCAAGATCGGCGGCAACTTCTCCGACGCGCTGAAGAAGGCCTCCACCGGCCCGGACGGGAAGATGTACTTCGTCCCCAACTACAACTATCCGTGGGGTTTCTTCTACCGGAAGAGCCTGTGGGACAGCATGGGTTACAAGGTGCCGGAAACCTTCGACGCCCTCAAGACCCTGGCGGCCAAGATGAAGGCCGACGGCATCATCCCGATCGGTTTCGCGGACAAGGACGGCTGGCCCGCCATGGGCACCTTCGACTACATCAACATGCGCCTCAACGGGTACCAGTTCCACGTGGACCTGTGCGCCCACAAGGAGTCCTGGGACCAGAAGAAGGTGACCGATGTCTTCGACACCTGGTCCGCCCTGCTCCCCTTCCAGGATCCTGCGGCGCTCGGCCAGACCTGGCAGGACGCCGCGCGGGCACTGGCAGCCAAGAAGACGGGCATGTACCTGCTCGGCTCCTTCGTCACCCAGCAGTTCACCGATCCCGCGGTGCTGAAGGACGTCGATTTCTTCCCGTTTCCGGAGATCGCTGCCGAGGGGCGGGATGCCGTGGAAGCGCCCATCGACGGCCTGCTGCTGTCCACCAAGGGCGGCGGGAACGCGGCCGCGCACCAGTTCATGGAATTCATCGGCACGCCCGAAGGCCAGAACATCTACGCATCGGTGGACTCCTCCAACATCGCCACGGCCAAGGGCGCGGACAACTCCAAGTTCACGCCGCTGAACAAAAAATGCGCGGAGACCATTGCGCAGGCGAAGTCCATCAGCCAGTTCTTTGACCGCGACGCCCTGCCCGCGATGGCCAACAACGTCATGATCCCGGCCCTGCAGACCTTCCTCAAGGACGGCAAGATGGACGTCAAGAACCTTGAGGCGCAGGCCAAGTCACTGTACGCGGCCCAGTAGCAATGCGGGGACTTCCATGAGCACAACAGCAAGTGACCTCGTCCCGCCCGAGTCCAGGGCGCCCTCCGGGGCGCCGGCGAAGCGGGTCCGCAGCGGACGGGTCCGCCGGCTCTCCAAACGGGACAAGGCGGTCCTCTCCCTCATGGTGGGCATCCCCACGCTCATCCAGCTGGTGTTTATCTGGCTGCCCACGGTGATGTCCGTCGGGCTAAGCTTCGCGCGCTGGAACGGTCTCGCCCTGAGCGATATCAGGCCCGCGGGCGCAGACAACTACCAGTACATATCCCAGGATTACCCGCCGTTCTGGCCGGCCATCCAGCACAACCTGCTGTGGCTTGCCTTCCTGGCCCTGGTGGCCACCCCGCTGGGCCTGCTGCTGGCGGTGCTGCTGGACCAGCAGATCCGCGGCAGCAGGATCTACCAGAGCATCTTCTTCACACCCGTGATGCTCTCGCTCGCGCTGGTCGGCATCATCTGGCAGCTGTTCTACCAGCGTGACAACGGCCTGCTGAACTTCCTGCTGGGCACGTCCGGTACGCCGCAGGCCGTTGACTGGTTCGGGGACTCCTCCGTGAACATCTGGGCCGCCATGATCGCCGCCACGTGGCGGCACGCCGGCTACGTCATGCTGCTGTACCTGGCAGGCCTCAAAGGTGTGGACCCCAGCCTGAAGGAGGCCGCGGCCATCGACGGTGCCAACGCCGCCCAGACATTTTTCCGCGTGGTCTTCCCGGCCATGCGGCCCATCAACATCGTCATCGTCGTCATCACCATCATCGAATCGCTGCGGGCGTTCGACGTCGTCTATGTGATCAACCGCGGCACCAACGGCCTGGAGCTCCTGAGCGCCCTGGTGATCCAGAACCTCGTGGGCGAGGGCCAGGTGATCGGCGTCGGCTCTGCCCTTGCGGTGGTCCTCCTGGTCATCTCGCTCGTACCCATCGTGTTCTACCTCAGCCGCACCTTCGGCAAGGAGAACAGGGCATGAGCGCCGCCGTCTCCGCCCGCACTGCGATGACCGGGAAAACCGAACGCTCCGGCAGCAAACCGACGCGGCATTACGGCACGCATATCTTCCTGACGGCGATGGCGGTCATGTGGCTGGTCCCCCTGGTCTGGGCCGTGTTCACCGCCCTGCGGCCGATCGCCTCGACCAACGAGCACGGCTACTTCAGCTTGGCCGGTGACTTCAACTTCGACAATTTCATCCAGGCCTGGTCCCAGGGCGGCTTCGCCAAATACCTCTGGAACTCGGTGATCATCTGCGTTCCGGCGGTGCTCCTGGTACTCTTTTTCGCCTCCATGATGGCATTCGCCGTCAGCCGGGTGAACTGGAAGTTCAATATCACACTGCTCATCATGTTCACGGCGGGGAACCTGCTCCCGCCCCAGGTCCTGGCGGCGCCGCTGTTCGAGATGGCCAAGCATTTCCAGGTGCCCTACTCGTTCAGCGATTCGGGCAACATGCTGAACACGTACATCATCGTCATAGCGGTGAACATGGCCTTCCAGATGGGTTTCTGCACTTTCGTGCTGTCCAATTACATGAAGGCACTTTCCGCGGACCTGACCGAAGCCGCCCTCGTGGACGGCGCCGGCATCTGGCGCCAGTACCGGGAAATCATCATGCCGTTGTGCCGGCCGGCCTTCGCTGCCCTTGCCACCCTGGAAGTCATTTTCATCTACAACGACTTCTTCTGGCCCCTGCTGTTCATTCAGAGCGGCGACCGGCTGCCCGTCACCACCGCCATCAACAACCTCCAGGGCGAGTTCCTGAACAACTACAACCTGCTGGCGGCCGGCGCCGTGATCACGGTAATTCCCACCCTGGTTGTCTATCTGCTCCTGCAGCGGCAGTTTGTTGCGGGCCTGACTCTTGGTTCCAGCAAGGGCTAGGCGATGATGGGCAGTAAGAGCTTCACCCAGTGAAAGGATCCCGATGCTTCCCGCTGCCCGCCACCAGTCCATAGTGGACGCCGTCCGGCGCGAGCGGGTGGTCCGCGTCTCGGACCTCGCCCAGCAGCTGGGCGTATCCCTGATGACGGTCCGCCGCGACATCGAGATGCTGGAGGAAAGCGGCCAGGTGGAGCGGATCCACGGCGGCGCCAAGCTGCCCGGGGATGCCAGCACGCACGAACCCGGATTCGAGCTGAAATCCACCCAGCTAACCGCGCAGAAACGCGCCATTGCCCTGGAGGCCGCCGGCCTCGTCCATGAAGGGATGGCAGTGGCCATGAGCGCGGGCACCACCACGTGGGCGCTGGCCAAGGAACTCGCCAACGGCCCCCGGATCACGGCGGTCACCAACTCGGTGAAGATCGCCGACCTCTTCCACCATGCCTCGGCGTCGGGGTCCGCGCGGCACGCCTCCACGGTGATCCTCATCGGCGGCGAGCGCACGCCGTCGGACGCCCTCGTGGGCCCCATCGCGACGGCGGCGCTCAGCCAGCTGCACCTGGACCTGCTGTTCCTCGGCGTGCACGGCATGGACGCGGACGCCGGCTACACCACGCCCAACCTGCTGGAGGCCGAGACCAACCGTGCGTTCATCGCAGCCTCGCGCAAGGTGGTGGTCCTGGCGGACCACACCAAGTGGGGCACGCAGGGAATCAGCACCATCGCCAAACTTGAGGAAGCCGACGAGGTGATCAGCGATTCCGGCCTGTCCCCCGACGCCCAGCGGATCCTCCGGGACCGGGTGGGCCGGCTAAGGCTCGTTTAGGGCCGTACCCGCGTAGGCCGTATCGGGCTTACGGGCAGCCGCAGGACTGCCTGACCAGAAGTTTCGTCGGGAAGACGCGGTGCTGTGCGGGCTCGCCGCGGTCCGCCCCGACGAGCGCCCGGACTGCGGCCTCGGCCATGTCCCGCACGGGCTGCTGCACGGTGGTCAGCGTTGGCCAGGAGTATTCGGCGTCCTCTGATCCATCGAAGGAAGCCAGTGCGATGTCCCCCGGGACGGAGAGGCCGGCCTCGTGGAGCGCACGGAGGATGCCGATGGCCTGCATGTCCGAGCTCGCGAAGATGGCGGTGGGCCTGTGCCCCGACGCGAGGAGCCGCTGCCCGGCTGCGTAGCCGCCAACGCGGGTGAAAGCGCTGCGGGCAATGGGGCCTTCCGGCAACCCGGCTACCCTCAGCGCCTGCACCCAGCCCTCTTCGCGGGCGTCCGCTTCGTTGCCGGTGGTGGTGCCCATGGCCAGGCCGATGTTGGTGTGGCCATGCCCGATCAGATGCTCGACGGCGGTGCGCGCACCTTTGGCCAGGTCCACGCCCACCGTGGTGACCGCGGCGGAGCTCCCGCTGTGGCTCAGGAGCACGGACGGGATCTCCGCGGTCTCCAGATCGGCCAGGTCAGGCTCGAACAGGACGCTGGCCAGAACCACACCGTCCACCTGGCGGGCTGCCAGGTTCCGGATGTTCCGGCGCTCCTTGGCCAGGTTGCCGTCCGAGTTCGTCAGCACCAGGGCGTACCCGAGTGCCCCCGCCGCATCCTCCACGGCGTGGGCCAGCATCGAGAAGAACGGGTTGCTGTTGTCCGGAATGACCAAACCGATCGTTTCGCTGGACCCCAGCTTCAGGGCCCGCGCAGCCGCGTTGGGGCGGTAGCCCAGCTGCCGGATGGCTTCCTGGACCTTCGCTTCGGTCGCAGGCGCCACCTTCTTCGGCCCGCCGTTCACCACGTAGCTGACGACGGCGGTGCTCACCCCGGCGTACCGGGCAACATCCTTGCGGGTCACCTGGGTCCGCGGGGCGGGCGCTGCCGGAATGGTCATAGTGTCCATGCTAGCTACAGCACGTCCTGAAGCACGTCCTGAAGCACGTCCGGAGCATCGCCGAAGTCACGGATGGGGAGGCGTTCGCCGCCCCGCCGGGCGGACTCATGGGCCACGATGCCGGGCAGGGTGAACCGCGCGGCCGTCCATGCATTGACCGGCGGCAGCGATCCCGTGTTCACGGCCGTGACAAAGTCGTCCACCAGGAACTGGTGGCTGCCTTCGTGGCCGTTCGGGGCGCCGCGGAACTCCTCCGGCAGCCTCTCGCTGTCATGCACCGGCGCCAGCCCGGACACGAAGGCGTCCCGCAGTTCGGGGGCCACATTGGCGAGCGAGGGATCGTCCAAGGGCACGCTGGGCCGGGATTCCACCTGCTCTGAGATGTCGTGGACGTTGGTCTTGTCCTGCCACACCGTCACCTTGGCCAGCTGCTCAAAGCTCGCCTCGGTGCCGAAGAACCGGAAACGCGACTCACGAATATGCGAGGGGTAGCCCACCCGGCGCATTTCATTGGTCCGCATGGCACCGCCGTCGTTCAGTTCGAAGAGGGCCGTGGCGTTGGAGAAGTCGTTCCCGAACATGCTGATGTCCTTGTCGAACACTCCGTCCTGGCGGTCGTCCTTCACGCCAACGCAGCTGACGCTCACGGCGTGCGCGGGCAGGGCACCGAGGACGCCGCCGATCGCGTGGGTGGGATACAGCATGGGCGGGTAGCTGGCGGTTTCCTTCCAGCGCTCCCCGCCGCTGTACTGGTAGGCGTCGTAGAAGCCCAGGTCCATGTCGTGGACGTAGTCGCCTTCGGAGTAGAACACCCTCCCGAACCGGCCGGCCGCGTGCTGCTGGCGCGCATAGACCGTGGCCGGGTTGTAGTAGCTGGTTTCACCCATCATGTAGACGTTGCGGGTCTCCCGGACGGCGTCGATGATCCTCGCGATCTCGTCCTCGGTGACGGCCATGGGCACGGCCGAGTAGACATGCTTTCCGGCCCGGAGCGCCCGCTCCACCAGCGGTCCGTGGGTCCACCGCTGCGTGAAGATGGCGACGGCGTCGACGTCGGACGCCAGCAGCTCATCGAAGGTGCCGATGGAACCGGCCAGATCGTATTGCCCAACTGCCTCGGCCGCACGGTCCGCCCTCTCGTCCACGACGAAGACCTCGCTGACCCCGGGATGCAGATTGAAGAGGTGCGCGAATTGGCCACCGAACTGTCCCACGCCAACTACTCCGATTGAAAACGCCATTGTTCCTGCCTTTCAGGATCCGAGGGCACCGTTGTCCGGCGCGCCAACATGTTTGCGTCACAGTCTTGCAGCCGGATCTACTCGAGTCAACGCTTGCAACGTTGGAGAAAGTGCGGCCAGTAATCCATAAAGAAATATTCCTTGCGCGCTCAAATCTACTCGTGTAGATTCGGTGGCGATTGTTAGTTCCATCACACACCCAGGAAGGGTCGATGATGACCACCCTTACCAAGCATCAACAGGACACGGCGGCGCGGGGCGGCCGGCCCAAGACAGAGAAACCCGCCCGGAAGAGCTTCATCCGCCGCCTCGGCGACTTGAAGGTGGCGCTGTTCTTCATCTTCCCGGCGATGATCGGCTTTGTTTTCTTCTATCTGGTCCCCACAATCCGGGGCGCCTACCTCAGCTTCACCGAGTACAGCATCCTGGGCGACCCCACCTGGATCGGTATCAAGAACTACACCGCCATGCTGGGCGACGAACTGTTCTGGAACGCGATGTGGGTCACCGTCCAGTACGTCGCCCTGAACATCGGCTTCCAGACGGTGATCGCACTCGGGCTGGCACTCCTGATGCACCGCGTCGCAAAGTCCACGTTCATCCGCGGCGCGCTGCTGCTGCCCTTCCTGGTGGCCAACGTCATCGTGGCGCTGCTGTGGTTCTGGATGCTCGACTACCAGATCGGCATTGTCAACGAAATCATCAGCTGGATGGGCCTGCCGCGCATCGCCTTCTTCGGCAGCGAGCAGTGGGCCATTCCCACCGTCGCCGCCGTCAACGTCTGGCGGCACATGGGCTACACGGCCCTGCTGATCTTCGCCGGACTCCAGTCGATTCCCAACCACGTCTATGAGGTTGCATCGCTGGACGGCTCCTCCGCCACCCGGACCTTCTGGAGCATCACCATGCCGCTCCTTCGCCCCGTCCTGGTGCTGGTGCTGGTGGTAACCGTGATCGGGTCCTTCCAGGTGTTCGACACCGTGGCGGTGACCACCGCCGGCGGCCCCATCAATGCCTCCCGCGTGATCCAGATGTACATCTACCAAAAGGCCTTCGGCGAATCGGACTTCGGCTACGCATCGGCACTGTCCGTCATTCTCTTCCTCATTCTTGCCCTGGTGGCCTTCGTGCAAATGAAGTTCCTCAAGGGCAACGAATCGGATCTGGACTAAGGAATCCCAGCCATGAGCACCTCCACTCTTTCCCGCAAGAAGCCCGTCAGCAAGATCCATGTCAGGAATTCCGCCAAGAAGCCGGTCAACTGGCGGCGCGTCGGAGCATGGGCCCTGGTGGCCCTCGCCGTGGCCGTCACGGTGGCACCCTTCCTGTGGATGCTCCGCACGGCACTGTCCACCAACGCCTCGCTGGCATCGAACGCCAGCAACCTGCTGCCCGCAGACTTCAGCCTCGGCGCCTTCAAGCGGGTCCTCGGAATGCAGAGCCCGGAAGAGGCCATCGCCGAGGGCGGCTCGGGAGCCGCGATCAACTTCTGGCTCTACCTGCGGAACTCGGTCATCTTCGCCACGGCTACCACCGCCGGGCAGGTCTTCTTCAGTGCGATGGCAGCCTACGCTTTCTCCCGCCTCCGCTGGCCCGGGAGGAACGCTGTGTTCGGCGTGTTCCTGGCGACCATGATGGTCCCGCCGATCTTCACCGCGCTGCCCAACTTCCTGATGATCAAGAACCTGGGCCTGCTCAACACGTTCGCCGGCATGACGCTGCCGTTCCTGTTCATGACGCCGTTCGCCATCTTCTTCCTGCGCCAGTTCTTCCTGAGCATGTCCAGGGAAGTGGAGGAAGCCGCCATGCTCGACGGCGCCAAGCACCTGCGGATCTTCTTCCAGATCGTCCTGCCCAACGCCGCCGCACCCCTGGCGACGCTGGCCCTGCTGACCTTCATCGGCCAGTGGAACGAATACTTCTGGCCGCTGCTCGTGGGCCAGGACGAAAACGTCCGTGTGCTCACCGTGGGCCTGGGCGTCTTCAAGTCCCAGTCCCCGCAGGGCGCCCCCGACTGGACCGGGCTGATGGCCGCCACCCTGGTGGCCGCACTCCCCGTGCTCCTGCTGTTCATCGCCTTCGGCAAGAAGGTGGTCAACTCCATCGGCTTCTCCGGAATCAAGTAACCCCTTCACCTCACCCCTCCCCCCGAAACACCCTCGAAAGGTCCGTCATGAAGAAGCCCATACGCACTGTCGCAGCCGCCGTCGCCGTCGCTGCAGCGGCCGCCCTCTCGCTCTCCGCCTGCGGCGGAGGCAGCACCGCCTCCAGCGAGGCCAAAGGCGAGATCAACTACTGGCTCTGGGACGCCAACCAGCTCCCGGCCTACCAGCAGTGCGCAGACGATTTCACCAAGGCCAATCCCGACATCAAGGTCAAGATCACCCAGCGCGGCTGGGACGACTACTGGACCACGCTGACCAACGGCTTTGTCGCCGGCACAGCCCCTGACGTCTTCACCGACCACCTTTCCAAGTACCCCGAGTACGCGGCCAAAAAGCAGCTGCTCTCCCTCGACGACGCCGTGGCCAAGGACGGCGTCAAGCTGGACAGCTACACCAAGGGCCTGCCCGAACTCTGGGTGGGCCAGGACGGCAAGCGTTACGGCCTGCCCAAGGACTGGGACACCGTAGGCCTGTTCTACAACAAGGCGATGACGGACTCGGCCGGCATCAGCGCCGAACAGATGGCCAACCTTGACTGGAACCCGCAGGATGGCGGCAGCTATGAGAAGGCCATCGCCCACCTGACCGTGGACAAAAACGGCAAGCGCGGCGACGAAGCCGGCTTTGACAAGAACAACGTCGCCGTCTACGGGCTGGGCCTGGCAGGCAGCGGCTCCGGCCAGGGCCAGACCGAATGGAGCTTCCTGAGCGCCACCACGGGCTGGACCCACACGGACAAGAACCCCTGGGGCACGAAGTTCAACTACGACGACCCGAAGTTCCAGGAAACCATCGCCTGGTGGGCCGGCCTGATCGAGAAGGGCTACATGCCCAAGCTGGAAACCACGGTGGGCGCCAGCCTCGCTGACAACTTCGGCGCCGGCAAGGCTGCGATCAACACCACAGGTGACTGGCTGATCGGCCAGTACAAGAGCTACAAGGGCGTGGAAACCGCCTTCGCTCCCACCCCCAAAGGCCCCGACGGCAAGCGTGCCAGCATGTTCAACGGCCTTGCCGACTCCGTCTGGGCAGGCACCAAGAACCCTGCAGCGTCCGTCAAGTGGGTTGAATACCTCGGTTCCGCCGCCTGCCAGGACGTCGTAGCATCCAAGGCCGTGGTCTTCCCGGCTATCACCAGCTCCTCCGAAAAGGCGGCCAAGGCGTTCAAGGCCAAGGGCACCGATGTCTCGGCCTTCACCACCCACGTCAAGGACGGCACCACGTTCCTCTTCCCCATCGCGGACAAGGCGGCCAAAGTTGACGGCATCATGAAGCCTGCGATGGACGCAGTGCTCTCCGGCAAGAAGCCCGCCAGCTCCTTGACCGAAGCCAACGACCAGGTGAACGCGCTCTTCAAGTAGCGAGCCAACTGGGCGAAAATTAAAGTCCGGGCATCCACACAGCACCACACCAGCGGGGCCGGAACCGCGCACACCGCGCCCGGCCCCGCGACACCACTCCTACCTATCTGCGCATCACGAAAGAGACCCACCTATGGACCCCCTGCACCTCCGTACCACCGGCACCAGCCTGGTGATCAGCTTCAACAGCGGGGAGGCCGAGGTCATCCACTGGGGTGCCGACCTTGGCAGCGAACTCCCTGACCTGGCCATCCTCTCGGAGACTATTCCCAACTCCGCCGTCGACGTCACCGTCCCGGCCGGACTGCTCCCGCAGGCGTCCTCCAGCTGGCGTGGCCGGCCGGGCCTGCGCGGGCACCGGATTGCCGACGGCGTCTCCGGACTCGACTTCTCCGTTCGCCTGCGCGCCGTGCACGCCACAGTTGACGGCAGCTCAGCCGTAGTCGTCCAGCAGGATGCCGACGCCGGCATCACCGTCGAATCCACTCTCGTCCTGCACGACGGCGGCCTGCTGGAACTGCAGCACACCGTCACAAACACCGGAACCACTCCCTTCCAGCTCGACGAACTGGCCGCCGTCCTCCCGGTGGCTCCGGACGCCGTCGAACTTCTGGACCTGACCGGGCGCTGGTGCCGGGAACGGCACCCGCAGCGGCGGCCCATCCAACAGGGCACCTGGGTGCGCACCGGCCGGCACGGCCGCACAGGACACGACTCCTCGCTGCTGTTCGCCGCCGGCACCGCCGGCTTCGGTAACCGCCACGGCAGGGTCTGGGCCACCCACCTGGCCTGGAGCGGCAACCACGAACAGTTTGCGGACACCCTCGCCGACGGGCGAACGATGATCGGCGGCTCCGAACTGCTCGGCCCGGCCGAGGTGATCCTCGGGCCCGGCGCGGACTACACCACTCCCAAGCTCTTCGCTGCCTACTCGGACCGCGGCCTGGACGGCATCAGCGAGGCGTTCTACAGCTGGTTCCGTTCCCGCCCGCACCACGTGCTCCCGGCGTCGGGCGGCGGAAAGCCGCGCCCCGTGGTGCTCAACACGTGGGAGGCCGTCTACTTCGACCACAACCTGGACACCCTGATCGAGCTCGCGGACTCGGCCGCCGACCTGGGCGTGGAGCGCTTCGTGCTCGACGACGGATGGTTCCGCGGCCGCCGCGACGACACCGCCGGCTTGGGTGACTGGTTCGTGGACGAGTCGCTCTGGCCGGAAGGGCTCACACCGCTCATCGAGGCCGTCACGTCCCGGGGCATGGAGTTCGGGCTGTGGGTGGAGCCCGAAATGATCAACCTCAACTCGGACGTGGCACGGGCGCACCCGGACTGGATCGTGGGACCGGCCGCCGCCTCGCACAAGGACGGCGGACGCCTGCCGCTGGCCTGGCGGAACCAGCACGTCATCGACCTGGTGAACCCGGAGGCCTGGCAGTACATTTTCGGCCGGATCGACGCCCTGCTGCGCGAGAACAACATCAGCTACCTGAAGTGGGACCAGAACAGGGACCTCACCGAGCACGGGCACGCCGGGCGCTCCTCCGTCCACGAGCAGACGCTCGCCGCCTACCGCCTGTTCGATGAGCTCCGGAAGGCCCATCCCGGCGTCGAAGTCGAAAGCTGCTCGTCCGGCGGGGCACGTGTGGACCTCGGCATCCTGGACCGCACGGACCGCATTTGGGGTTCGGACTGCAACGACGCGCTGGAACGGCAGACCATCCAGCGGTGGACCGGCGTCGTGGTTCCGCCCGAACTGGTGGGCGGGCACGTCGGCCCCACCACGTCGCACACCACCGCCCGCACCCACGACCTGTCCTTCCGTGCCATCACCGCGCTGTTCGGCCACTTCGGGATGGAATGGGACGTCCGGGAGGTGCAGGGCGAGGAGCGCGAGGAACTCAAGCGCTTCATCGCGCTGTACAAGGAGCACCGCGGTCTGATCCACAGCGGCAGGATGGTCCGGGCCGACGTCCCCGACGACTCGCTCATGCTCCACGGCGTGGTGGCCGGTTCCGGTGCTGCCGCTGATTCCGTTGCCACGGGCACGACGGCGGCGCTGTTCGCCCTGGTGAGCACGCGCACCTCATTCGCCGAACTGCTGGGACGGGTCGCCCTGCCGGGGCTGGAAGAGGCGCGCCGCTACCGGGTGGAGGCCATCTTCCCGGCCCCGGGCGATGCCGATTACGGCCACACCTTCACCCAGATCCAGCCGCCGGCATGGCTGGCTTCCGGCGCGGAGGCGAGAGGCCGCTTCCTGGCCGAGGTGGGGCTTCCGATGCCGAACCTCAACCCGGAACACGCACTGGTGCTGAAGGTCACGGCGCTCTGAACTGCTCTCCGTCCCGCACTGCCGGCCCTCCGGCCAGCGGTGCGGGACAGCGCGTTTCCGTAACGAAAGCCTTGACCCCGGAAGTCCGGCAACCCGGCGCGATAGATTTGCAGTCATGACTGAAGCCTCCTCCGCCACCGAAGCCGGCCGCGGCACCATCCTTGTCCTAAACGGCCCCAACCTGAACCTCCTCGGCACCCGTGAGCCGGAAAAGTACGGCACGGCCACACTGGCCGACGTCGAGCAGCTCGCCAAGGACGCCGCCGACGCGCACGGGCTCGACGTCGAGTGCTTCCAGTCCAACCATGAGGGCGCGCTGGTGGACGCCATTCACGCCGCCCGCGGCAAGGCCATCGGCATCGTGCTGAACGCCGGGGCCTACACCCACACCTCGGTGGCCATCCGGGACGCCATCTCCGCGGTGCAGGTCCCCACGGTGGAAGTGCACATCACCAACGTGCACGCCCGCGAGGAATTCCGCCACCACTCCTACCTCTCGGACATCAGCAAGGCCGTGATCGCCGGTGCCGGGATTCTGGGCTACCGGTTCGCCGTGGAGTACCTCGCCGACCTGAACGCCGGCAAGGCCTGACCATGCCGGCGGCGGCCCTCGGCACCGCAGAGTGGTACCGGCACTTCGGCACGGTTGATGCCCCCGGTTCCTCGCCCTGCTACGCGGACTGGTCCCTGCGCATCGCCGATGATCCCGGGCTGATCGCCCGGATCGACCAGTGGCCTTACAACAAGCGCCAGCCCCTGCTGATGCTCGCCGCCGCCCGTTTCCTCGGCGCCAGGATCTCTCCTTACCCGGAGTTCCGGACGTTCCTGGACGAGCACTGGGCCGAGGTCTCTCGCACCGTCATGTCCCGCGCCACGCAGACCAACGAGGTGGGCCGCTGCGCCACCTTGCTGCCATCACTCGCGGCCATAGCCGCCGCCGAGGGCAGGCCGCTCGCCCTGATCGAGGTGGGCGCCTCCGCCGGGCTCGCGCTGTTTCCGGACCGCTACGGCTACGAGTTCGACGACGGCGCGACGGTGACGCGGCTCGGTCCCGGCGGATTCGGCGAACTGCCCGCCGCGTCCGGCTATTCGCCGGCGGAGCCCGACGAACGTTGGGGCGCGCCAGTCCTGCGCTGCCGGACCATGGGCCCGGTTCCACTGCCGGACAGCTTGCCCTCTGTGGTGTGGCGGGCGGGGATTGACCTGAACCCCCTTGACGTGCGGAGTGCCGACGACGTCGCCTGGCTTGAGGCGCTCATCTGGCCGGAGCAGGAGTTCCGCCGTGAGCGGCTGCGCCGGGCCATTGCCGTTGCGCGCGATGAGCCGCCGTTGCTCGTGGCCGGGGACCTCAACGAGCAGCTGCTGTCACTGGCGGCCCAGGCGCCTGCCGACGCCGCACTGGTGGTGTTCCACAGCGCTGTCATGGGGTACGTCAGCGCTGACGGACGTGCCAGGTTCCGGGCCACCATGCATGGTCTGGCACACCAGCGGGGTTGCCACTGGCTGTCCAACGAGGGCGAGACGGTGATCATCCAGGAAGACGGCTCGGCGGTGGTCCCGGAAATGGACGCCAGCCGCCTTCGCGGGAACTTCCTGTTGCAGCACAACGGCCGGCCGGTGGCCATCACCGGCCCGCACGGCCAGAGCCTTGACTGGCTCTAACCGGGTGATCCGGGTGCCGCTACTGCTGAATGCACTGACCAGATGACACGGAGCTGGACAGGCCCGCGGCCTCCGCTGCCACCGGCCGGAGGTCCACCATCGGAATCGCGAAGCCCAGGGCGGCGTTGGATGTGGTCTTCGCGAAGATGACACCCGCCACCTCTCCGCTGGTCGTGAGCAGCGGCCCGCCCGAGTTGCCCGGCTGGACGTCGCCTGCCAGCTTATACACCTCGTCCGGGACGGGGTTGTTGCCGTAGATGTCCGGCACCAGCACCGTGGAAATACCCTGCACAGTGGCCGGTTTGGACTGGTACGGGCCGCCGTGCGGGTAGCCGGCAAAGGCGGCGGCGGTTCCCGCGGGCAGATCGGAGCTCAGCGGCAGCGCCGCGGCGGGAAGGCCGTCCACGGCCAGGACGGCGAGGTCACGCTTGCTGTCGAAGTACACCACCCGGCCGGGCAGGGCTCCTCCGCCGGGGACGTCCACCACCGGCTGCGACACTCCGGCCACGACGTGTGCGTTGGTTACCACGCGTCCGGGCGACACCACGAAACCTGTTCCGGTCTGGTTCTGCCCGCACTGGAACGCCGTCCCGGCGATCTTCAGGACCGAGCCAGCTGCCTTGTTCAGGGCCGGTGTGTCCGTGCTGGCGTTCGGAACCGGGACCTGCTGCTCCTGCCCGATGCCCTCGATGAGCGTGGGGATCCCGTCCCCGATGACCGCGGAACGCAGCTGCGCCGCGGCAGATTTCACCGGGTTGGGCGTCATCCCGTCTATGAAACGGATCACCTTTGAGTCGGCCAGCTGCTGCGAAACGAAGGGCACGCCCAGTGCACTGATGCTGAAGGCCAGCATGGACATGACCAGTGCCGCCACCACCAGGTTCAGGGCCCCGCCGACGATTCGGTCCACGGCCCGGAGCGGGCGCATGCGGACGGCGCTGCGGATACTGCGTCCGATCATGGTGCCGAGCGCATTGCCGAGGACCACCAACAGGATGGCGGTGCCGATGATGGCGGTCAGGCGCCACCCGCTGTCATTCACAAAGTCGCTGACCAGCGGGACTGAGAGGAAAGCGGCCACGGCGCCGGCCGCGAAGCCGGCAAGGCCGCCGACGCTCACCAGGAACCCGTTGCGCAGGCCGTAGATCAGATAGGACAAAAGCGTGAGAATCAACGCAAGGTCCAGAACGGTCAGGCCAAACACCGGGGTCTCCTCACAAGCAGCTAAGCCCTGATTCTACTGGCGAAGTCTGACAGTTTGCCGTGGATGTGTTGAGCCGACGCTGGTCTCGCGGCGTCTTTTAGGGCGTTTCAGCTGCCAAGTACGTCACAGAACGTTGAAAATTCTGAAACAATGGCACAAGCGCCCCAGACGACACTTTTACTCAGGAGAATTCATGGACATCGAGGTATTGCGACGCGCACCCCTTTTCGCCACGCTGGACGACGACGCGTTCCGTCTGCTGACGGACGAACTGACCGAGGTCGACCTGTCCCGCGGCGCATCCGTTTTCCGCGAGGGCGACCAGGGTGACCAGCTGTACTTCATTGTCTCCGGCAAGGTGAAGCTCGGCCGCACCTCCCCCGACGGCCGCGAATCCCTGCTGGCCATCCTCGGCCCTGGTGAACTCTTCGGCGAGATGGCCCTGTTCGATCCGAGCCCGCGTACGGCCACGGCCACCGCCGTCTCGGAAACCCGTCTGGCCGGCCTCAAGAACGAGAGCCTGAACTCCCTTCTGCGGACCCGTCCTGAGGTCTCGGCCCAGCTGCTGCAGGCACTGGCCCGCCGGCTTCGCCGCACCAACGACTCACTCTCCGACCTGGTCTTCTCCGACGTGCCCGGCCGCGTGGCCAAGGCCCTCCTGGACCTCGCCGACCGCTTCGGCCGTCCCGCCACGGACGGCGTTCTCGTGGCACACGAGCTTACCCAGGAAGAGCTGGCCCAGCTGGTTGGCGCCTCCCGCGAAACCGTCAACAAGGCATTGGCCGAGTTCGTTCAGCGCGGCTGGCTGCGCCTCGAGGCACGCGCCGTCGTGATCCTGGACATGCAGCGCCTCCGCCAGCGCTCCCGCTAGCCAACACGCAAGGGCCGTCCCGCTCGGGGCGGCCTTTGCTGTTTAAGTCACCACCGGCAGAGAGCGTTCGGAGAAAGACGGTAGGAACTGCGAGAGGGTTGCACGAAACCCGACGGGGTCCGGAGGTCGCCCGCGATCGGAGGGGCCCCTACGCGTCGTGTCTAAGCGACGGCGAAGGGCCGTCGCCCGGCGGACGCAACCACCACCGACGGCGAAGGGCCGCCGCCCGGCAGACGGAACCAAAACGCCCCTAGCGTTCGCGTTGGGGCTCTCCGGCTACCGTCTTCGCAGCCTCGACTTCGAGCATGAGCGTCCCGTTCTCCTCGACCAGCTTAGGCTGGTAGACGTGCGGGGTGCGCTTGTAGCTGAGGTAGGCGATGCAGCCGTTGGCTTTCGCCATCTTCTCCAGCATGATTTCCGAGCCGGGGACCATGAGTTGCCCGAGGGTGAGGCCGACGGTGTTCTCCTGGCCGGCCTCGTCACCGAGGACAGTCGTGTCGCGTTCGGCGATCGCCTTGGTGGCGCACACCCACCGGCCCCAGACGCCCTTGCTCTCCAGGATGGAGGGCTGCTGGTTCAT
The DNA here is from genome assembly GCF_056396245.1 of Arthrobacter sp. 05T423. Taxonomy (NCBI): domain Bacteria; kingdom Bacillati; phylum Actinomycetota; class Actinomycetes; order Micrococcales; family Micrococcaceae; genus Arthrobacter; species Arthrobacter sp. 05T423. Next base: position 117,651 of record NZ_JBFTLC010000009.1, read on the forward strand.
GGGGACGGTGGCGGCGAAATATCGCGTGTTGAAGCGCCGGTGCGCGAAGTCCGGGCTGAGCCAGTTCACGAGCGGCTTGAGCAGGTCGGTGCGCAGGGACAGGCCGCGCTTCGACAACTCCTCATTGAACGACTTTTCCTGCGATGCCACAGCTTCCCGGGCCTTCATCCACTCCACCGTGGACGTCGCCTCCACGGTGGAGGACAGGTCCGGGCCGGCCAGCAGCACGCCGGTTTCCTCGAACAGTTCCCGGACTGCACCCACCACGTGGCGGCGGGCCAGCCCGACGTCGTCCGTTCCCATCTGGTCAGCCCAGTGCTGGGGCGACGGTCCCAGCCAGCCGACAGCGTCGTCGTCGGACGAGTCCAGGGAACCGCCCGGAAAGGCGAGGACACCCAGCGGGGATGACCCGGGACGGTACCCGAGCCAGGTTTCCAGGCCGGTGGGCGAATCCCGGAGGAGAACCACGGAGGACGCGAAACGGGGTTTGCGCGGAGTCCGCTCTCCGTGTTCGAGCCAGCTGCGTGCCGCCCCTTCAAGATCGGGAGGAAGAACAAAGAGCCGGCGTGCTAGGTGGGGCAAAGGAACCTACTGCTCCTAGCTGAATTCGGCGATCAGTTCGACTTCCACGGGAGAGTCGAGAGGCAGGACTGAAACGCCGACGGCGGAACGGGCGTGCTGGCCCGCGTCACCGAAGACCCGGCCCAGGAGCTCGGAGGCGCCGTTGATGACGCCCGGCTGGCCGGTGAAGGACGGGTCGGAGGAGACGAAGCCCACAACTTTAACAATGCGCGTGATGCGGTCGAGGTCGCCGATGACGCTCTTCACCGCGGCCAGGGCGTTGACGGCGCAGACAGCCGCGTATGCCTTCGCGTCTTCCGGGGACACAGTCGGCTCGTCGGACGCGCCCTCGATGCCTGCGGACACCTTGCCCGTAGCTTCGAGTTTGCCGTTAATAAACGGCAGCTGGCCGGACGTGTAAACGTGGTTGCCCGAGACGACCGCCGGCACGTACGCGGCTACGGGAGCGGCGACTTCCGGGAGGGTCAATCCCAATTCGGCAAGTCGCTGTTCGACGGCGGACGACGCCGCCAGATCAGCGCTGGAAGCGGTTTCCTGCGGGGTGGTCATGCTACTGCTTCTCCCTCTTAAGGTAGGCGACAAGTCCGTTGCCGTCGGGTCCGGGGACTACCTGAACAAGCTCCCAGCCGTCGTCTCCCCACTGGTCCAGAATCTGCTTCGTGGCGTGGATGATGAGCGGAATCGTGGCGTACTCCCATTTGGTCATGAAATAAAGCCTAATCGTTGCCGGTAAACTGGAGAACATGGCGACTCGTAAGAACCCCATATTCGACACGGCCACCACCCTCGGAAAAATTCTTGGCTTCCTTGGCGTGAGCGCTATTTGTGGTGTCCTCGTGGCCGGCCTGCTGGTTCCTGCAGCCGCCGTCTCGGGCAGCACAGCCAGCGGCTCGATCGAATTCTTTGACACCCTGCCCGCTGAACTTCAGGTGGACCCGCCCAGCCAGTCCACCAAGGTCCTGGCCGCGGACGGGAGCGTGATCGCCAACCTGTACGCGGAAAACCGTACCCGCGTCCCGCTGGACCAGATCTCCCCGTTCATGAAGGACGCGGTGATCTCCATTGAGGACAGCCGCTTCTACGAGCACGGCGGCGTGGACACCACAGGCATCCTCCGCGCCTTGGTCGCCACGGCGCGGGGCAACAAGCAGGGTGCGTCCACCATCACCCAGCAGTACGTCAACAACGTCCTCAACGCCAACCTTGAAGCGCAGGACAAATCGGACGAGATCAAGCTCAACGGCGTCAATAAGGGCGTCGGCGACAAACTCCGCGAAATGAAGCTCGCGATCGCCCTGGAGAAGAAATTCACCAAGGAGCAGATCCTTGAGGGCTACCTGAACATCGTCTTCTTCAACCGCGACGCGTACGGTATTGAGGCCGCCTCCAAGTTCTTCTTCAGCACCACCGCGAAGGACCTCACACTCCCCCAGGCCGCGCTGCTCGCCGGCCTCGTGAACAGCCCTTCGGCCTTCGACCCCATCACCAACCCGGCCAACGCCAAGGTGCGCAGGGACCTGGTGCTCAGTGCCATGCTCACCCACGGCAAGATCACCAAGGACCAGTACACCGCCGCTGTGGCCACGCCGGTCAAGCCGAAGGTGACCCCGGCGCGGCAGGGCTGTGCCTATTCGCCCACCGCCCCGTACTTCTGCGACTACGTCCTGCACCTTTTGCTGAACAACCCGGCCTACGGTGCCGATGCCACCGAACGCGAGAAGAAGGTGTTCCGCGGCGGCCTGACCATCAAGACCACCCTGGACCCGAAGGCGCAGAAGGCCGCGCAGGACCAGGTGAACGCCGCTGCCGGATCGAACCCGGACAAGTGGGGCGCAGCGATGGTCTCGGTTGAACCGGGCACGGGCAAGATCACCAACATGGCTCAGAACACCTCATGGTTTGCTGGCAAGGGCAAGTTCGAGTCCCAGATCAACTTCAGCGTGGACCAGTACGACGACCACGGCAACGACCTGAACGGCCTGGGCGGCGCACAGCCCGGCTCCACCATGAAGCCGTTCACCTTTGCCGAGTGGCTGAACGAGGGCAAGTCGATGAACACGATCGTCGACGCCTCCCAACGCCGCTACCCGCAGAACTTCCCGTGGCAGAACACCTGCCCCACCCCCACCGTTGGCTGGTACGACAGCACCAACGGCACCGATGACCTGCAGAACGCGGAAGACGGCTACTACCGCCCCATGAGCGTGCTGGACGGCCTGAAGAACTCCATCAATACCGCCACATTTGCATCTGCAGCCCAGCTTGACCTGTGCGGCATCCAGAAGGTTGTGGACGCAGTTGGCCTGCACGAAGGCCTGCCGGCCCGCGATAAGGACACCAACGCGGTAGTGGATCCGAACCCAAAGCTCACCATGACCACCATTGGTAACCTGCTGGGTTCGAGGCAGACGGCGCCGCTGACCATGGCCAGCGCCTTTGCCACGTTTGCCAACGACGGCAAGTACTGCGCCCCGATCGCCATCACCTCGGTGACGGACCAGTCCGGCGCGCAGCTGCCGGCCCAGTCCCCCGCCTGCCGTGACGCCCTCAAACCCGAGGTGGCGCGCGGCGTGAACTATGCACTGCAAAAGGTGCTGAACGAGGGGTCCGGTTCCCTGATCGAGCCGCGGATCTCCACGCAGACCAACTTCCCGATCGCCGCCAAGACCGGTACGTCCAACAACAACGGCTCCACCTGGGTGGTGGGCCACACCACGGGCCTCGCCACGGCGGCGTGGTTCGGTGACGCGCTCGGTAACCAGCAGCGGGCCGGCCAGAACGTGACCATCAACGGGAAGTTCTACACCGGAATCGACGGCTACATGATCGCCGGGCCGATGTTCTCCAACTTCATGTCCCAGATCGCGCCGAGCTACGGCACGGACCCCTTCCCGGAACCGCCGTCGAACCTGCTTTACGGCACGCCGCAGTACCAGCCCACGGTTCCGGACAACCCGGCCCAGGGCGGAACCACCGGCGGTAACACGGACACCGGCAATGGCGGTGGAAACACCGGTGGCACCGGCAACAACAACAACAACAACAACGGTAATAACAATGGAAACGGCAACAGCACCAAGGGGAACGGCTGACCGTGACTGACTTCTCACAGGTGGCAAGCCGCGTCCGGAGCATCGGGCGCGGCTTTGCCGTCACCGCCGGCGCCGGAACCGCAGCCGCCCTCGCCGCCACGGCCTACGGACTGTGGGAAAAGAACCAGTTCGTCCTCCGCGAGGAAACCGTCCCGATCCTCCCTCCGGGCCGGGCCCCGTTCCGGATCCTGCATTTGAGCGACATCCACTTCGTTCCGGGCCAGAAGGCCAAGGCGGAGTGGCTGCAGTCGCTTGCGACTCTCAGGCCGGACCTGGTGGTGAACACGGGCGACAACCTCAGCCACCCCAAGGCCGTGGACCCGCTGCTGAACGCGCTGGCACCACTCATGGAGTTCCCGGGCGTGTTTGTTCCGGGCTCCAACGACTACTACGCGCCCAAGCTCAAGAACCCCGCCGCCTACCTGATGGGGCCCTCGAAGGCCGCGCCGGACCGTGTGGAACTCGACTGGGCGCGCCTGCGCTCCGGCTTCGGCATGGGCGGCTGGATCGACCTGACCAACCGGCACCAGTCGGTGGTGCTGAACGGCATGCGTTTCGATTTCTCGGGCGTGGATGATCCGCACCTCAACCGCGAACGGTACGCCGGCTGGCCGCGCGGCACCAGGGGCCAGAACGCCAAGGACCACCTGCGCATCGCCGTCATCCACGCCCCGTACCAGAGGGTCCTGGACCACTTCACCGAGGACGGCGCGGACCTTCTCCTGGCCGGCCACACGCACGGCGGCCAGCTGTGCATCCCGGGGTACGGCGCCGTCGTCGCCAACTGCGACATCCCCACCTGGCGGGCCAAGGGTCTCAACGACTGGAGCAGCAACGGAAGTACGACGCCGGTCAACGTCTCGGGCGGGATCGGCACCTCGCGCTTTGCGCCGGTCCGGATCGCCTGCAAGCCCGAGGCCGTCCTGCTGACGCTTACCGCGCGCGCCTGACCGCTCAGGCTCGCTCCCGTCCGTGAGAGCCGTAGGTCCTAGGGTGACCTGTCACCTGTGAAGGGTGCCGCCCATGGCATAGGGTAGTTGCTACGGGAAACTACATCAGTTCAAGAAGCGGGCATGGCCAAGCAGAGTTCATTTTTTCGATCCGTCAGCCGTCTCTATCCCCATGTGAAACCGGTCCTGCCGCGGCTCATTATGGGCCTGCTGTCCGCGCTCCTGGCCAGCGTGGTTGCCCTGGCCATCCCGCAGGTGCTGCGCTCGCTGGTCAACGATTCCCTCCGGCCCGGGGCCACCGCCGAAGCCGTGTGGGGCTCGGCCGGCCTCATCCTGGCGCTGGGCGTCGCCGAGGCCGTGCTGGTTGCCCTGCGCCGCACCTTCGTGATCAACCCGGCCACCACCGTGGAGACCCGGATGAGGGTCTCGCTGTACGGCCACCTGCAGGATCTCCCCGTTTCCTTCCATGACCGCTGGGGCTCCGGGCAGCTGCTCTCCCGCGCCATGACGGACCTCAACTTCATCCGCCGCTGGATGGCATTCGGGGCCATCATGCTGGTGGTGACTACCCTGACAGTGGTGATCGGCGTCGTCGTTATGTTCACCATGAGCTGGCAGCTGGCGCTGATCTTCCTGGCCGCAGCGGGACCTGTGATGGTCTACGGCTTCCGCTTCCGGACCCGCTTCAGCAAGGTCGCCCGCCGCAGCCAGGACCAGGCCGGCGACCTCGCCACCACCGTTGAAGAATCCGTCCACGGCATCCGCGTGCTGAAGGCCTTTGGCCGCAGCCGGGAAGCATTGGAAACATTCAACGGCCAGGCCGAGGAACTGCGCCAGACGGAAATCGCCAAGGCCCGCCACCAGGCCGTCTTCAGCATGGTGGTGACCCTCCTGCCCGAGCTGGCGCTGGGGGCAGGCCTGGTAACGGGCATTCTGCTGGCCGCCAGCGGCCAGCTCAGCATCGGCTCCCTCGTGGCCTTCTTCGCCACCGCCGCGGTCATCGCCGCGCCTGTGGAATTCTCCGGCATGCTGCTGGCCATGGCGCTGACGGCGAAAACGGCGCTGGACCGGCACTTCGAGGTGATGGATTCCCAAAACACCATCACCGGTGCTGCGGAAGCCCGCCGCCCCGCCGACGTCAAAGGCGCCCTAAGCTTCAACAACGTGACGTTCGCCTTCGACGACGCCCCGGACAAACCGATCCTGAAGGACGTCCGGCTGGACATCTGTCCCGGCGAGACCATGGCGCTGGTGGGGATCACCGGGAGCGGCAAGAGCGCCCTGCTGCAGCTCGTGCCCCGGCTCTACGACGTCACGGACGGTTCCATCACGCTCGACGGCGTGGACCTGCGCGAGTTCAGCGTCGAGGATCTCCGCACACTCGTGGCCGTGGCCTTCGAGGACACCACCCTGTTCTCCAGCTCGGTGCGCGACAACGTGCTGCTGGGCGTCCGGGCCGGGGACACCGACGCCCGCGAAAACATCCTGGCGGAGGCCCTGGACACCGCGCAGGCCCACTTCGCGTATTCGCTGCCCGAGGGGCTGAACACCCTCATCGGCGAGGAGGGACTCAGCCTGTCCGGCGGCCAGCGGCAGCGCCTCGCCCTGGCTCGGGCCATCGCGGCCCGGCCTTCGGTGCTAGTCCTCGACGATCCCCTGTCAGCCCTGGACGTGAACACCGAGGAGCTCGTGGAAAACCGCCTGCGGGAAGTGCTGGCCAGCACCACAACTCTCATCGTCGCCCACCGGCCGTCCACTGTGGCTATGGCCGACCGGGTGGCGCTGCTGGAGGACGGCCGCATCGCCGCCGTCGGAACGCATGCCGAACTGCTGGCCGGGAACAGCCATTACCGTCACGTGATCGCGAGCCTGGAAACGGAGCCCCGGGACCTGGACTCCGAGCTGTCGGACCTCGACGACGCAGAGGAGGTCAGCCGGTGAGCGCAACAGCCTTCGGAACTGCCAATGAGGACAACGCCAACCTGAGCAGGAGCGACAGCCAAGCAGTACGACGCCGGTCGCTCGCCTTGCTGGGGTCGCTGATCCGGCCGGTGCGGCTCCGATTCTGGCTTACCATCGCCATGGTGGTCCTGTCGCAGGCGGCCCGGGCGGCCGGCCCGGCACTGATCGCCTTCGGCATCGACCATGCGCTGCCGGCCCTGCGCGCCGGCAACAGCTTCCCGCTGGTGCTGACAGGCGTCGCCTATCTCGCCACAGCGCTGGCGGCCGCCGGGCTGACTGCCCTGTACGTAACATCGACGGCGAAACTCAGCCAGGCCATGCTCCTGGACCTGCGCCTGTGGGTTTTCCGCCACACCCAGCGGCTCAGCCTCGAATTCCATGAGAAGTACACGTCCGGGCGGATCATCGCCCGGCAGACCTCCGACCTGGAGGCGCTGCGCGAGCTTCTGGACTCCGGAGTCAGCTCGCTCGCCTCGGGCGCCCTGTTCATGGTGTTCACCGCCGTCACCGTCTTCGCCCTCGACTGGCGCAGCGGGCTCGTGGTGCTGGCCGCTGCCGTGCCGATGTTCTTCCTGGCGCGCTGGTACCAGAAGCATTCGCAGATGGCGTTCCGCCAGTCCCGGGTGGTCTCGGCGCGGCTCATCGTGCACTTCATCGAGACCATGACCGGCATCCGCGCGGTCAAGGCGTTCCGCAAGGAGCGCGAGAACGCCGGCCGTTACGGGGAACTCGCCGAGGAATACCGGCAGGCGACGGTCCGCTCCATCAACCTGAACGGCATCTTCCAGCCCGGCCTGGTACTGATCGGCAACGTCTGTGTGGCCGCCGTGCTGCTGTTCGGCGGTTTCCGGGTGCTGACCGGTGACCTGGCCGTGGGCGTGCTGCTGGCCCTGATGCTCTCCACCAAGCGCTTCTTCCAGCCCGTGGACCAGATGGCCATGTTCTACAACTCCTTCCAAAGCGCGCAGGCGGCGCTGGAGAAGGTCTCGGGGCTGCTCGAGGAGGTGCCCACAGTGCGGCCGCCGCGGAACGCGGTGGAACTCCGCGACGCCCGCGGCGCCGTCGAATTCCGGGACGTCGAGTTCCGCTACGGCAGCGGCCCGCTCATCATCCCCGCGCTGAGCCTCAGCATTCCCGCTGGCCAGACAGTGGCGCTGGTGGGCCAGACCGGTGCCGGCAAGTCGACGCTGGCCAAGCTGATTGCCCGCTTCTACGACGTGTCTGCCGGTTCGGTGATGCTCGACGGCGTGGACATCCGGCAACTGGCCACCGCGGACCTGCGGCGGAACATTGTGATGGTCACCCAGGAGGCCTTCCTGTTCAGCGGCTCGGTGGCGGACAACATCGCCCTGGGCCGGCCGGACGCGCCGCGCGAGGAGATCGAGGCGGCCGCGAAAGCGGTGGGCGCGCACGAGTTCATCATGGAACTCCCCGAGGGCTACGACACCGACGTCAACAAGCGCGGCGGCCGCGTTTCCTCGGGCCAGCGCCAGCTGATCAGTTTCGCGCGCGCGTTCCTCGCCCGGCCGGCGGTCCTGATCCTGGACGAGGCCACGTCCTCGCTGGACATACCCTCCGAGCGTCTCGTGCAGAGCGGCCTGGCCGGGCTGCTGCGCGGAATGGACGGCGACAGTCCGGCGGGCGACAGTCCGGCGGACGACGGGGCGCCCCGGGGAACCGCCCGCACGGCGCTGATCATCGCGCACCGGCTGTCCACGGTGGAAACCGCGGACAGGGTGCTCGTGGTCCACGACGGACAGGTGGTGGAGGACGGAACCCCGGACGAGCTGATCGGCGGCGGCGGCCGTTTCGCCCGGCTGCACAGCGCCTGGAAGGACTCGCTGGTCTGAGCTGGGGCCCCTTCCGGGCCTCGATTTCACATGTTGGCCAAGTATCAGATATCCTTGTTCAGTTGCTTTCGCAGCGGATCGGGATGTAGCGCAGCTTGGTAGCGCGCTTCGTTCGGGACGAAGAGGTCGCAGGTTCAAATCCTGTCATCCCGACCAAAAGGAAAGAGGGTCTCCCCCAGGGAGGCCCTCTTTCAGTTTCTTCAGGCCCCACTCACCCAACTAAGTAGCCGTTGTGGGGGTTCCCAGCGCTCAGAACGCCCACTATGGCTACCTAGTTGGGTCCGTGCGGGCTCAGTTTCCGCCCAGGCTCTGGTGGTTGATGTTCTGGGTCGCCTGCCCGTCGCCCAGCAGGGGCATCCTGGGCCGGGACCCGTCGTCGGGCAGGTAATCTCCCCGGCTGCCGTAGCTTTGAACCTGGTTCAGGTACCGGTGGCGCAGACGGAGGCCGACGGCGAAAAGCACCACGGACTCCAGCAGCGCAGCAAGGCCGATCATCCCCCAGACGAAAGTCCCGGCGTCGGCCGTTCCCCTGAACACCTCAACCACAGCAGCACCGGCAGCGGCCGCCACAATCAGTGAGATGCCGGCGATGGTCCAGAGGAAAAAAGCCCGCTGCAGGCCGTTGGCCGCTCTCCGCGTCATGGTCCCCACTCCTTAGTTACGGCAGCTGTTCCTGGCAAGAAAAACGTCGGGGGAGAAAAAACGGCCCCGGAACATGATGTGCGCATGTTCCGGGGCCGTTTTCCTCATGGAAGCTGTTTACATGGGATCGGGCCAGTTGCCAATGGTTGTCTCTGACACCATGGGATCAGGCCAATTGCCGATAGTGGTCTTGTTCACGTCCTTGACGCGCATCGGATCCGGCCAGTTGCCAATGGCAACCGGGGTGCCCGCGTTGTCCGCGACCGAGCCTGCGGACAGAACGGCGGGAGCCGCAGCAGAAAATGCGAGGGCCCCCGCCAAAACGGCGGCGGCTGCTATCTTCTTCAACATGTGAAAGTTCCTCAATACGAGTCGGATTCGTTACCCAGTCAGCACAGTCCTTGTTGACATACATTGTAAAATGTTTTCCACAGAGGGTGTCAAGCATTCTGTACAAAGGCTGTCCGGAATAGGAGGTAACCCCAGTGGGTAACGGATTCGGGGAGAAGCTCCGCGCTGAGCGGCTGGAGCGCGGACTGACCCAGGCCGAACTGGGCAAAGACCTGTACTCCCCCAGCTACATTTCCTTGCTGGAGACCGGGCGGCGGGAACCCACAGCCGACGTCATCGAAGAGCTCGCCCGCAGGCTGGAGCTCGCACCCAAGGCGCTGGAAGCATGGAGCCAGCCCATCTCGGTCAGTGACGCCGAATACGTGCTCGCGGGGCTCTACGCGCGGCAGGCCTGGGATCTGCGCGACTATGGCCTCGCGGCCGAGCACGCCGCCAACGCGGCCCGGATCGCCCTCGACGGCAAGAACACCAGCGCCTGGTGGAACATGACCTACATGCAGGCCGAATGCCTCATGAAACAGGGCCAGCTCAAGGAATGCCAGAGGATCATGGAGCACCTGTCCGAGCACCCCATGGCCACCGAATCGGCCGGCCTCGGTGTCCGGGCGCGCCAGATGCTCGCCGCCCTGTGCCACGGACAGGGCCAGCTGAGCACCGCCGTCGAACACGCCGAGAAGGCGGTGGAGCTGTGCGCGCAGCTGCCCAAGGGCTCAACGCTGATCATCGGCGCACTCCGGGCTCTGATCGGGGCGCTGGCCGAGAGCGGCCGGCTGGACGAGGCCTGGAAGTACTGCCAGGACATGAACGAGCAGATGGACGAGCATTCGATGTCCCAGCTCGCCGGCGAGGTGGCCTGGGTGATCGGGAACGTCGCATTCATGCGGCACGACTACCCGGAGGGCATCAAGCACCACGAGCGGGCGGCCAAGCTGCTCTCCCCCGCCAACGACATCGAGCTCTGGGCCCGCTTCAACAAGGCGTCGGCCGCCGTCCGCCTCTCCTCCGGGATCGTCGAGCCGGAGACCCTGTCCGCCATTGAACGGGCCGAACTGGCACTGTCCATCGTGGGCGGGAACAAGACGGACCAGCTGGAGGTGGCCTTCATCCGGGCCCGCTGGCTCTACCTCACCGGCGACATCGTGGCGGCCGTGCAGAAGCTCCGCGACATCCACGCCGAGCGCACGGACCTGGCCAAGCACACGGCCGGCGAGGTCTCGCTCCTCCTCGGCAAGTCGCTGAAGGCCGCGGGCGAAGCGGATGAGGCGCTGGTGCACCTGGAGGAGGCACAGAAGGAATTCAGTGCGGCCGGTGCGCAGGACCGCGTCCAGCAGGCCCTCGACGCCGTGCTGGAGATCCGGCTCGCCCAGCGGCGCGCCGCCGCGGCCGAAGCCAGCTAGCAGCTACAAAAACGTCAGGCGCACCCGGGACTGTTCCCGGGGGCGCCTGACGTTTTTGCAGCGCTGGATCGCCTAGCTGAATGTGCGGCCGGTCAGCTTTTCGTAGGCCTCGACGTAGCGGGCGCGCGTACGGTCCACGATGTCGGCGGGCAGGGCCGGTGGGGGCGCATCCGAGCCCCTGTCCCAGCCCGACTCGGCGGACGTCAGCCAGTCCCGGACAAACTGCTTGTCGTAGGAGGGCTGGGCCTTGCCGGGCTCGTAGGTGGCGGCGTCCCAGAAGCGGGACGAGTCCGGCGTCAAGACCTCGTCGCCGAGCGTGATGGCGCCGTTCACGACGTCGTAGCCGAACTCCACCTTGGTGTCGGCGAGGATGATGCCGCGTTCGCGGGCGATCTCCTCGGCCCTGGTGTAGATGCCCAGGGTCAGCTCGCTCAGGCGCGCCGCGATGTCGTCGCCCACGATGGACACGACGGCGTCGTAGGTGATGTTTTCGTCGTGCTCGCCCACCTCGGCCTTGGCCGACGGGGTGAAGATGGCGCGCTCCAGGCGGGAGCCGTCCACCAGGCCTTCCGGCAGCGGGATCTCGCAGACGGTGCCGGACTGCCGGTACTCCACGAGGCCGGAGCCCGTGAGGTAGCCGCGGGCAATGCACTCCACCGGGAACATTTCCAGCTTCTTGCAGATCATGGCCCGGCCCTCGACCGCGGCCGGCACGCCGTCCTCCACGGTGGACGCCAGGACGTGGTGTTCAACGTTTAGCTGGTCGAACCACCAGAGGCTCAGCTGGGTCAGGATCCGTCCCTTGTCCGGGATCTCGCTGCTGAGCACGTAGTCGTAGGCGCTGATGCGGTCGGTGGCGACCACCAGCACGCACTCCTGCCCGAACTGCTCGTTGATGGAGTCGCTGGCCGGGACGTACAGGTCGCGGACCTTGCCCGAGTAGACGTGCGTCCAGCCGGGCAGCTCGGCGTGCGGGGTGTCCAGGCCGCGGGAGCTTTCCTGTGCAGCCACTGTCACGCCTTCTTTTCCGAAGCGGAGCCGGCCGGGGCAGCCGACGGGGCTGAGACGGCGGACGACACCTTGATTTCACCGCGTGCGGCCTTGCCCGCGATGTCCGTGCGGAACTGGGCGCCTTCCAGCTGCACCAGCTCCACGCCGTCGTACGCCCGTTCCCGGGCCTCCACGAGGTCGGATCCCAGCGCCACCACGGCGAGGACACGGCCGCCGGCCGAGACCACCTTGCCCTCGTCGTCGAGCTTGGTTCCGGCGTGGATCACGTGGACGCCGTCCAGCTCGTCCACCTTCTTGAGCCCGCGGATGCGGTCACCCGTGCGCGGGGTGTCGGGGTAGTTTTCGGAGGCAACGACGACGGCGACCGCCGTGTCCTTGGACCAGCGCAGCTCTTCTGCCTGGTCCAGTTCGCCCTTGGCGGCTGACAGGAGCAGGGAACCGAGGGGCGTCTTGAGCCGGGCGAGTACCGCCTGGGTTTCGGGGTCGCCGAAGCGGACGTTGAATTCGATGACGCGCGTTCCGCGCTTGGTCAGCGCCAGGCCGACGAACAGCACGCCCACGAACGGGGTGCCGCGGCGGGCCATCTCGTCCACGGTGGGCTGGGCGATGCGGTCGATGACCTCCTGGACCAGTCCTTCCGGGGCCCAGTCGAGCGGGGTGTACGCGCCCATGCCGCCGGTGTTGGGGCCTTCGTCATTGTCGTAGATGCGCTTGAAGTCCTGCGCCGGGGACAGGGCCACCGTGTTGCGGCCGTCGCACAGCACGAACACCGAAACCTCCGGGCCGTCCAGGAACTCCTCGATCACAACGGTGCCGCCGGCGTCGAAGCAGCTCTGGGCGTGGGCCAGGGCGTCGTCCCGGTTGTTCGTGACCACCACGCCCTTGCCTGCGGCCAGGCCGTCGTCCTTGACGACGTACGGGGTACCGAAGGTGTCCAGCGCCGCGGCAGCCTCGTCCGCATTGGCGGCCACCAGCGCCATCGCCGTCGGAACGCCGGCTTCGGCCATGACCTGCTTGGCGAAGGCCTTGGAGGCCTCGAGCTGGGCGGCGTCCCTGCTGGGGCCGAACACCGGAATCCCGGCGTCGCGCACGGCATCCGAAACGCCGGCCGCGAGGGGAGCCTCGGGACCTACCACCACCAGGTCGACGTCGAGCCGGGTGGCGAGCGCCGCCACGGCGTCCGGATCGTTCCCGTTGATCGCGTGCGTGGGGACGAGCTTGCTGATGCCCGCGTTGCCCGGAGCCGCATGGACTTCGGAAACGTTGGGGTCGGCAAGGAGCGAGCGGACAATGGCGTGTTCGCGGCCACCGGGGCCAATGACGAGTACCTTCACAGTCTCCAAGGGTACTTTGTGGACCGTGCTGGCTCCTAAGCTGTGACCGGTCCGCAGTTGTGGCCGGTCTTCAGCTGGAACCGGCCCTCAGTTGGTACCGGCGGACAATCCGGGCAGCCCGCCGCTACGAACCAAGGTCATGAAGAAGCTCATGAGGTGGTTCAGGGGACCAGCGGCGTTGGCAGCCCTCGCCGGGGTGGCCGCTGCCGCCGTCGTTCTTTCCGTTGCGGAACTGGCGGGGGCGTTCTTTACGGCCCGTGCCACTCCCCTGATCGCCCTGGGTTCGACGTTCATCGACTTCACCCCGCCGTGGCTGAAGGACTTCGCGGTTGCCACGTTCGGAACCAACGACAAGGCCGCGCTCTTCGCCGGAATGGGTCTGACGATTTTGGTGCTGGCGTGCGTTCTGGGCGTGGTGGCGTACCGGAGATGGGCGCTGGGCACCGCTGGCGTGCTGTTCATGGGCGCGGTGATCGTGGCCAGTGTGGTGACCCGCGCCGGCGTCAGGGCGCTGGACGCCGTGCCCTCGCTGCTTGGCACCGTGGCGGGGCTGGTCGTGCTCCGGCTGCTGGTGTCGCGGCTGTGGCGGCTGCAGGTCTTCCCCGGTGCCCCGTCCGACGTGGCGGCCAAGCTGCCGGAGCGCCCGGCCACCTCCCGGCGGGCCTTCTTCGCGGCGACAGGCATCACGGCGGCCGCGGCGGCCATCGGGGCAGCCGGCGGCCGGCTGCTGAGCGCCGCGCGCAGCAATGTGGCGCAGGCCAGGGAGTCCCTCCGGCTCCCGGCGCCGGCCCGGCCCGCAGCGGCCGTGCCCGCCAAGGTGCAGTCGTCCACGCCCGGAGTGACGCCGTGGCTGACGCCCGGCAAGGACTTCTACCGGATCGACACCGCCCTCAGCATTCCGGAGATCACGGCCGGGGAGTGGGAACTGCGCGTCCACGGGCTCGTGGAGCAGGAGGTCCGGCTCACGTTCCAGGACCTGCTCGACGCCGACCTGATCGAGTCCCATGTGACCCTCACCTGCGTCTCGAACCCGGTAGGCGGCAACCTCGCCGGCAACGCCCGGTGGCTGGGGCTTCCCATCCGCGAGGTACTCAAGCGGGCCAGACCCATCGCGGGGGCCGACATGGTGCTCTCCACCTCCATCGACGGGTTCAGCGCGTCCACACCGCTGGAAGTCCTGCAGGATGACCGCGACGCCATGCTCGCCATCGGCATGAACGGCGAACCGCTGCCGCTGGAACACGGCTACCCGGTGCGCATGGTGGTTCCGGGGCTGTACGGTTTCGTGTCCGCCACCAAGTGGGTGGTGGACCTGGAGGTGACCCGATTCGCCGACAGCAAGGCCTACTGGACGCAGCGCGGCTGGTCGGAGCGCGGCCCCATCAAGACGATGGCCCGGGTGGAGGTGCCCAAATCGTTCGCCAGGGTGCCGGCCGGGAAGGTGGCCGTCGGCGGTACCGCGTGGGCGCAAACCCGGGGCATCACCAAGGTCGAGGTGCAGATCGACGGCGGCGACTGGGCCGAGGCGGTGCTCTCGGACGAGGCCTCCGTGGACACGTGGCGGCAGTGGTCCTTCAGCTGGGACGCCAAACCTGGCTCGCACTACATCAAGGTCCGCGCCACGGACGGCACCGGAGACGTGCAGACAGAGAAGCGTGCCGATCCCGTGCCCGACGGCGCCTCCGGCTGGCAGTCGGTCATGGTCACGGTTGAGTAGGCTGCCGCACCATAGACTTGGCCCATGGCCCTAAATTCGCACGCCACGTTCACTGTGGATTCCGCCGTTGAACTCGCCGTGGTTGAGCGAAGCGGATTCGTGGAGTCCCGCCATATCGGGGCGGCCGTGGTCCTGGCCGCGGACGGCCACGTGGTCACCCGGCTTGGCGACATCGATACCCCCATCCTGGCCCGGTCCACGCTCAAGCCCCTGCAGGCGCTGGCGGCCATGCAGTCCGGCGTTCCCCTGCGCGGCGCCCAGGTGGCCCTCGCCTGCGCCAGCCACACGGGATCGCTCGACCACATGGATGTCGTCGAAGGCATGCTCAAGGCCGCGGGCGTCAAGGAGGATCAGCTGCAGTGCCCCGCCGCCTGGCCGCAGGACGAGACGGCACGGACCTGGCTGACCCAGTCTGAGCGGGGCAAGTCGCGGCTGGCCTTCAACTGCTCGGGAAAGCACGCGGCGTTCCTGTGGGCCTGCACGGAAAACGGCTGGGACACGCACAGCTACCTGGAACCCAACCACCCGCTGCAGCAGCGCATCCGCACCGTGATCGAGGAGTATTCCGGCGAGAAGATCGCGCACCTGGGCATCGACGGCTGCGGCGCACCGGTCGCCGCCATCTCGCTGACCGGCCTGGCCCGCGCCTACTCATTGCTCGCCAAGGCCCCCTCTGACAAATCCGCAAACGCCCGCGCCGCCACCATCGCGACCTCCATGCTGGACTACCCGTGGGCGGTGCAGGGCAGGGGCGAGGCCAACACTGTCGTGATGGAGGAGCTGGACGTCATCGCCAAAATCGGCGCCGAGGGCGTCCTGGTCATGGCCACGTCCCAGGGGGTCTCCGTGGCCCTCAAGGTGCTGGACGGCAACCTGCGGGCTACCTCGCTGGTCGGACTGACCTTGCTGGCTGCCTGCGGAGCCGTCGACATCCCGGGCGTGTCCAGCGTGCTCGAAAAGGTGGTGGAGCCGGTGCTCGGCGGTGGGCGTCCCGTGGGCAAGATCCGTTTGGGCCATGCCGTCTCGGCGCTGCTGGACTAACGAACTTTTCACTTTTCAAGGAGGCACCGGTGGTAGTTGCGCGCCGCAGAATCGACCCCGCCGAGGGCCAAGCGGCCCTGAACGAATGGGCGGCAGGTGCCGTCCCGCCGTCGGACGCCGCCCCGTTACCTGCGGTCCCCCGTTCGGTGATCGCGACGGCGGTCCGGTACTCCCTCGAGGAGGTCACCGCCCGCGCACCCGGGAATTCGGTGGAGGTGCGGGTCCCGCCGTTCGGCGTCACGCAGTGCGTTGAGGGCCCGCGGCACACGCGCGGCACTCCCCCGAACGTCATCGAGTGCGACGCCGCCACGTGGCTGGCGATGGTGACCGGCCGGCTGAGCTGGGCAGACGCCGTCGGGGCCGGACGCGTGGCCGCCTCGGGCCTCCGGGCGGACCTGTCGGCGCTGCTCCCCCTCTGAGCCCCGCGCCTTTTGCGGGCCGACCGATTAACGAGGCAGGATCCCGCCCAAGTCTGAACTGCTCAGTCTTGGACGGGATCCTGCCGTCTGTCCTCTGGAGTTTTTGTCCAGATATCGCGACTTCAAGGGCCTTCAGCGGACGATATCTGCACAAAAACTCCGTACGTTATTCGTGGTTGATGGCTGCGGACGGCCGGCTCATCTGGAACTCGGGCATCTCGCCGGGGTTCGGACCGCCGCGGAACTTGGGCGACGCCTCCCCGCCCCCGCTGATCCGCTCCAGTTCCTGCTCCTGGAAGTCCTCCTCCACACCGAGCATGACCGCCGAATCGTGGTTGGTGATCTCGCCGCGGAACGCCCGGACCATGACGCTGCGGTCGAACTGGCCCTCCCACTTGGAGACCAGGAAGGTGGCCACGCAGTTGCCCAGCAGGTTGACCACCACGCGCATGGAGTCCATGAGCCGGTCGGCGCCGAGCAGCAGGGCGACGCCTGCCACCGGGAAGATTCCGAGCGCGGCCGCGGTGGCGGACAGTGCGAGGAAGGACGAGCCGGGTACGCCGGCCATGCCCTTTGAGGTGAGCAGCAGGACACCGAGGGCCGCCAACTGCTGGCCGAGGTCCAGGTGATGGCCGAAGGCCTGGGCGAGGAACAGCAGGGAGATGGACAGGTAAATCGCCGCGCCGTCCAGGTTGAAGGAATAGCCCGTGGGAACCACCAGGCCGGTGGTGGCCCGGGAGCAGCCGGCATTGGTCAGCTTGGTCATGATGCGCGGCATCACGGCTTCCGTGGACGCGGTGCCCAGGGCCAGCAGGAATTCCTCGCGGGTGTACTTGAGGAACTGCCACAGCGGAACCCGGGCGAATCCCCAGGCCACGACGAACAGGAGCCCGATGAACACCACAGCCGCACCGTAGCAGGCGGTGATCAGCATCGCGTAGGTGCCAAGAGTGTCCAGCCCGTACTGGCCGATGATGAAGGCCATCGCGCCGAACGCACCGATCGGAGCGACCTTCATGATCCAGGACATGATCTTGAAAACGAGTTCCAGGACCGTCTCCATGAGACTGACCACCGGGAGGCACCGCTCGCGGCCGATGACAACGATTGCGGCACCGAAGAACACGGAGAAGAAGAGGACCTGCAGCAGGCTGTTGTTGGCGAAGGCGCCGATGACACTGGTGGGAATGACGTCCAGGATGAACGCCGCCGCGTCCTTCGGCACGGCATGGCCGGTCTTGGCGTCGAGGGCTTCCTGGGACAGCGTGCTCGGATCGATGTGCAGGCCCGCTCCGGGCTGGATGAGGTTGCCGACAATCAGGCCGAAGACCAGGGCGAAAAGTGTGGCCGCTGTGAAGTAGAGAAGAGCCTTGACTCCTACCCTTCCGACCGCCTTGACGTCGCCAACGGCCGAAATTCCCGTGACGATCACGAGGAAGATCAGCGGCGCGATGATCATCTTGATGAGCTGGATGAAGCCGTCACCCAGCGGCCTCAGTTGAGCGCCCAGGTCCGGCCAGAAATGCCCGATGAGGACACCTGCCACGACGGCGATCAGAATTTGGAAGAAGAGCGACCTATACAGGGGCTTCTTCTTCGACGGCGCCGAACTCGCCTTCAGCGCCGCGGAATCTGGGATCTTCATTGATCTGTACCTATCAATTGGGAACAGCCCCGGATCGGGGTCTGCTTCCAACGTAACGCCGGTCACACAATTCCGCAAGAGGAAATTCAGTTTTCACAATGTGGAACTCGTGTAGCCAGTCACAATTGAGTTTTTGTCCACTTGTCGGGGGTTAGAGGCCCTTCAGCGGCCGATATCTGGACAAAAACTCCTACCGCTGCCAGCCTTGCTTGCGCAGCGCCTGCCGCACCCGCGAGACGACCCACTCCCGCCCGCGGCTCATGTCGACGCTGTTGACTTTGACCTGGCGCCAGCCCGCGTCCGACACGCGCTGGTCCCGGGACGCGTCGAGCGCCTGCTGCCCGGGGGTCAGGTGATGGAGCCCCTCGTACTCGATGCACGTCCTGAACCTCGGGCAGCCCAGATCAGTCCAGACCGGCTTGTTCAGGACGTCGTCCACGCGGCAGTTGGGCGTGAACTCCGGCAGCCCGGCGTCGTCCAGGAGCAGGCGGAGCTTGCTTTCCGGTGGCGAATCGACACCGACGCGCAGCAGATCGAGGGCAAGCCGCGCCTTCCGCACCCCATGGATGCCGTTGGCGCCGTCCACAAACGTCCGCAGCTCCGCCAGCGGCACCATGGCGACCTTGGGCGGCCCGAAGTGCCTGGCATGCTCGCTGACGATGGCGTCGCCGGCCACCACGAGGTCGTCGATGGGCAGGACAGAGCCCAGGTCAACCCAAGTTCTGGCGAGCGAGGTCAGCCGCAGGCCGTCAATCTCAACGAGATCACCGTCGCGGATCTTGAGCCGGTGCCCCGCGATGCCGCGCCGGCGCGGAAGCGTGCCGCCGTTCTCCCGGGACAGGTGCAGAAACCGTCCGGGCTCCCGGAAATGCGGTCCGCTTTTCTTGCCCCATGGCACAGGTTCGACGGCGGCGGTCACCGGCCCGCCGTCGTCGGGCCTGAACTCCGCCCACGGCGGCAGCGGAACGCCGTGGACTTCCGCCGCGGTGACCAGGCTCGCGAAGATGTCCGCATCTAGTGCGGTGTGCGAGCGAACGAGTGCGGGAAGGTCCAGGCTGCTCGACCTGGGCACGCGGATGCCCCTGCTTGGACGGTGCATGTCGCGGGCGAAGAGCCTGCCTGCAGGTACACCGGCGACGGCCGCCTCGGGAACGGCGAACGGCCGGCTACTGATTTCCTCGGGCAGCGGTGACAATCTGGTCATGCTCCATTGAGGCACCTTAACGAGGCCTGCGGGACGTTATCCACAGGCCGGACCTCGAGGCCGCGAGTTTTTGTCCAGATATTCGCCGCTGAAGGGCGCCGAAGTCGCGATATGTGGACAAAAGCGCGGAAGGAAGGAAGGAAGGAAGGGAGCAAGCGCGAAGGAGGGGGGTTAGCCGCGGCCGATGAAGGGCATTCCCGCGGCCGTGATCACCACGGAACCCACGCTCGCCGACGGAGGCATCCCCGCCATCATCAGCACCGCCCGGGCCGCGTCCTCCACCGGGAACATCGGTTCCACCCTGCGGCTTCCGTCGGCCTGGAGCGCCCCCGAGCCGACTCCGATGGTGTCCATGAGTTCCGTGGCCGTGTTGCCGATGTCGATCTGCCCACAGGTGATCCCGAACTCCCGGCCGTCCAGCTCGATGCTCTTGGTCAGGCCTGTCATGGCGTGCTTGGTGACGGCGTACGCGACGGTGCGCGGCCGGGGCGAATGCGCGGAAATTGAGCCATTGTTGATGATCCGGCCGCCCTTCGGCGACTGCGCCTTCATCGCCCGGACGGCCGCCCCTGCGCACAGCAGCGAACCGGTCAGGTTCACCGCGACGGTGGCCTCCCAGTCCGCCAGGCTGATCTCGTCCACCGACGCCGCCGGGCCAAAGACGCCGGCGTTGTTGAACAGGACGTCCACCCGGCCCCAGCGTGCGAGGACGGCAGCGAAAAGGCGCTCGACGTCGTCGGGCACGGTGACATCGCACGGCACCGCCAGCGCCTCCGGATGCCCGTCCGCTGTGTCCCGGAGCTGCGGCTCACGGCGGCCCGCCAGGGCCACCCGGTAGCCGTCCGCCAGCATTTGCCGGGCAACCGCGCGCCCGATGCCGGAACCGGCGCCGGTGACGACGGCGACCCGCCCCGGAGTGGGTGGAACGGTCATGCTGCTTCTCCTGGAGTCGTTGGAACCTTAAGCGGTGGCCGGAACGCCGCTCGCCGCAAGCGGCCAGCCTATGACGGTCTTGGGCCGCGGCGTGGCGTACGTCCGCACCTTGGACGTGGAGAGCTGCATCCGGACCAGGGACTCCGCGATGGTCACGGCAGCGGCAACCCCGTCAACGACCGGCACTCCGGCGCGCCGCCGGATCTGTTCGTCAAGGCCGGCCATGCCGCCGCAGCCAAGCACGATCACCTCGGCCTTGTCCTCCCGGACAGCGAGCAGCGCCTGGCTGATAATGGCCTCGACCGCCCGCTCCGGCTCCTCCTCGAGCTCCAGCACTGCCATCCCGCTGGCCCGCACCGACGCACAGCGGGCGTCGAGGCCTGCCAGCTTCAGCCGGTCCTCGATGAGCGGCACGGCGCGGTCAAGGGTGGTGACCACGGAGTACTTGTGGCCCAGGAACATGGCCGTGCTGGCCGCCGCCTCGGTGATGTCGACGACGGGCACGTCCAGCAGCTCCTGCAGCCCCTCCCGGCCGTGCTCGCCGTAGCCTGCCTGGATGACGGCGTCGAAGGGCTCGGTGTAGCTGACCACCCGGTCCATCACCGCGATCGCGGCCAGGTAGCTCTCAAAGTTGCCCTCACAGGAATCCGCGCCGAAGCGCGGCGTGATCCCGACGATCTCGGTGCCGGACGCCGCGATGCTGCGCGCCTGGGCGGCGATGGAGTCGGTCATGGACTGGGTGGTGTTGACGTTGGCGACGAGTATGCGCATGGTGTGCTCCTGAGGGGGTTGGGCCCAACTGACTCGCAGTTGTTGTCGTTTTGGGCGCTCAAAACGACATTAAGTGCGAGTCAATTAGGTGGGTGGCTCTTAGTGGTTGCTGGCGACGGCGATGGCCTCGCCGTCGGCGTCCTCAAAGCGCTGCTTGCGGTCGGCGATCACGTAGTAGCTCAGTGCTCCGACGCCGGCACCGAAGAACCAGGCAAACGGTGCGGCCGGCTCGAACGCAGGGAGGAAGGCCACGAGGATGGCCAGGACGGCTGCCGGAACCAGCGCGATGATGGCCCTCGGGTTGACGCCCCGCTTGTAGAAGTAGGCCCCGGCCGGGTCCTCGCTGTACAGCTCGGGGACGTTCACCTTGCCGCGGCGGAGCAGCCAGTAGTCGGCCATGACCACGCCGAACAGCGGCCCGAGCAGGGCACCGAGCCCACCCAGGAAGTACACGATGACGAGCGGGTTGTTGTAGAGGTTCCACGGCAGGATGACCAGGCCGATGGTACCGCTCACCCATGCCGCCCGGCGGAAGTTGAGCCGCTTGGGGAACAGGTTGGTGAGGGCATAAACGGGGGCCACGAAGTTGGCCATGAGGTTGACCGCGACGGTCAGGATGAGGATCGCGAGGCAAGCCAGCACCAGGAAGAGGGTGTTGGGAATGCTTTGGACGATGTCCGACGGCGTTTCGATGATGGTGCCGTTGATCTTGTACTGCCCGCCGGCGAGGACCACCACGATGGCGCCAAACAGGAGCATATTGATCGGGATGCCCCAGAAGTTGCCGCGGACGATGGACTTTTTGGACACGGCGGACCGGGTGAAGTCACAGAAGTTCAGGACGAACGTACCGTAGATGGACACCCAGAGGGCACCGCCGGCGAAAATGGTCCGCCACATCTCACCGCCCTCGAGGCCCCTGATGCCCGTCCACTGGATGGAGCCCTGCGCCTCGGTGAAGACCCAGACAGCCAGCAGGACCATCGTCAGCAGGATGACCGGACCCGCGAAGGCCTCGTATTTGCGGATCATCTCCATGCCGAAGCTGACGATGACGAGCTGTACGATCCACAGCCCCACGAAGGCGATCCAGCCCAGCGTGGACAGGCCAAGGATGGAGTTGGTGTCCAGGTCGTGGAGGGACGGGACCATGGCCACCAGCATTACCCGGAGCACCACCGAGGCAAGGAACGTCTGGATCCCGAACCATGCGACCGCCACCGCGCCGCGGATTAGGCTGGCGAGCTGGGCGCCGCGGATGCCGAAACTTATACGGCTCATGACGGGGAACGGGACCCCCGTCTTCTGCCCCATGAAACCGGAGAAGCTGAGCAGCACGAAGAGGAGGGCCGCACCGATGGCCAGGGCCATCAGGATCTGCCAGCCCCCGAGACCGAGGGAAAAGAGTCCGACGGCGAACGCGTAGTTTCCGAGGCTGTGCACGTCGTTCGCCCACAAGGTGAAGATGCTGTACGCCGTCCAGCGGCGCCCTTGCCGCTTGGTGGGTGCGAGGTCGGTGTTGTAGAGGCTGGGGCTGATGTCGCGGCCGGCCGCGGCACTGGCCGCTTCGCACAGGTCGTCGACGCTGACGGCGGGATGGACCGGCTGGCCCGACAACAGCGTCGGCCCGTCCGTTTCGACGCCGACTGAGGGGGTCGTCTGCATCTGGTTCTCCAGTTCTGGGATTTTCGCGGTGGTGAGCCCTCGGTCGGACGATCATGGATCGGCGGACAGTTGCTGTTATTCCACATCGCGAAATAAACTTGTTGAATGGTGAAATCATCGTATGACCTGCATCACCTTCGGGTCAAGGTGCCCGCGGCCCCCTTGGCGGTCACAATCCGCCCGTTAGGTTATGTATTAGTCAGTACTGCCGGAAGTGCGCGCGGGCGTTTGACCCACATCCACCGCCCCCGATAATCTCGAATAGCAAGAATGTTTTCCCACAATACGAAAACATGAGCCCTACATTCGAAGATGAAACGAGGCTGCCGTGGCTGCAGGAGAAGATACCTCCCATATCCTCAGCGGGTTGACTAACCAGCTGCCTGATCGTGATCCGGAAGAGACCGCCGAGTGGGTTGAGTCCCTGGACGCGCTGATCAGGGAACAGGGCACGGAGCGTGCCCAATACATCATGC